>CAZWIF010000009.1:8231-26944 GCA_964634355.1 uncultured Clostridium sp.
ACCAAGTATATGCATTATCCTTTTCAGGATATAGATATCTAAAAGAATCTATAAAACCTGAATTTAATAATTCTGTCATTTTCCTTCTTTCCTCGTTCGTAAAACCTGCATGTCCTACATTTGTTTTTGGATTTTTTAAATCTATTTCTTCATGTGCTACATTCAAATCTCCACAAAGAATTACAGGTTTCTTCTTATTCAATTCTAATAAATAATTTCTAAATTCATCCTCCCATGTCATTCTATAGTCTAATCTTTCAAGCTCTCTCTTTGCATTAGGAGTATAACAATTTACTATAAAAAACTTTTCAAACTCTAAAGTTATAACTCTACCCTCTTGGTCATGTTCTTCAATTCCTATTCCATAATTAACATTTAATGGTTCTAATTTCGTAAAAATTGCCGTTCCTGAGTAACCTTTTTTTACTGCACTATTCCAATATTGTTTGTAACCATCAAAAAAGATTTCAGCTTGTCCTGGTTGCATCTTAGTTTCTTGTATACAAAATATATCAGCATTTTCCTTTTCAAAAAAATCATTAAATCCTTTTGTTATAGCAGCTCTTATTCCATTTACATTCCATGAAATCAATTTCATATTTTTCTACCTCTAATTTCTAGAACAGAAAAACGTCCTTTAAGAGGACGTTTTTCTGTTCTATTGTACATATACATAACACTCTAAGTTTCTTCTTCCAAAACTTACACATTCACTATACGTATCCATATAAATATCAATTTTATTATTTGTAATTGCACTTCCTCTATCTTGTACAACAAACCATCCTCCATTTGATTGGTTTGAAAAATATGGTATATATATAATAGTTCCTATTGGATATGCTGAACCCGCTGCAACCGTATACCATGCTGCTGCTTTAGCACCTGAAGAAGTTACTCCATAAGATGGTGATGATGCACTCTTTCCACAAGTAGATGCTGTATACGCAGAAGCATTTAAGGTTTTCTTTACTGGCTCAATTCCATCAACTAATTGTGCTAATGCTGTACCACTTTGCGTTGTACTACTAGCTCTATAAGAAATTGAATTTCTAGTTGTTGTATTTATAACCTCTTTTACAATCTCATCAATAGCCTCTTTAACTATTGTCTCGCTAATTACTGTCCTTTCTATTTCTATATCATTTTGATACTTAATTTTATATTCAATTTGCTTTTCTCCAACTACTCCAGTTTGTACAGTTTTATAATTCTTTGAAGTGTTAGTAGTATCAACTATCTCTCCTGATGAATTAACAACATTATAAGCAATTTCTTCACTAACAGTAACTATCTTCTCTACAATTGTTGAATAAGTAGATAATAACTGTTCCATTGAAATATATTCACTCTCATCTGCTATAGTTACTAATTCGGTAGGAGTAGTAGTAGACGTTATAGTTATTGTCGCATTACTATCTCCTATTTCTGCATCCAATGCGGGTAAAACATTTTCTGTTGGCAAAACTATTATATGGTTTTCTTCTAATATTTCTGATACAACTTTTTTAGTTGTAATTACTTCAATCTGATAATTATCTGAAAGAACAATCGTGACTGTATTTAAAGTAGCCGTAGTAGCCCTTACACTTACACCAAGCATAAAAACCAATATAATTGTAATTAAAGCTATCTTTTTTATAGATAAAGATGCTTGTTCATTTTCCTTCATAAGTGATTTTATACCTCCTCTTTAGATAGGTTGATTATACTATTAATCACAATTCTTGTCAACTTTTTTTCATTTCTCTTTTTCCCTTGTATTTCTAGGGAAACAGCATTTTTTGAGAATTTTCCACAAAAAAATTTACAATTTATCTGTTACACTGCTTCTTCATTTAATCCTGTATACATTCTATAATACATTCCTCTTTTCTTTATTAATTCCGTATGTGTTCCTTGTTCTTGGATAGTACCATCATCCACAACAATAATCTTATCAGCATTAACAATCGTTGATAGTCTATGTGCAATTACAAAACTTGTTCTTCCTTTTAATAATTTTTGCATAGCTTCTTGTATCTTAACCTCCATACGTGTATCTACATTACTTGTAGCTTCATCCAATACTAATATTTGAGGGTTATTTAAAATTACTCTAGCAATATTCAATAATTGTGCCTGACCCTTTGATATATTTCCTGCATCTTCAGACAAGATTGTATCATAACCATGTGGAAGCCTTTTAATAAATGAATGTGCATTCGCTAGCTTTGCAGCTTCTATTATCTCTTCATCTGTTGCCTCTAATTTTCCAAATCTTATATTTTCTTTCACAGTTTCATTAAATAACACTGTATCCTGCAAAACAATTCCCAATGAATCTCTTAAAGATTCTTTATCTACATCTTTTACGTTTTTTCCATCAATTAATATTTCTCCACTTGTAACATCATAAAATCTAGTTAATAGATTAATAATTGTTGTCTTCCCAGCACCAGTAGGTCCAACAATAGCTATGGTTTGACCAGGTTCAGCAATCAAACTAATATCTTTTAAAGTTGGTTTGTCGTTATTATCATATTGATAACTTACATGCTTGAATTCGACTAGACCTTTTATTTCTCCTATTTCAGGTTTTCCTATATTTTCAGGGAACTCAACCTTTTCATCTATAATTTGAAATACCCTTTCAGCCCCTGCAAGTCCTGCCTGTATTACATTAAATTGGTTTGATATTTCAGTGATTGGTCTTGAATACTCTTTTGAAAATTTAGTATACAAAGCAATTGTTCCTACACTTATTTTTCCATTTATACACATAATTCCAGATACTATTGCAGTTATTGCCGTACTTATATTGCTTATATTTCCCATTGCTGGCATTATTGTTCCAGCAATAGCTTGAGCTTTAAAACCTTCTTTTCTCAATAACTCATTCTTATCATTAAATCCTGATTTTACATCTTCTTCTTTATTAAATGCCTTTATTACCTTTTGTCCTGATACATATTCCTCAATATATGCATTAACTTCAGCTAAGGCCTGTTGTTGTTTAATAAATTGTTGCCTATTTATTTTCGCTATCTTACTTACAACAAACAACATTAGCGGTAATGCTAATAAATTAATAAGTGCTAATAACGGACTTATAACTATCATAGCAACCAGCGTACCAATCAGCGTTAAGGCTCCTGAAATCATTTGATTTACGCTTGTATTTAGTGCATTACTAACATTGTCAATATCGTTAACAATTCTACTCATTAATTCTCCATATGGATGAGTATCAAAATATCTAATTGGCATTTTCTCAATCTTTGCAAACAAATCCTTTCTCATATCTTTTACAGCTTTTTGAGCTACTGTAATCATAATTCTTGATTGTGCATATGAGAAAACTGCTACCGCTATTGCAATTAATATATATAACATCATCATCTTAAAAAATGCTATTTTTAAAGACCAGTCCTCTGGACTCTCTATTATTGGTACTATATAATCATCAATAATTGGCTGAAGTAGCATAGACGTAGCCAAATTCGCAACCACATATAAAATTATAAATACAATCACTAATATTAGCCATTTTCTTTGATGTTCCACATATTTCATTAATCTTTTCAAAGTACCTTTTACATCTTTAGCTTTATCAAGATTAACACTCATTGGTCCTCTTCCACCAGGTCCTATTTTTGCCTCTGCCATATTCATCTTTCCTTTCTAACATCTGTTGTTCATTTTTGAACCTCTCATCTTAGGTCATCCTGTAGGAATCACCATCTTAGATAACCCGATTTTTACAATTATTCAGCCTAGTCTTGTTCCATAACCTCTTTTTGTGAATTATATATTTCTTGGTATACCTCGTTATTTTTCATTAATTCTTCATGTGTGCCTATTCCTACAACAGTTCCGTCATCAACAACAATAACTAAATCGGCATCCTTACAACTGCTTATCTTTTGTACAATTAGAAATATTGTTGTATTCTTAAACTCCTTATTTAAAGCTTTTCTTAACTCTATTTCTGTTCTACTATCTAAAGCACTAACACTATCATCTAAAATTAACACTTTGGGATTCTTTATTAACGCTCTTGCTATAGCAAGTCTTTGTTTCTGTCCACCTGAAAAATTTGCTCCACGTTGTTCAACAGTACTTTCATATTGTTCAGGCAATTTCTCAATATACTCATCAATTTGGGCAACCTTGCAAGCATGTTTTATTTCCTCTAAAGTCGCGTCTTTCTTTCCCCACCTAATATTTTCTGAAATTGTTCCTTTAAACAATCTATTTTCTTGTGGTACCATTCCAATGGCATCTCTTAAAGTCTGAATATCATAATCTCTAACATCTACATCATCAATTTTAACATACCCATCAGTTACATCATAAAATCTTGGCATTAGATTAACTAATGTAGATTTTCCTGTTCCTGTAGAACCTATAATTGCTACTGTTGTTCCAGGTTGTATAGTAAATTTAATATTCTCTAATATAGCCTCTCCTTCATCATCTGTAAACTCAAATTTATTAATATTATACTCAACCTTACCAGCCTCGATTTTCTTATTGAGTGCTTTCTCACTATTCTTAATCTCTGGTTTTTGTTCTAACACCTCTGCTATACGGTCTGACGCTGCCTTTGACCTTGAAAAATTCATAAATACCATTGATAGCATTATTAAAGACATTAATGTTATTGTAATATATGTAATTGATGCACTTATCGATCCAACTTCAATTGTTCCATTACCGCCAATTATTAAAACTGCTGCAACAGCCAAATTCATAACTATCATTACAACAGGCATTAAAAATACCATTATTCTATAACTTTTTATGTTTGTATTCATCAAATCTGAATTTGCTTTTTCAAATCTCTCATTCTCGAAATCTTCTCTAACAAATGATTTTACCACTCTAGCCCCTATTAAATTCTCCCTCATTACTGCATTAACCTTATCAATCTTTTGTTGAACTATCTTAAATAAAGGAAAGGCTTTTGTTATAATAAATAACATTAGAACTGCAATAATAGGTAAGATAGCAACGAAAACTAGTGCAAGTTTTGGACTAATTATAACTGTCATTACTACTCCACCTAATAACATAAAAGGTGATCTAATAAACATTCTTAACATCATTTGAACTAGGTTTACCAATATCTCAACATCATTTGTTAATCTTGTTACTAAAGAAGATGTATTAAATTTATTTATATCCGCAAAAGAAAATTCTTGTATTTTAGATATTAAATCCTTTCTTAAATTTGCTCCATATCCATATGCAGCTTTTGATGAAAAATACATTGCTAGAAATCCACCTATCATTGAAGCAATTGCAGCTAATATCATTAGGATTCCTGCCTTAGTTATATATCCAACATCATTATTGGCAATTCCCACATCTATAATTTGTGATATAAAATATGGTTGTACCATTGACCCCAAAGTATCAATTATTATAAATATTGGTGCTAAAAAAGCAAATAACCAATATCCTTTCATATATTTCTTTAAGAGTTTAAACATTAATTTCATTCCCTCTTTCAATTTGTGTAATAATTTCGTATTATACCATATCTTATATATGAAATAAAAGAAAAAATGTGAATTTTCATAAAATTTTCACATTTTTTACAATTCACAGCATATGAAGATTGCTGGGTGAATTCTAATATAAATTATTAAATCCATTCGTTCTCTAAGGCGTTTAAGATACCGAATATTCCTATTATAGATACACACTCTAAGGACATACTGTGAATAAATACACGGGGGTCGAACTCATTACTTAATAATTATATTAGAATTCCCTTATATTAATAAAAATAGCTGTGAATTGTAACTATTTTCTTCTTTATAATTTTCAATCATTATTATCATCCCAATATTTTTTCTGGAAAATTGGAACGTTTTTCC
The DNA here is from genome assembly GCA_964634355.1 of uncultured Clostridium sp. Taxonomy (GTDB): domain Bacteria; phylum Bacillota; class Clostridia; order TANB77; family CAG-508; genus CAKPSH01. Next base: position 14,099 of record CAZWIF010000009.1, read on the forward strand.
CATTTCTATAAAATAAATTGTTGTTTGTTGGGATAATTAAATAAATATATTATTTTCTCTGTAGGGGCAGGCCTTGCGTCTGCCCATTTTTAATATTTACAATATATTTAAAATATTTGTATTATTTATTTTAAATGTATTTATTTAAAACAAAATTAAATTCTCAACGGGCGGACGCGAGGCCCGCCCCTACATTCTCACATCTCATTTCTCGCATCTCACCTACAAATTATAATTTATTAGCAATATTTGCAAAATCTTGCAAACTCAATTCTTCTCCTCTTGCTTTTTCATTAATATTGAGCTCGGCTAAAATTTTCCTTATTTGTTCTTTACCACTGAACAAATCACACTTAGATAATGCATTAATCAAAGTTTTTCTCCTTTGCATAAATGCATACTTAATAATCTTAAACAAATTTTTCTCATTTTTAACTTTTACTGGTGGTTCTTTTCTTATTCTTAGATTAATTACTTCTGAATCCACCTCTGGTGCTGGTATAAAAGAAGTATATGGTACCATTAAAACCTTTTCCGCTTCAGCATAATAAAATACAGAATATGTAATCGCACCACTTAATTTTCCTCCAGGTATCTCGCACAATCTATCAGCCACCTCTTTTTGTATCATTACTGTAATGCTCTCAAAGTCACCTTTTTCTTCTAAAAGTTTCATTATTATTGGTGTTGTTATATAATATGGTAAATTTGCTACAACCTTCGCACTCTTTACTCCATTATGTTTTTTTTCATCTCGAATAATCGAATTCAACTCCACTTTTAATACATCTTGATTTATAATCTCCAGATTGTCATATAAAGCAAATCTATCCTTTAATATCCTTATCATTCTATCATCTAATTCAATCGCAATAACCTTTTTGGCTTTTTTCAATAGTTCATTAGTTAAAGTTCCAAGCCCTGGACCTATCTCTATAACCAAATCCTCACTAGAAATGTTTGCACTCTCTACAATCTTTTCAACTACACTATCATCTATTAAAAAATTCTGTCCCAATGATTTATTTGCATAAATCCCATATTTCTTCATTATAAACTTTGTTTCGTCCAGTAAATTCATATTTCCTCCATTTATTTTCTCGATTTAATTTTCACTATTTTCCTATTTTTCTTCTTACATATTCATATGCTATAACGCTAGTTGCAACGGCCGCATTAAGACTCTCTGTCTTTCCAAACATAGGTATCTTAGCCTTAATATCTGCCAATTGCAAAATTTCATTAGAGATTCCATTAGCTTCATTCCCAATAACTATCACTTTCTTATTATAATCAACATCATAAATATCCTCAGTCGTTTCTAATGAAGTAGCCAATATTTCAAATCTATGCTTCTTTATATTTCTAAGTGTTCTAATCAAATCTTGCGACTCAATAACTTTTACTCTAAATATAGCCCCCATCGTAGATCTAACAACCTTAGGATTATATGCATCAACTGTATCTTTAGATACAATAATTTGTGAAAGTCCCACGCTATCAATTGTCCTCAATATCGTTCCCAAATTTCCCGGATCTTGCACCCCATCAAGGACAAAAATGATATCTTCATCAAACTTTATCTTTTCTTCAGTATTTTCCATCTCTATTACAGCAAGCATTCCCTGTGGAGTTTTTACATCTGTAATAGTACTAAACACCTTCTCAGAAACATAAATACAATCATACTTTGCTATTTGATACAACAATTTCTGCTCAATACATTCTTCCTTCATACACTCTTCGCAAACAATAATCATCTTAATTTTAGCATTCTCTTCTATAGCCTCTTGAATTAATTTAATCCCTTCTACAATAAACTCTTTATTCTCATCCCTATACTTCTTCTCTTTCAATTTTTTTACGCTCTTAATTATCTCATTATCCTTACTAGTAATAACTTGCATTATTCTCTTCCTCTCATTTTAGATTTTAGATAAAAATTCTTTTACTTCCTTAACAATATTGTCCTCATCCTTAATTTTATATGTTATATAAGGATTAATTCCTGAAGAAAATTTTATCCTGTCTTTATATTCACTAATTAACTTTGGCACTGCCTCCATGTTAAATTTCTTAGAATCCATAGTAAATACAATTTGTCTCCCTTTCTGCATTACCCTTATAATATTAGCTCTTTTAGCAGATTGTTTTATACGGGCTATCTCTAATAGATTCTCAACTTCAGAAGGCATATTCCCAAACCTGTCAGTTATCTCATCTATTACGTTTTCAATATCTTCCTCATTACTGCACAAAGCAATATCTTGATATATCTCAATTTTCTGACTACTGCTTTGTATGTACTCATCTGGAATAAAACTTGAAACATTTAAATCAATTTGAACTTCTATCTCTTCTTCGATTTGGACACCTTGCATCTCTTTTATTACTTCATCAAGCAATTTACAATACATATCATATCCTACATCTTCCATATGTCCATGCTGAATTTCTCCTAAAATACTACCTGCTCCACGGATTTCTAAATCTCTCATAGCAATTTTAAATCCTGAGCCAAACTCAGTAAAGTCCTTAATAGCTCTTAACCTTTTATCCGCAACATCAGATAATAGTTTATCCTTTTTGTAAGTAATATATGCATAAGCTTCTCTATCACTTCTTCCAACTCTTCCTCTTATTTGGTACAACTGTGCAAGTCCCAATCTATCTGAATTCTCAACAATGATAGTATTTGCATTCGGTATATCAATGCCAGACTCTAAAATTGTTGTACACACCATTACATTTGAACTTCCCCAAATATAATCCTGCATTATATTCTCAATCTCTGTTCCGCTCATCTTTCCATGTGCAAAAACCACTTTTGCTTCTGGAACTAGCTCTTGAACCTCTTTCGCCTTTCTTTCTATTCCTTCAACATTGTTATATAGGTAAAATACCTGACCATCTCTTTCTAGTTCTCTAGTTATAGCTTCTCTTATAACCTCTTGGTCATATTCTAGCACATATGTCTGTACAGGCTTTCTATCTTGTGGTGGATCATAAATAACAGACATATCACGAACTCCAACAATAGACATATGCAATGTCCTCGGAATTGGCGTAGCTGTCATTGTAAGAACATCAACATTTGTTTTATATTCTTTTATTTTCTCTTTATGTTTTACACCAAAACGATGCTCCTCATCAATAATTAATAAACCTAAATCTTTAAATTCCACATCTTTACTTAACAATCTATGTGTACCTATTACAATATCAATTTCTCCAAGTTTTAGTTTTCTTATTATTTCTTTTTGTTGTTTAGCTGTTTTAAAACGATTTAAAACCTCAACATTTATAGGATATCCTCTCATTCTTTCTTTGAAAGTTGTATACTGCTGGCTAGCAAGGATTGTCGTTGGTGCCAGATATGCCACTTGTTTTGAATCCATACACGCCTTAAAAGCAGCACGAAGTGCCACTTCTGTTTTTCCATATCCAACATCACCGCATAAAAGTCTATCCATAGGCTTTTGCATTTCCATATCTCTTTTTACTTCTGTAATACATCTTAATTGGTCATCTGTTTCTTTAAATGGGAAATCATCTTCAAACTGTTTTTGCCAAGGAGTATCCTTAGAAAAAGCATATCCTTTTGTTTTCTCACGCTTTGCATATAGTTCAATTAAATTTCTAGCAACCTCTTGTAAATTTGACTTAACCTTAGCCTTTGTTTTTGCCCACTCTTTACTGCCAAGCCTATTTAATTTTGGTGTTTCATCTTCTCCACCCATATATTTTCTAACACTATCTAACGCATCAGTTGGAATATATAAGATGTCATCATCTTTATATCTAAGTTTTATATAATCCTTAATGACCCCATCTGCCTTTATTGTATTAACACCTATAAATTGCCCTATACCACTAGTTCTATGAACAATATAGTCACCTATCCTTAAATCAGAGAAAATTACTTTTTCTCCTTCTTTAAACTCTTTACTTAGTCTTCTCTTTTTTGGTTTTAAATATCCTTTTTTATTTTCTTCATTAATTTGTTCACTAAATACATTATCAATCTCTTTTAATTCATTATATTTGAATGTAAAAGTATCTTCCTTCTTAGAAATAGCATCTTGTTTTTCTAAATATACTTTCTTGTATTTGTCAAGCCATTCCATAATATCTGTATAATTATACATATTTTCTAAAACATATGGTATTCTCTTTTGCTTCTCTACCAAATCTTTCAAAACCATTACATTATCAGCAAGTATTGCCTCTGTTCTTAATTTTATTTTATTTACTTCATCAATAAATACTATATAATTATCATTTATATATTCGATTACGTTTCCTGTTGTATCTCCTAACTCTTCATTTGCAGGATAAATCTCTACATGCTGTAAATTATCAATAGATCTTTGACTAGATATATTAAAATATCTTATAGAATCAACTTCATCTCCCCAGAGTTCAATTCTAACTCCCTCTGACTCAGACATAGAAATATCTATAATATCTCCTCTAACACTAAATTGACCTCTTCCTTCTATTAAATCACATCTCTCATATCCAAGACTTACCAATTTTTCTTTTATTTCTTCAACATTATAATTTTTAGAAACTTCTAATTTCAAAATATTTTCATATAAAATCTCTTTAGAAATTATAGGTTGCATAATAGATTCAATTGGTAGTATTACAATTTCGGCATCATTTTTATACATTTTATTAAGTGTTTCAATTCTTTCATATAATAAATCTTTGCTTTGAGCCTCAAACTCATAAGTAGTAATATCTTTTTTGAGAAATACTACTGTATCCTTACTAAAATATCTACAATATTTAAATAATTCCTTGGCCTGCATCTCATTATATGTAACAATACAGATTGGCCTTTTGATTAATTTTAGAGTAGTACCTGCAATATAGGATTTAGACATGTCAGTTAAGCCCAATAAATTTATTGGACTAGTTCCTTTTTGAGCTTCATTAATATATAAACTAAATTGCTCATTATTCAATAATTTTTCAGTAATAACCTTCACTTTTAATTTGCCTCTTTCTTTGGGTAATTAATGGAAATATTATACAACAATTTTGCTAAAAATTCAATAGTTTTCTATTTCCCTGGTAATATTCCATGAAATCTTGAAATAAAAGAAAAAACATTATATAATTTAATTGTATAAATACTTAATCATATTTAATGCTTATTAGATATAGGTGTACAGTAAATAATGTACTGCATTTTAGTGTTTTTAATATATAAGCTATAAAAATGAGAGAAATAAAGTAGAAATGAGGAAAGTATGAAAAAAGTAAAACTTATATTAGCAATTATTATTATTTGTATAATTGTAGGATGGATTATTGCATTTAGCATAAATAAAAATATAAATAAAATAAATGCTGAGATTTCTGAATATTATAATGGATTACCTATTAATAATGTATCTGCATTATGGTCATTTGATACATCAACTCCCGAAAAAGCCGTAGGAGCATATGATTATGTGTTTGTTGCAAAAGTTAATGGGATTTTAAGAACGGAATATAAAAACCATACAGAACTTGAAATAAACTTATTTCAAAAAGAAACAATTTCAGATCCATATACAATATATAGTATAAGTATAATCAAAAATATAAAAGGAGAGCTTAATACAACATCTTCAATTGAGTTTATGCAATATGGAGGAATTTCAGAGGATGGAAATAGCTATATTTTTTTAGAAGGAACCACACTATTAAATGAAAATGAATATTATATTTTAATGGGAAACACATGGATAGATGATGATAGCATAATAGAAGGTTCAAATCCAAATGCCAGAATTTTATTGGGAAATGAAGATAACTTCAATTCTAATAGCACTGATATAATTCAAAGATATATAAAAGCATATCAAGCACAAGAAATACCAGAAACAAGAGTTAACTATCCTGTTTCAAAATATGATGTTAATTATGAAGGATAAAAATTTTTCCTTCTAAGAGGAAAAAGAGTTGCTAACGCAACTCTTTTTCATTTAAAATACCATTTTCAAAATTATATTGTTGTTATACATAGCTTTTCCAATTAAAGAAGAATTAATTGCTTCTATCAATGCAGAATCTCCCATCGTAGGTGCAATTAGTGATATTAATGCTAATATTATATATATTATAATTAAGCCTTGTAATACACCATATATTATTCCGCCTAATTTATCAAATTGTCCTATTATTGGTAATTTTGCAATTATATTTGCTAATGCTTTAACAAATATTAAGGCTATTTTTGCTATTATAAATACTATTATTCCAACTGCAATTTTTATTATATTAATAGCCACTTTCTCTGAAACATTATTAATAATTTCTTTTTCTGTTGTTTGTGCTTTTTGTTTTTCTTCTTCAATAAAATCATTAATATAATCTGCCATAACTTTTGATGAATTATCTTCTGTTTCTTCTTCAGTACTTTCTTCTGATTGTATTACATATGATGCTACTGTATCACTTATTGCTTCTTGTAGTGTTGTTTCTATTGATGTATTATTTATTATAAAATTTGATATCGGTGTATATAAAATTAACGCTATCAATAAAGCTATGAAAAATCCTAATATATTTACTGCCACCCCAATTAAACCTTTTCTGTATCCTAAAGCAATGCATATAACCATAATTGCCAAGATTATAAAATCTATTATTATTGCCATACTTTTCCCCCCCTTCTTATAAGCTAATTATTTCTACTCTATCTCTATATATGACTCCTGCTACAGACTCTCCTAATACAATATCTGTTATTTCCTGACTAGACTTGTACTTTTTTTGCAACCAACCTGATGTGTTAATAAACTCAGCCTCTGACCCTAAATTTATTACTATATTTGTATCATATACTGTCAACGATTTAATTGTGCTATCAACTTCATATGTAATTTCATTATTGTTTTGAATATTTTTTATTATTATATTCGTATTTGTACTAAAAATTCCATTTGATTTCTCTACTGCATACACAATATTATTTTTATTTTTTATATCTGCAATTATCGTTTCATTTACAAAGGTCAATATTGTTGTATCCTGCCCTTTTTCTATTGAATGAATACTATCGTCATAAATACAAATTAATTTTTCTTTGTCTTGATACTTAATATTTGTTATTAAATCTCCATCTTCTCCTGATATACTATATTCAACTGAATTTGTCGGATCGCTGTTTGCTTTTTCTATTGAAATAATTTTTACATTTGATTTTATTATTGCACCTGTTGTGTCCACCTCTGCAATTGCTAAATAATCATTGTCTTCTGATATATCCGTTGCAATCGCCATACTTGAAGAAAGATATGTCTTAAACAACTCTTTTCCTTCTGTATTATATAAGGTAATTATATTTTTATAAGATGTTCCCTTTTCTATAACTGAAACATATCCATTTTTATTAACATTTACCTTATATATAGTGCCTTCTACTGAAGCCTGCCATAATAGATTTCCTCCTGAAACTAAATATAATCTAGTTCCTTCTTCCTCAGCTACACATAAATATTTACTATTTGTAGCATATACAGGATTACTAATTTCTATTTCTAATTCTCCTTCTTTTCCTCCACTTGAATTATACAATGATAATATATTTTTCTCTAAAACAGTTATATATTTATCATATGCATAAACACTAGGATTATTTGAAGAATCTATCTCAATATATGGTATATTTGAATTATCTATATTTTTTTTTAAAATATACTCATCAGCCCATTCCCTAAAATTTTCATTTTTTGCATATATTACAACTATAACTAATGCAGCTACAATAATTGCCAATATTACTCCTAACGTTATTTTTCTTTTTAAAGTTAATTTTTCTTTATATTTATTTATATCAATAATCCCCATTTAAATAATTCCTTTCTTTTGTTCATATTGATTTTATCAAATATAAAAAAAATAAACAATAGATTTTGAAAATTATAACATTAAAATATATTCCAAATTTCTAACCTCTAATCTCTAATTTCTAGCTGCTAATATGTACGTAATTTGTATTAACCCTACAACCCCGAATATTGGATAAATTGTATTCACTAAATTCGCAAAACCTATCAATGATATAGGTACCCCCATTATGCACATTATTATATTGGTAACTTTATATACTTTTTTATTATTTTTACTAATATTTTCTAGAAAACTATATCCTTCTGAAATTGCTGTTGTAAATATTGCCATTAATATTGTTATATTATATAAATATTTATATATTCCTCCAAATTTATTGGCCACGTATAACATTGGTATTTCTACTTGTATATCTACATTTGTTAATAATAAATATATTATTACTGCCAAAGACATAATTATTATAGTACTAATTACCGAAACTATTAAACAGCTCTTTTTATTTTTTAAATATTTATTCATAACTCCTGTTAACCCTATTAAGGTTATAGTATTATAACTTGTATAAATTATTGCACTTGCAATCCATAATAAATTGTTATTTACTATAATATTTTCATTACTAATATAATTAATATTTTTTATTCCAAAAAATAAAAAAATAATAATAATAATTGGTACAAGGACACTATTTATTTGTATTATTTTTTCTACATTTTTATTAAATGTAATATAACATAAAATCACAAGAAATAAAGCACTAGCTATTTTATTAATTTCACATTCTTGATAAAAATACGCTGCAAAACCTGCTACCATCACATAGAATGAACATATCAAAAATATATTTATAATTAATCTTATTATTTTTTTATTATTATTTTTTTTTATTATTTTATTTAATAATTCACTATATGAATTTAAATTATATTTTTTTGATACTATAAGCGTTTTATAGATAATAATCCCCATAAATATTGACGAAATAATTATTCCTAATATTCCTAATATTCCGAAAGAATAAAAAAACGAATATATTTCTTGTCCGTGATGCAAATCCTGCCCCGATAATTATTCCTACAATTGAAAATGTTATTTTTAAAATATTTAACATATAAAAAATCACCATATATATTTTATGGTGATTTTTACTTTTTATTACATTATCTTCTACGTCTTCTCATTCTCCATACTATCAATCCTACCGCTATTATTATTAGAGGAACAACAAATATTATTAATTTAACAACGTTATCTTCTTCCTCTGTTGGAGTATATGTAATTGATGAATACGTTTTTCTTACTGTTATTGTTTCTGTTCTCTCTGTTAAATATGCTATGGAATTCATTACTAAATCTTGATTATTATAGAAATATATTGAAGGTGCTGATTGATTTTCTATTTGAATTGGATAGTCTGTTGCAAATATACAATTTGCATATACAACCAATTCTGATGTAATAGTTTCTGTTGATGCTTCCTCCTCAGTTTCATTCTCACTTTCTGGCTCTATTGTTTTAGTTGCCAAAGCTCCTACAATATAAGATTTAGCTTCTTCATCACTTGTTGGGCTTGATGAACCATTAGTTAAATCAGTTCTATAAAATGCTTTTTCACTAGTTGTTAGTAATTCTGTTACTGCAACCCCCAACTCTTCTAGCTTTTCTTCATCTTCCACCTCTATTTTTCCTGAATCTAAAAATAATACTTTTCCACTAGATGAAATTACACTTGTTATTTCAGACGAACTATTAACAGTAGGTAAAATCACATCTTGTGTTTGCATAAGCATTGCTGATGTGTCTTGTTCTAAAATAATTCCATCGTTATAAAGAGTTATACCATATAAATCCAATATTTTTTGTACATTACTTAAAGTCCCGCTATTTGTATAATCTGATAACCATAATATATTACCACCATTATTGATATAATCTATAATCAATTCAGTTTCATAATCAGTAAAATCTGTTGATGGGGTAGCTATAACTAAAACGTTACAATCATTTGGCACTTTAGTTGTTACTAATAAATCTAGTGTTTCAGCTTCATATACTTCACTTTCTAATACTTCTGATAATGTTGAGAAATAAGTAGTTAATCCATATTCACTATGTCCTGTTAAAAAGTATGCCTTAGGCGAATCCTTTAATGTAACAGCTAATATTGAATTTGTTAATTTTTGCTCAGTCAAATCAATATACTCATATGTATTATAATCATATGTATATAAGTCATAATAAGTTGCTGTTATACTTCTTCCTTCACACGCAAATACTATTGGTAGATAGTTTTCTTCATCTGTTGTTGTAATATCATATTCTTTTGCTAAGTCTGGCCTACCTTCGACTGATACTACCTCTACAGTTATATTTTCCTTATATTTGGCATATTGTTTTGCCAAATCAACTACACTTGAATTTTCTTCATATCCAAAAATATATATATTAATTTCCTCTGTAATATTTTTTAATTGTTCCTTTGATTCATCAGATAGTGTGTAAAAGCCTTGTTTTGTTAAATCAATATCTGTTAAGTCTAATGTCTGTATACCTAAATTTATTGCCATATACGCTGCAACTACAATAGCAATAAGCAAAATTGTAAAAGCTGTTTTTCTTAGCCATTTATTTTTTATTATTTCTAGTATTTTTTTCAATTTTCTCACCTCATTATTTTAAATTTTTTCTTCTTTGAAGAACTATGATTGTTAATATTATACACATTAGTGTAAATGTTATTAATTCAACCGTTTCTTCAATCGGGATAACTCCCTCAATAAATTTTTCATATAAGCCCATGAATGATATCATTGAAAATACACTTGATAAATCTGTTATATACATTGATCCAAAGAAAAACACAAATGTAATTATATATGCAATAATTGGCTGACTTGTTATACTAGAAGCTAATTCTCCAAAAGATATATATGCCATTGTCAATAATAAAAATCCTAATAATGTTGTTAATAATGTTGAAAGTTCTGGTGTACCGAAATAATTTATTATTGCTAAATACATGAAAGAGAATATTTCTGTTATTATTATTACTATTAAAGCTGCCAAAAATTTTCCTAATACTATTCCCGTTATGCTTTTAGGTGAAGTCATTATTAATTGATCTGTCCCATTCTTTCTTTCTCCGGCAAACATATTCATTGTTAATATTCCCACTATAAATGTTAATATTATTGCACTATCATAAAATACATATGAGAAGTCTACACTTCCGTATTTATAAGTATAAATATAAAATATAAGACTTGATGCCTCTAAAAATAATCCCATAAATACGTACCCAACTGGAGTTAGAAAATATGTTTTTAATTCTTTTTTTAATACTGATAGCATTATTTCTTCCCCCCTTTTTTCTTTTTGTTTTTATTTTTTCCTTTTTCTTTTATTGGTTCATTCGTATTTTCTGATTTAATTTCTTTTACTGCTTCCTCTTCTTCTTTTTTTTCTGTTTCTACTGATTCTTTATTTTCTTCTCTTTCTTCTGTATTTTCTGTTTTTTCTATACTCTCTTCTAGCTGAACATCTTCTACTTCACTTTTTTCTTCCTGTACTTTTTTTTCATTTTCTTGTTTGCCTTCTTCTGTTTTTTCTTTATTCTTATCTTCATATTTATTTATTAACTGTAAAAATGCATCCTCTAAAGTAGCATCTGACTTCTTTAATTCAAATATTGTTATATTATTTTTAGCAAATTTTTCAAAAACTTCTTTTCTTATATCTTTATCACTTTTTGCAAATATATTATATTGCTTTGTTCCGTCTGGATTCTCATTGATTAATTTGATTTCCTTTATATTTTTAATGTCTTTTACTACTTTATTTATATTGTTATTTTTATCCTCAATAGTTACGGCTAATATGTTTTTGTCTGTTGCTTTACTTTCTAGATTTTTAGGTGTATCAATTGCTACTAATTTTCCATGGTCTATTATAATAACCTTTTCACAAATTTGGCTTACTTCTGATAAAATGTGTGAACTTAATAAAACCGTATGATTTTTTCCTAGTGATTTTATCAAATCTCTAATTTGCCTTACTTGTTCTGGATCTAAACCAACTGTTGGCTCATCTAAAATCAATACTTTTGGATTTCCCACAAGAGCTCCTGCCATACTTACACGTTGCTTATATCCTCTTGATAGAAATCTGTTTAAATTATCCTGCACCTCTGTTAATCCCGTTGCCTCAATAACTCTTTGAACCTCTGCTTTTTTTTCTTGTTTTTTTACTCCTTTTAGGTCTGCAATATAACTTACAAACTCTTTTACCGTTAAATCGTAATAAAGAGGCACTCCTTCTGGCATGTATCCAATCTGTTTTTTAGCTTTTTTAGGCTTTTTATTCATATCATATCCGTTAACTTCAACTTTCCCCTGTGTTGGTTCAATATAACCTGTTATGATATTCATAGTTGTTGTTTTTCCAGCACCATTTTTACCAAGGAATCCGACAATTTCGCCTTCTTTAATATCAAAGCTAATGTTGTCTACTGCCGTGAATTCACCGTACTTTTTCGTAACATTTTCTACTTTAATCACCTTTATTTCCTCCCATAAAATTTGATAGTAAAATATTACCATGCTTCTTTATATATTGCAATAAATTTCACACAAAATTTACACTTTTACCTTGCGTATATAGGTAATTGTAAATATGATTATTATATCCTTGTTACAAAAATTCCTATAACAATTTTTTTGCAAATTTTTTGTTGAACTTTGGAATATCTGTTATTAAAAACTTATTAGCTTTTTCAAGTGTTGTAATATTGTGGCGTCTAAATTCTGTTCTAAGCCTATCATGTAGAGTATTCCATAATCTTTCTACTCGACCTTTTAATTCATTTATAAAAGTTCTCATACCTCAATTATATCATAGGGTGATCTTTTCATAAATTAATTTTATAGGGTGATTTTATCGTTACAATTCACAGCTATTTTTATTAAGATAAGGGAATTCTAATATAATTATTAA
>CAZWIF010000010.1:0-9660 GCA_964634355.1 uncultured Clostridium sp.
TTAAATCTTCCACAAGGACATCCAGCAAGAGATATGCAAGATAGTTTTTATATAACAGATGAATATTTATTAAGAACACAAACTTCAAGTGTTCAAGCAAGAACAATGCTTGCAAATAAAGGTAAATCACCAATAAGAATGATTTGTACTGGTAAGACATATAGAAGAGAAGATGATGCAACACACTCACATCAATTTAATCAAGTTGAAGGATTGGTTGTAGATTATAAAGAAAGAAATACATCTTTAGCAGATTTAAAAGGTACTCTTGAAGTATTTATGAAAAAAATGTTAGGTCAAAATACAGAGTTGAGATTTAGACCAAGTTATTTTCCATTTACAGAGCCATCTTATGAAGTTGATGTTACTTGCTTTAAGTGTGGAGGAAAAGGATGTCCACTTTGTAAAAAAACAGGTTGGATAGAACTTTTAGGGTCTGGTATGGTTCATCCTAGAGTTTTAGAAATGAATGGATATGATCCTAAAAAATATTCTGGATTTGCATTTGGAACAGGTATTGATAGATTAGCAATGTTTAAATATGGAATTACAGATATGAGATATTTATATACTAATGATGTAAGATTTTTAAGTCAATTTGATAGACAAGATAAAGAATAAAATTTCTAAAGTTATGCTAGTTTTTTTAAATTTCAAAAAAATTGTTGAAATGCGGAAGAACTAAAACAGAAATAAATGCCTTCCTCGTTGTCGTAGCTTTGAAAATTATGAAGTAATTTTTAAGTAGCGAATTTTTCGAGTGAAGTAAAGAAAGGAAAGTTAAGATGATATTAAGTAAAAATTTCTTAAAAGATTATGTAGATATAGATGATGAATTAGATATAAAGACTTTAGCAGAAGATATGACTAGAGTTGGTAATGAATATGATTCTGCCGAAAATTTAGTTCCAGCAACAAAACTTATAATTGGTAAAGTGTTAGAATGTGTTGATCATCCAGATTCTGATCATTTACATTGTTGTAAAGTTGATGTTGGAAATGATGTATTAAATATAGTTTGTGGTGCACCAAATGTAAGAGCAGGAATTAAAGTTATAGTTGCATTAGCAGGAGCCAAACTTCCTGGTGATATAACTATAAAAAAAGGAATTATTAGAGGTCAAGAATCTAATGGTATGATTTGTGCATTATATGAAATAGGTATAGACAAAAAATATTTATCAGAAGAAGATAAAAAAGGAATTCATATTTTACCAGATGATGCTATTGTTGGAAAAGATCCAATAGAATATATGAAATTAAATGATAGTATTGTTGATTTTGAACTTACAGCAAATAGAGGTGATTTATTAAGCATTCTAGGAATGGCTTATGAAGTTGCTGCAATTTATGATAAAAAAGTAAAACCAATAGATTTATCTCATAATGAATCTGGAGAAGATTTAAATAAAGTATTTAATGTAAGAGTAAATACAGAAAATTGTAAATTATTTATAGCAAGAAAAGCTTTAAATGTAACTATTAAAGAAAGTCCAGAATTTATAAAAAATAGATTAATTGCTTCTGGAATAAGACCAATTAATAATGTTGTTGATATCAGTAATTATGTAATGCTTGAATGTGGTCAACCACTACATTTTTATGATGCTGATAGACTTGGAGATTGTATAGAAGCAAGAATGGCAACTAAAGGAGAGAAACTTACAACATTAGATGGAATAGAAAGAGAATTAGAAGAAACAGATATAGTTATTTCAGATGGAAAAAGAGCTATAGGTCTTGCTGGTGTTATGGGAGGATTGGATACAGAAATTGAAGAATCTACAAAGAATGTAATAATCGAATCTGCAATTTTTGATTCTGTAAGAGTTAGAAAAACTTCAAAGAAAATAGTTAGAAGTGAAGCTAGTAATCGTTTTGAAAAAGGTTTAGATCCAAATAGAACTTATATGGCAATGGAAAGAGCAGTAAAATTATTAGAAGAATATGCTGGAGCTACAATTCAAACAGGAAAAGTTGTTTATGATAAATCAGATAAAACAGAAAAGAAAATTGATATAAAAGCTGAAGATATAAATAATTTATTAGGAACAAATATTTCCGAAGCTGGTGTAATAGATGTATTCAGAAAATTAAGTTTTGAAACATCAACAGATGGAAATATAATTACAGTTACAGTCCCAACTAGAAGGATTGATATTTCTATTAAAGAAGATTTGATAGAAGAAGTTGGAAGAATTTATGGAGTTGACAATATTAAAGGTAAATTACCAATTACTCCAATGAAACTTGGCTATGTTGATAAAACAGATAGAGAAATTAGAAATAAAATGGTTTCTCTTGGATTAAATGAAACATTATCTTATGTTTTAATAAATGATAAAGAAGTTCATAAATATACAAATGATTCTTTTGAAGAATTAAGATTATTAGATCCTATGACAGAAGATAGAAATGTTTTAAGATATAGTTTAATACCATCTTTATATAAAATTTATGAGTATAACAAAGCTCATTATATCAAAGATGTTCGTCTTTTTGAAATAGGAAAAGGATTCTGGAAAAAAGATGAAACTTATGGCGAAGATAAAAAATTATGTGCATTAATGACAGGTGAATATTTCCTAGGAATTGATTGTAAAAAAAATATAGATTTTTATGTTATTAAAGGTGTTGCAGAAGAAATATTAGACTATTTAGGATATGGAAATAGATATAGTTTTGTTCTTCCAAAACAAATGTTAAAAGAATTTCATCCAGGTCAAGTTGCAGAAATTAATGTTAATGGAGATACAGTAGGAATTATAGGTAGGTTACATCCAGAAGTTTCAAAAGAAGATGTTTATGTTTTAGAAATTAATTTAGATAAATTATTAGCTAAAAAAGTTGGAAAAATGAAATTTAAAGAGATTTCTATTTATCCAACAGTAAATAAAGATATTGCTGTTATATTAGATAAAGACATTACATCAGATGAAATTTCTAAAGTTATAAAAAAAGCTGCTGGAAATTTACTTGTTAATCAAAAATTATTTGATGTTTATACAAGTCCAATTTTAGGAAATAAAAAGAGTGTTGCGTATTCATTAACTTTTGGCTCAAATAGTAAAACACTAACAGATGATGAAATTAATCCTTTAATTGAAAAAATTATTGAAAGCTTAGAAAAAAATTTAAAAGCAGAATTAAGAAAATAGTTAAGTTAAAAACTTTTACAGCAAATATTGCACACAAAATTAGGGGTTGACCTAGATATACTTAAAAGGTATAATATACATGAGGTTGATGAAAATGATAAATAAGATTAAAAATTTTTCTACTAAAAAGAAAGTTGCAATTATAGCAATAGTAACTATTTTAATAGTTTCATGTATTGGTGTATTTGCTTATACTAAATTAGAAAATAAAACAGAGCAAACTGTTAGTGGAGTTTCTAAAAAACTAGCTTCAGAAGAAGAAATTGTTCCAGAAGTTAAAGAAGAAGTTATAGTTGTTTCACAAGATACAACTATAGATGAATCTTTAAAAACTGAAGACACAGTTACATTTGGAGATAAGGAAGTTACTATTCCTAAATCAACAGTTGCTTCTGTAAATTCTTCAGAAGATGCTGAAAGAAATAAAAAAACAGGTGGTGCAGCTGTTTCTCAAACTCAAGCTGAGTCAATGTTTGAAAATGTAGGAACAAAGTCATTTGGTATAGATGTTTCTCAACATCAAGGAAGAATAGATTGGGCACAAGTAAAGGCTAGTGGTGTTGATTTTGCAATAATTCGTTGTGGATTTAGAGGCCAAACTGCAGGAGGAATTTATGAAGATACTTATTTTAAAACAAATGTAGCATCAGCAACTGCGGCTGGTATTAAAGTTGGTATATATTTTTACTCAACAGCTGTAAATGAAAATGAAGCTTTAGAAGAAGCAGCTTGGGTTGTTAGTAAAATAAAAACATATAGGATTACATATCCAGTAGTATATGACTTTGAAGATTTTGGAGCATATAGATGTGCTAATGTTGGAGGAGCTCAAGCAACAAGTAATGCATTAACATTTTTAAATTTTGTGCAAGCAAATGGATATGAACCAATGATGTATGCAAATAAAAGTGACATAACATCTAGAATGTCTAGAAGTTCATTTTCTTGCAAGTTTTGGTTAGCACATTATACAACTCAAACAGATTACACAGGAAATTATAATATGTGGCAATATACAAGTAAAGGTAGTGTTCCAGGAATATCAGGAAATGTTGATATGGATATTGCATATTTTTCATATGGTGCTACAGCAGAAGCAAAGCATACACATAATTTTTCAGAAGTTGTAAAAAATAGTGAAAAAGCAGCAACATGTACTAGTGAAGGAAGCAGAGTATTAAGATGTTCTTGCGGAGAGACTCAAACAGAAGTAATTCCTATGAAATCCCATACATTTGGATCTTGGGTTACTGTTACAGAAGCTACAACAGAGGCTGAAGGTTTAAAGAAAAGAACATGTACTGTATGTGGAAAAGAGGAAACAAAGAAAATAGATAAATTACCTTCAACAGGAAATACAAGTTCTTCAGGAAATAATACAAATACTTCAAATTCAGGAACTAATACAAGTGGTGGAAGTTCTAATTTAGATCAAGAAACACCAGATATTGGAAATAATACAAATACTCAAACACCAGAAAATCCAGACACTGGAAATGTAACAAATTCTACTCAAGATAATGGAAGTACAGGTGGAGCAGAAATTGATAATACTGTAGGTGATGGTGATTCAAGTTCTGAAACATAATAGAATAAAAAATAAATTTATAATAGATAAACCAAAAAACCAGAAAAAATATTTTCTGGTTTTTTTCTATTATAGTAATGTAAATGTAATGAAAAGTTAATTTTATTGAAATAGAATTTATAGTAATTTATGTATATAATTGTAATGGAAGAGAATTCCTAGGAGGATTTTATATGAAGAACTACAGGAGATTAATAATCTTAATTTTTTTTGTTTTAGTTATGATTTTATTTGTAAATTTTATTAACTATACATCTGTTGAAAAAACAATATTTTCTGGTAAATATAAATCTTTTTTATCAGCTACAGCGGATACTAATTCATTTACACTTATATTAAAAGATCAAAGCGGTAATGGAATTTCTAATGGAAAGTTTTATATAAAGGAACTTATAGCAGTTGATGGAACTGATGAATATGAAGAAAGTAACCCAGTTGATATATATGGAAATGAATTAGGAACAGAAGAAAGTGTAAATGGCGAAACAGTTAAAACTTTTACAACAGATTCTAATGGTGAAGTAATATTGAATTTACGTGAAGGAAAATATAAAGTAGTTCAACTAACAACAGATTTAGGATTTTCTTTAAATGAAACTAATGAATATACAATAGATGTTAAAGCTATTCGTGGAGCAATACAAGATGTTATAGTAGAGGAACCTACATATAGTAAAGATTATGATGATTGTTATTCGGTATCTACTAAATATGCAGCTGAAGGTAGAAACGATGGATATGCATTATATTATTATGAATCAGAATATTATGGTGGAAAACTTTCTTTAGTTGATGATAATAATGATATTGTAGATACAATTGATACTGATCAAATACATCAAATTGTTGCTACAGAAAATGCATGGTATTGTTTAGTTGAACAATGGAGAACAGGATATTATTATATAGAAAAAGTAGTTGATACAAATGGAACTTTATCTGTTGAAGGTATAGTTTATGGAATTGGATATTATAGTGATGTTACATTTACAGTAGATGAAGCTTCTAATAATATTTTTGTTGCATATAGTTCTCCAACAAAAAGCAATAACTTTCCTAATGCGATAATTATAGACATATACTCAATATCAAGCAATGCAAAATTAGGAACTTTAAATATAAATGGTAATGGAAAAAATTATGTGAATTCTATTGCGGTTAATGATGAAGGAATATATTTAAGTGCATATATTTATTCTGATTATTTATACACGAGTGATAGTAAAAATATACAAATAGATAATCCATACTGTATTTTGAAAATTTCAAGTGATTTACTTTCGTTAGAAAAGGTAAAGGCTTTTGCAACTTATGCATCTAGTGGACAAGATGATGTAAGAAGAGTTCATAAAGTTGTATCTACAGATAATGGAGATATTTATTATATTGGAACTTTTGAAGATACTCTTACATTTTCAGCAGATACTATAGAATCAGGTGAGGAAATTATATTAAAATCAAATGGAGAGACAGATGGGTTAGTTATAAAATTAGATTCTAATCTTTTAATAAAATGGGCTGTTAATGTTGGTGGTATAGGAATAGATAATTTTTATGATGCAGGAGTTACATCAGATGGAGGTATAATAATTGGAGGTGATTCTGATTATGGAGAAATAACCTTTGACGTTGATGAAACACAAGCCAAAAAAATTATACAAACATCACCAATAGGTGGAAAAGCAGAAAAGTGGAGAGGTGTGAGCGTAAAACTAAATTCTATTGGAGAAGCTGTTTGGGCATATGAATTTGGATATCAGCCAAATGAAGGAATGTATGGATTAGCTGTAATTAATGAAAATTCATTTGCTTTATGTGGATTTACATCAGATACTGGAGTTACAACTGGAAGACCTACGATTTTACGTTTAAATGAATATACAGTTGATATTGAAAATAAAGAAACAACATATTTAAATGTTGTAAATCAAAAGGACAAGGAGCCTTCTACAGGTACTACTAATAATGATAACAATATATCTTCTACAGAAACTACTACTAGTAATAATAACAATATTGCTGATACTGTAGGAGATTTACCAAACTCACAAACAACGTCTTCTGATGCTACATTAGATAATCAAACAACAAATTCTAATGTATCAAATGAAGTAAGTACTGGTGATAGAATATTACAATTTACTATACCAACTATTTTAATAGTAATTTTATTAAATATTATTCAAATAAGAAAATCAAAAACCAAAAAGAGAGTTTGTAGAATAGGAAAAAATTTAAATAAAAAATAATTATAAAGATTAAATATATTAGTATTTTGGATATTGTATATATAATGTAAAAATAGAGTGTATTTGAATTCATAGAATAAGATAAATACAGAGAAAATAATAGATATTTAATTTATAATATTATTTATAATAAAAGCAAATAGAGAGTATGTTTGTATACTCTCTATTTATATATCGTCCACTAACGAACAAATACGTGGACGATTTTTGTATAATTTTGTCTTTTTCAATTTACACATCGTCCACTTTTGTTCTATAATAGGAAAGTGCGCCACATTTCCTATATAGAAATGTTTTGGCAAATATTATTATAAAAATTTCTTTAATCTGTTAATATTATTTTCTTGTAGTCGAATAAATCCATTTAAAATATCTTTTACGCTTTGTGTAGCCTCAGGACTTTGATTTAATAGTTTAAATCCTTTTATAACTCCCATATCATATCCTTGAATTAATAGTTCAGATAATTTTGTATTTGATGTATCTGTCATTGTGTTCATTTGAATTCCTGTCCATCCCATAATTTTTTCATTCATAGGAGTATCATCAGGAATTTCTCCGATTTTTGAAAATTCAGTATTTACTTTATTTAGTGTTGTTTGATAAGTGTTATATTGAGCACTTAGTTCATCTCTAAATTCACTATCAGAGCTTTTTTTAGATACTTCTTCTAATGAAGACATTCCCATAGTAACTCCTTTATGAATTTCATTTAATATTGTTAAATCATCCATATAAAACCTCCATTCTTTTAAATATAGTATTTACATAAAAATAATTCATATTCATTTTTTACTAATAAAAGTAAATATGAATAGATATGACTGCAAATAGAATTTATCCTAAGATTAATTTTATAAATACACTAGAATTTATTTGTTCCTATACATGTAAATATTATAAATTAATTTAGAATTATAAAATGTTTTCTAAATTTAATATTGTAATAAGATTGATAAAATCAATTTTCAAAATGTTAAAATTGACACAGTTTAAAAAACAAAAATGTTATTTAGACAATTAATGCTTTGAAACACTTGATAAATCACAAAAAGTATAAAAATTGTGGATAACTAGTATTAAAATTTAATAAATTTTAACGAAATTGTGGAAAAAAATATTAAAATATATTATTATAAAATAAATTTATATTAAAAAGAAGAAATAACATAAAATAATTTTAATAGTATCTTATTATAAATTACATGTTTGATTAAGAGTGATAATACAAATAAACACTATTATATTACAGTTTTCAAGTAGGAATATTATTATTAAATAAAAGGATTGGAGAGTAATTTTTGTGGATTGGACAAAGGAACAAAAAGATGCAATATATAAAAAAGGTTATAATATATTAGTTGCCGCAGCTGCAGGAAGTGGAAAAACAGCAGTATTAGTAGAACGTATTATTCAAAAAATTTTAAATGATGGAATAGATATAGATAAATTATTAGTTGTTACTTTTACAAATGCTGCCGCATCTGAAATGAGAGAAAGAGTCTTAGAGGCAATTTATAAAAAAATTGATGAAGAACCAGAAAATGAAAATTTGCAAAAACAAATTATTTTATTAGGAAAATCTAATATTTGTACAATTCATTCTTTTTGCTTAGATGTGATAAAAAATAATTTTTTTGAAATAGATTTGTCTGCTAACTTTAGAATTGCCACTGAAGAAGAAATAGAATTATTAAAACAAGAAGTTTTGGAAGAGGTTTTTGAAAATTTATATGAGGAAGAAGACGAAGATTTTGCAAAACTTGTTGATACATATACTGGATATAGAGGTGATGAGCCACTAAAAGAAATTATTTTAAAAATTCATAGGTTTATGCAAAGTTCTCCATTTCCGAATGAATGGTTGATAGATAAAGTTAGAATGTTTGAAGAGAATGAAATGAAAGATTTTTCAGAAAGCTCATGGGGAAAAATCTTATTAAAAAATCTTCAAGATGAAATTATAGATGGAATTAATAGCTTAAAAATTGTTAGAAATAAATTAGAACTATATTATGAACTTGAAAAATATAAATTAACAATTGAATCTGATATTGAAATTTTAAAAAAAATTTATGATGCTACAAAAGAATCTTGGGATAGTGCTTATGAAATTGCAAAAAATATGAAATTTAAATCATGGCCAGTAGATAGAAAAGTTGTTATTGATGTAAAAGATGAAGCTAAAAGTTCTAGAGATACTGTAAAAAATAAACTTATGAAAATTATAAAAGAGACACTTATTTATGATTCAGAAAATGCATTTAGAGATATTTATGATATGCATGATGTTTTAAATATTTTAAAAGATGTAATTATTAAATTTGATGAACATTTTAAACTTAAAAAAAGAGAAAGGAACATCATTGACTTTAATGATATTGAACATTATGCACTAAAAATTTTAGTAAAAAAAGATGAAAATGGAAGTTATGTACCAACAGATATTGCTAAAAAGTATCAAGAAAAATTTGAAGAAATTGCTATAGATGAGTATCAAGATAGCAATCAAGTTCAAGAGTATATTTTAAAAGCTGTATCTCGTGGAAATAATTTATTTATGGTGGGAGATGTTAAGCAAAGTATATATAAGTTTCGTCAAGCATGTCCCGAATTATTTTTGGAAAAATACGGTAATTACAGCTTAGATGGAAATGAAAATGGA
>CAZWIF010000010.1:9670-26162 GCA_964634355.1 uncultured Clostridium sp.
GTATTGAGCATTACTAATAATGTTTTTAAGTCTATTATGAGTAAAAGTCTTGGAGATATAGATTATACAGAAGAAGAGTACTTAAACTTAGGTGCTGATTTTGATGAAGGCAAAGAAAATTCTTTAGATATAGCAGAATTAGATATAATAGATTTAAAAGAAGATGATGTTCAAACATTTTGGAAAGAACAAGCAGAGAATAGAAGTATTGATACTGGAAATGAAGCTGAGAGAGATAGCACTGATAAAAGAAGTCTAAAAGATCAAGAGCTAGAAGATAAAGAAATTGAAATTATAGATAATTTAGAAAAAGAAGAAATCGAAGCTACTTTTGTTGCAAAAAAAATAGAAGAGATCATAAAATCCAAAGTTCAAGTAAAAGATAAAAAAATTGGTTATAGAGATGTTACATATAAGGATATTGTAATTTTACTACGTTCAACATCGAAACTAGCACCTATATATGAAAAAGAATTAATAAAACTCAATATTCCTGTTTTTTCAGACAGTTCGAATGAATATTTGGATACAATAGAAATTCAAACTATAATAAATGTTCTAAAAATTCTAGATAATCCAATTGATGATATTGCTCTTGTCTCTGTTCTTCGTTCAGAAATTGGTACTTTTACTGATAATGAAATAGTAGAGATAAGACTAAGTAAAAGAGATACTAGTTTTTATGAAAGTTTATTATCAGCAAGAGAAACTCTTAATGGAGAATTAAAAGAAAAAGTTATAACTTTCTTGAATACTATAGATTCATGGAGAAAAGAGAGTGATTACTTAAGCTTAGCAGAATTAATTTGGAAAATATATACAGATACAGGTTTTTATAATTATGTTGGGCTTATGCCAAATGGTTCTTTAAGACAGGCTAATCTAAAAATGTTATTTGAACGTGCTAAAGAGTATGAAAAAACAAGCTTTAAAGGACTATTTAATTTTATAATGTTTGTTGAAAGATTAAAAAATGGAAATAGTGATATGTCTTCTGCTAAAATTATAGGAGAAAATGAAAATGTTGTTAGAATTATGAGTATTCACAAAAGTAAGGGACTTGAATTTCCAATTGTATTCTTATCAAGTACTTCTAAAAAAATAAATTTACAAGATTTAAATTCAAATCTTTTATTACATCAAAATTTAGGAATTGGACCTCAATACATAAATTATGAAAGAATGATAGAATACTCAACTTCTGCTAAAGATGCTATAAAAATTATATCAAAAGAAGAAAGCATTTCTGAGGAAATGAGAGTTTTATATGTTGCTTTAACTCGTGCAAAAGAAAAATTAATAATTACAGGAACATCAAAAGATTATAAAAAAGACTTAGAAAAGAAGAAAGAAATTCTAAAAGTTTATAATTCTAAAGAAAATAAAATAAATCCTATATTATTAAAAAAATATACTTCTTATTTAGATTGGATACAACTTGTTTTATTAAATGGTGAATTAGAAAACTTAATTACTGTTAATGAATATAAGAAAAAAGATATTGTTTCTAGAGTAGATGAAAAAGAAACAAATATAAGAGAATTTAATTTTGAAAAAGAAATAAATTATGAAAAGTATGAAAAAGAATTTAATTGGAAATATGAAGAAGAATTATCTACGAAACTTCCAATAAAAAGTACTGTTAGTAAAATTAAAGAAATTCAAAATGAAGAAATAGATTTTGAAAATTTATATAATAAAGAGATTGGAATTGAGAAAATTACACCGAAATTTATTGAAGTAGAAGAAAAGATAACTTCTAGTAGAAAAGGTACTTTAATGCATTTATTTCTGCAGAGAATTAATTTTACAAAGAAATATTCATTAGAAGATTTAGAAGAATTAAAACAAGAATTGGTATCAAAAAGGATTATAACAGAAGATGAAGGGAAAGTTATTAATATAAGTAAAGTTGATAAATTTTTGAATTCTAATTTTGCCAAAAAAATTAAGGAATGTAAAGTGATAGAAAAAGAAAAGGCTTTTTGCAAAAAAGTACTAGCAAAAGAAGTATTTGAAAATGCTACAGAACAAACTATTTTAGTACAAGGTATTATAGATCTTTATGCAATAAATCAAGAAGATGAAATTATATTAGTGGATTATAAAACAGATTTTGTAGAAGATGGAAATGAAGAGATATTAATTAAAAGATATAATAATCAACTAAGAATTTACAAAGAAGCTCTGGAAGAAGCTTTAAATAAAAAAGTAAAAGAAGTATATATTTATTCAATATATCTAAATAAAGAAATAAAGATAAATTAAAATAAACATAATGTAAAATAGGTGAGTATAAATTATCTTTACAAAATTTTTGTTTCGTTGTATAATATAAATGGTATATAATGTAAATTAAAGGGGAAAAAGATATGGATAGAATGAAGACATTCTTTTTATATTTTTTAGGTATAGTAGGTTTTATGCTCCTATCATATATTCTAGAAAATGGATTGATTGAAAATATGTATGTAAAGATGACTGGAGATGTAGAATCAACAGCTTATAATATTACTATAGATAATGTTTCAGGAAAAGCTTCAAATGTTAATGGTTTTATGCAATTTAAATTATCAAATAATTCATATGAAACAAATAATAGTTATGTAAAAATAGAGTTATATAGTAAACAAGGATTACTTGCTGCAACAAAATATGTTCAGATTACAGATTTACAGCCTGGACATGCTAAAGAATATCAAGTCAAATTTAAAGCAAGTGAAGTTAGAAGTTATAAAATTTCTATAGTAAATGAAGTTCCAGATAAGACAAATATAATAAATATATTAGGTTGGGAAATTGACTTAACAGATGTATTTGGAATGGATTTATCAAATGTAAAATTATTTGGAGTTAAATTATCAGAGTTATTCACTTGGGATAATATGAAAACAACAGGAGAAAATGTTTGGTCTTGGACAGTTGCTTTCTTAGGTTCTATTCCATGGTGGGGATATGTAATTGGTGGAGGAATTATACTTTGGTATATGCCAACAGGATTTTTATTTGGTATATTCCCATTTTAATAAAAATATAAATAAAGCACCAAATGTAAATTATTAAATATTTGTATATTGAATCGAGTTTAATTATTGAAATTAAACTCGATTTTATATATAATATAATAAATTTATAGATTTATTTAAATCTAAATATGATAAAAGGAGAATTATGTTTTATACATATAGTGAATATTATGGCAAATAATGGAGAAAAAAAAGCAAGTGATTTTATTGAATTTTATATGGGAATTTTATTAATAATATCAGGATTGTTTTTTTTATTAAGTAAAGCAGTTGTACATTCTGGGTTTTATGGCTGGTCTATTGGAGGATTAAATATTTCTACAGGAATAGTTGTAATTCCACTTATGATTGGAATTATATGGCTTGTAAATAATCCAAAATCAATAATTGCTAGATTAATTACAATTGCTGGTTCTTTATTTATAGTTGGGTCAATAATTATGAATATTAGAATTTCTTTTACAACAACTTCAATGTTTGATTATTTAGTAATGATGATTTTAATTGCTGGAGGAATTGGACTAATACTTAAAGCAATATTTATGGCAAGAAAATAAAATTTCTTAATAATATAAAAAATGTGAATAATAATATACATATTGAAAAGGAGTGTATTTATGTTAGATTCAATAGAATTAAAAAATTTGCAAAACAAAGCAAATAATATAAGAAAAAGTATAATTGAAATGGTTTATTCAGCAGCTTCTGGACACCCTGGTGGTTCATTATCTATTGCAGATATTTTAACTGTATTATATTTTAAAGAGTTAAACATAGATGTTAATAATATAAAAGATGAAAACAGGGATAGACTAGTATTATCTAAAGGTCATTGCTCACCAGCTTTATATTCAACTTTAGCTGAAAAAGGAATAATTTCTAAAGAAGATTTGAATACATTTAGAAAAATAGATAGTTATTTACAAGGTCACCCAGATATGAAAAAGATTCCAGGAGTTGATATGACATCTGGTTCATTAGGACAGGGATTATCTGTTTCAAATGGAATGGCTTTAGCTGGTAAATTAGATAAAAAAGATTATAGAGTTTATTGCATAATGGGAGACGGAGAAATAGAAGAAGGTCAAGTTTGGGAAGCAGCAATGACTTCTAGCCACTATAAATTAGATAATCTTTGTGTAATTGTTGATAATAATAATTTACAAATAGATGGAAAAATAGAAGAAGTTATGAATCCATATCCTATAGACAAAAAATTTGAGAGTTTTGGTTTCAATGTTATAGAAATTGATGGACATAATTTTGATGAAATAATAAATGCTCTTGATGTTGCTAAAAAAACAAAAGGAAAACCAACAGCGATTATAGCCAAAACTATAAAAGGAAAAGGAATTTCTTTTATGGAAAATAAAGCAGAATGGCATGGAAAAGCACCTAAAGAAGAAGAATATAAAATAGCTGTAGAGGAATTAAATAAAGGATAAGGTATATAAAATAGAAGTGATTTATTAAAATGGAGGTTGTGTATGAATTTTGATAATAAAAAAGCAACAAGGCAAAGTTATGGAGAGGCTTTGTTAGAGTTAGGAAAAAACAATAAAAATGTAGTTGTTTTAGATGCTGATTTAGCAGGTGCTACAAAAACGAATATTTTTGCAAAAGAATTTCCAGAAAGATTTTTTGATATGGGTATTGCAGAACAGGACATGATATCTACTGCAGCTGGCTTATCAACATGTGGAAAAATACCATTTGCAAGTACTTTTGCTGTATTTGCTACAGGAAGAGTTTATGATCAAATAAGAAATAGTATATGTTATCCAAATTTAAATGTAAAAATCTGTGCAACTCATAGTGGAATTACTGTTGGAGAAGATGGTGCAACACATCAAATGTTAGAAGATATTAATTTAATGAGAGGTTTACCTAATATGACTGTAATTTCTCCAGCTGATGATACTGAAGCAAGATGGGCTGTTGATGAAGCTACAAAAATAAATGGTCCAGTATATATAAGATTTGGAAGAGCTGCAACTCCAATAATATATGATGAAAGCCAAAGATTTGAATTAGGCAAAGCTATTCAATTTGGAGAAGGAAAAGATGCTACAGTTTTTGCTACTGGAATGATGGTAGCAGAAGCATTAAAAGCTAAAGAGGAATTAGAAAAAGAAGGTATTAATATAAGAGTTGTAGATATTCATACAATAAAACCTATTGATAAAGAAATAATTATAAAATCTGCTAAAGAAACTAACAAATTAATTTCTATAGAAGAACATAGTGTAATAGGAGGTCTTGGAACAGCTATTTCAGAAGTATTAACAGATGAATATCCAGTAAAACTAACAAGATTAGGAATGAAAGATTGTTTTGGTAAATCTGGAAATGCTATGGAGTTATTAAAATATTTTGGACTTACTAGCAAAGAGATTATTGAAGAAGTTAAGAAAGGATAAGTTGATATATGATAAAAAATGAGATACAAATTATCAGTTTGTATCTCATTTTTTATTTCAAATAGATTACAAATTTTGACATGTCTTGAATATAGCTAAGCATAAATGTTATAATATAAATGGAATAATTTATTTATAGATATGGAGAAAAATATGGATAGTCAAGATGAAGAAAGAGATGAAGAAGAAACTTCAGGAAGTGAAGGAACTGGAGAAACTGATAGCGGAACTGATAGTGGAACTGGAGGAGGAAATCCTCCAGCAACTAAAGAAAGTAGTGTGGCGGAAAAATCTTTAGAGCAAACTACCAAGAACACTCAAGAAAAACTTGCTAAAGCAGCTAAAAATAATGCCGGAAAGCAATCACTAATGAAAGTAATTGCACATATATTAATGCCAATATTTGGTATAATTGTAGCATTAATTATAATTATAGGAATAATAATGTTTTTAGTAACTATGCCTGGAATGGTGATGGAACAACTAAAAGCTTTATTTAGAACAGCAGGTAATTTTATAGCAGCTTATTTTGGTGCTGATACAACTCAGCAAATAGAAGATACAAAAATTTATGAAACCTTAGATTATTTAGAATCAATGGGATTTGATTTAAAGGGTGAAGGTTTATTAACAGATTATTTAGATGAAAGTGATGTTAGTAAGTTAGATGAAGTAGAAAAAGAAAATGGATATCATTTAGACTCAGATGTTGGAGTTATACGTGATGATAATGATAATATAATTAAAGCCGAATCTGATTTCCTTTTCACATATATGGTATCAGACAACTATGTTTATACAATAAAAAATGGAAATCTAGCTACTCAAAATGATGCTGACAATTGGTTTGAAGCTATTGTTACAGGAGCTTTTACAGCTATATATAAATATTATAATGCAATATGGGGACCTGTTTTCGATTTTCTTGGAATAACAGAAGCTGCAGGAGATAAATGGGGAACTGGATTATTAGCTTTTTATTATGATAATGGAGTTGGAACTGAACATAATGGTTATGTTAATACAGGTTCTTTATGGAATTGGGATTCGATAGAAATTGACGTTGAAAATAAGAAATTACTAATAGCAAGAAATGAACTTTTTAATAATAATAATGCAATGGAATTTAGCTTAGATGGTTGGACAGGGAGATATGGAATGCCACTAGAATTTTTGCTATCAGTGCATAAAGCTACAATGATGCCAGATTTAGCTTATGATATGGCAACGACATTTAACACAAATGTTAATATATATTTACATGATATAAGTGGCACTGCTACTGCAGCATATAAATCCGAATCAGGAAATTTTGTAGAGTATCCAGATTTGGAGAAAGCTACGAAGTTATTTAAAAGTACAAATTGGTTTACTTCATTAATTAATTGGTTTGATGATTTAATTGATTCAGATGCGGAAATTGCTGCTGCTAAAGACTTAGGTATAGATGTGGCTAATGGAGAAAATGGATGTGAATGTGAATGGAATGAAGTATATTTTGATTCAACAGGACAATATGTATTATCAAAAGATGAAGATGGAAATTATCATTATCAACAAGATGTAAAAGACGAGGACGGAAATGTAATACATGAAAATGATAGTATATATGATGATGGAGGTGTTCAAGTAGTAACAACAATAACAAAGGGATGTTCGCGTTGTAGAAGTAAATTAGGTTATATTCAAGAAGTATTAGGAGCAAATAATGATTACCATTATTTGGCATATTTTCCATATGTTGCTAGTGTAGTAAATCACTGGTATAGAGATGTATATTTTGTAGAAACAAATGAATCTTTCGTAGATTATGATTATGAATATGAAGCTATTATGAATGAGAGATGGACTTTATATGAAACCTATACTAATACAAAAGATGGATTATCAAGTGATGAATTATATAAATATAATGCAAGTAAAGCAGGTGATTATATACTATATGCTGTTAATAAAGATGGAGAATATGCTAAAAGTACAGAAGAAATAGAAAATTATGATTCTACTATGTTTGAAAAAGCAGGAAATTATTATATATTTAAAGGAACACAGGATGATGCAACAACAGCTCAAATAGCAGTTGCTAAAAAGGCTGTAACAATTGACTCTACAGATACAAATGTTTTAAAAGACTTGGGATGGACTGAAAATAATGGAATATGGTCTGCATATCAAGAAAAAACTGGAAAAAGTAATACTGGCTACGAACAATTATATCCTGAATCAGAGTTAGAAAAATTAGAGGATGGATCTGTAGAAAAAGAAGTAAAATCAAGAGCATATATAAATGTACTTACTTCTGGAAATATAATACAAACAGGAGAAGGACAAAGAACAGAAACAAATGCAAAAATAAAGAAAATGTTTTTAACTAATACATATTTTAGATATGATGGAAGTGCATTAACTGCTGAGGTAATAACAAAATTAAGAAATGAAAATAATATTGCATATGGTGCATTAAGTGATGCAGATTTAACAAAAGAAACTACCATAAAAGAACAAGTTACTAAAGATGATGGAACTACTGAAGTTAAAGAAACTCAATATACTGTAGCAGATGTATCAGGTCAAGTATCATTAAATCAAGATTCATTAAATGCATTTAGTATGCTAGAAAATACTCATACATTAGATGCAGATTACATATATAGAGACTTTAAAGAATTAATTGTAGAACTTGGATATTTTACAAAAGAGGAATTAACAGATGAAACCCCTAGACTATTACAATGGATTGTACCTGATATAGGATCATATGGATATCCAGAAAGAAGTATAGATAAAAGAGAAAATGAATTTGGAACAATGATACATTCAGAAGGAGATTTAGAAGCTAATACGAAATATACTCTAGTTGAAATGTATAAAAAGGCAGAAGAAGAAAGAGAAAATGGAACACGTAAAGAAGATGATGTTGATAGTGGAGCAATAGTTGAAGACGAAACTCAAAATGATGCTACTGTAAATAAAAAAAGTACGAAAAGCATTTCTGGAATAAGTGATGAGAATTCATTTAATTTAGGATATAGTAGTACAAATATAACAGACATGATAAAAGGATTTAGTTCTGATATAGAAAGAACACCTGAATCTGGAGATGGATATGAATATAAAGTAACAGTTGGAAGTGTAGAATATACACATTATTATCAATTTCAAGGTTCATATGAAGGAAATAGTTTCTGGAATGGAACAATACATAGTTGTGGATGTGGTCCAACTTCATGTTGTAATATATTAACTGGTTATGGTCAGGATGTTACTCCAGCAGATACAGCAGGTTTCTTAAAAACTTTAAGTTCTAATGCAGATTTAGTTAAAGTTTTAGATAATTGGGGCGTTTCTTCACAATGGATTGATGGAAAATCAGATTCAGAATATGCACAATTAATGGAAGAAGCATTTTCTGAAGGAAAACCTATCATAATGTTAATGCAAGCATCAAAAGGTGGAGATACATTCTGGACAACTGGTGGACATTTTGTTGCAGTTGTAGGTGTTGATTCATCAGGAAATCTTATAACTATAGATCCAGGTTCTAGTAATCCTGAAAGGCATACATATACTAAAGGAATTGAAGGTGCGGTTAAGTATATGACAGGAATATTAATTCCTGATGAGGCTCCAACTGGAGCAAAGCAAAGTTCTGGAGATACATATAAAGGATATGAAGGAAATGAAGCAGTAGTTTCACCAGTAACAGGTATATTATTAGATTATGGAGTATATGATGGTGAAATAGATTCAATAACAGGAGAAGAATATAGAGTAAATGTTGATTTAAAATATGGACCTGTAAATATGTTATTTGAATCAGATGAATCAAGTTCTGAAAATTCTCAATCTACAACTGATAATCAAACAGATTCTGAAACTGAAGGTAGAATAGTTTCAGATAAAGTAGGATATGCAAAGATTCTTGTATTAGATACGGATAGTTATACAAAACTTGAATCTAACACAGCAAATAAATGGAAAGAACTAAATGATGGAAATGGATTATTAAAAGAATCAGGAACTTATTTAGAAGAACTAAATAATGAAGATGAACTAGATGATATGTCAGATTTAGATAAGACTATATATGGATACAAAGAATTTGTTGAAAAATATGAATCGTTTGGAATATCAGGATATGTTATTTATATAGATGGATTTAAATGTAATTTACCAGGAGAAATGGATGAGGACGGTAATATCACTAAAGATGGAGATGCATTAACTTTAGATTCATTTAAAGATGCTATAACAACAAGTAGCTTTGATAGTGATGGAAATATAAAAGATACAAATAAGATGATAGAATCAAAATATGAAAAAGACGATGAATATAAAACTGCAAGCGAAAAAATAAATAATAAATTGAATGCAGAAAATACTGTAAAAGATGAGGCTTTATCAACAATATATGTAGATGGCATAAAAATAACAATACCAAGTAATGATCAAAAGAATTCTACTAAGACAACAGAATATGAAGGAATTTTTATAAAAGAAGGGACAGTAATAGGAAGAACTTATACAGATAAAGAATTAGTAGAAGATGTTAGAGGAGAAAATTATGAAGACTATAGAGAAGATGCAAATTCATCATCTGGCGATAACTCTACATCAACATCTAATTCAAAAACTACAGATGAAGAGAATGAAGATAAATTAGTAGGAAATTATTTGAGAATAATTATGAGAGATTTAGATACAACAGTAGTAGAAGACGTTGAAAGTTATATGAAATTAGATGAAGGAGGAGAAGCAGAACAACAATTTGATACATTTTCTATAATTGGAACTGTTTTAAGTAAAGAAGAATGGGTTCAAATGGCAAAAGCTTATGGAGATAAGGTAGGAGCAGATGCAATATTTAGAAGTGAATCATCTCTAGGTGAGTTATATGACATATGTGTTGATCATGGTGTAAATCCAGAATATATATTTGTAAGAGGAATACAAGAAAGTGGTTTAAAAGGTGGAAACGGAAACAATTATTGGGGATATAACACACCTAATGGATCTGGCTTATGGGATGGTGGAACTTGGCAGAATGTTGTGACAAAATATTGTGAAACTATAGTTAGCTATCAAGATCCAACTACTTGGCAATATGCTGAAATTATGAAAAGATATAACGAAAGAAAAGCATGTACTGAAAATGGAGGAATAGATCCTTTAGGTTATGGAGAGCCAGATACAATTGGAGGTCAACAATGTTTATACTCTTGGCTTGGTGACGATCATTCTGCAAATAGCGCTGGAGGAGGCGGTATGTATTACTTATACCCATGGGGATGGGGAGGTAATCAATATGAAGGTGAAAATAAAATAATATTTGAATCAAAAGCAGAATTTGAAGAATTATGTGGAAGTAAGCATAATACATCTGGAGGAAAGACTAGTTCAGTAAAAACAACTGTATGGGAACAGGGAATGTATACTGCATATCAAAGTAGAATAATAGTAAATTATGCAAAAAGTATTTTTGGAGAAAAAGCAGGAACATATAAATAAGTTTTTAGTAGTAATTGATGAAAGGATAAAAAATGAATAAAAAATCTAAAAATAAAAAATCTAAAAATAAAAAAATAATATTATTTAGTATTATAATGATGCTTGTATTACTTAGTTGTATGGTAATAGTAATAAACATAATAAGACTTAATGATCCTGAAGTAAATTTAGAATATATAAATTCTGATGAAATGAGGGATGAGACTTTTTCTCCTGATATGATTCATATTGTAATTTCTAAATATGAGGGAAACCTTAATCCTAAAGCTATATCAAAATCAACATACTATTTTATAAATACTGTAGTTCAAAGATATTTGAATAATTGTGTAGATGAGGAATCTACAAAGAGATATTTTAATAGTAATGCAGATTCAATATATATAGATATAGGAATAGACTCTGAAGATGAATTTTATGAGTTGATACAAGAAATAGATAAATTAAATGGAAAATTAGAATATGAGAATGCAACTTTTAAAATGAATGAAATATATGTAAATAGTAATAATACAGAAGCTATACTTTATATAAAATATAAAGATAATCCGGAAATTTCAGTCAAAACAACTATATCAAATAGAGTATATAATAATAGAAGTTCTATAAAATATTCTAAATAAAACTTGAAATAGTAATTTAACTATGTTATATTAAAATTGTTGGGGAAAATAAGTTTTTTTAAACTTGTTTTCCCTTTTACTGTTTTTATGAACATATTGTAAAATGCATATAAAATAAACAGGAAATATTTTATAATAAAAGCTTGAAAAAACTACTAGAGCCTAGAAAAAACTACTAGAGCCTAGAAAAATGTTGAAAAGACACCTATAAAAGTGGTATAATATAATTAGATAAGTTTATTTTTTTACAAAGATAAGGAGTATTGAAACATGAACGATCCAGAAAATGATTTAGATACAACACAACAAGATACTACACCATCAGATACAACACAAAAAAGTAGCACAGCGGAAAAAGTTTCAGAGCAATCAAAAAAGAAAGTTCAAGAAAAAATTTCTGGAGCTGCTAAAAAGAATGTAGCAAAACAATCATTAATGAAAGCAATTGCACATATATTAATGCCATTGTTTGGTATACTTGTTGCGTTAATTATAATTATAGGAATAATAATGTTTTTAGTAACTATGCCAGGAATGGTAATTGAGCAAATTAAGGCATTAGGAAAAGCAATTGCTGATGGATTATCATCTTGGTTTGGTGCAGATACAACGGAAAACGTAGAAGAAGAAAGTATATATGCATCTTTAGAATACTTAGAACAAATGGGATATGATCTAAAGGGATATGGATTCCTTACAGATTATGTAGAAGACGAATCAGATTTAACAAGTGATGAGAAAGATAAAGAAATTGCTTCTTATGAAAATGGAGTAGCTAAAGATGAAAATGATTCAATTGTAGTTGCAAGAAGTGATTTCATAACAGCATATTTGATTTCAGATAATTATGTATATACATTAGCAAACCATAATTTAGTAACAGGTGGAAATGGTGGATGGCTAGACTGGCTTGGCTCCAAAATTAATGCATTATGGCAACATTTGAAAAACTTTTTCGGAGGAAGCTTTGGAAGTCATTGGACTAATGGACTACTTTATCTTTGGGAAGAAGGTTCAGGAGGAATAGGCTATAGAGGTGCATTTTATTCAGATACAGGATTCTTAAATTTTGATAATGTAGATATAGACGCAGAAGCTAAAACATTATCAATAAAGAGATCTGCGGTAGGAAATAGTAATCAATATATGACATATAGTTTAGATGGATGGACAGGAAGATACGGAATGCCTATAGAATTCTTACTTTCTGTGCATTTAGCAACAATGATGCCAGATTTGGCTTATGATATGGCAAGTACTTTTGATACAAAAATAAATTTAATTCTTCATGAAGTCGACAACGCTGATGTTATAGCTGCTTATTATACAGGAAGTCAATATGTAACATATGAACAAATTGAAGATATATGTATAGATATATTTAGTTGGGGTGTTAATGCCAAAGAGGCATATGAAGTTATGAAAACATATGGTATTGATAGCCCAGATAATTGTACTGGATTAGAAGAATTTGGAAAAGAAGAAGTAGAAAACGAAAGTAATAAATCTTTTGTTATGCAAGGTTCTGAAAATCCAGAATCTGGAGCCATTGATTTTGTAAATAGTTATATAGATAAAGCAAAAGAATATGGATGTACAGATGAAATTATAAATGCTAATGAATTTGAAAGTTTTGATGATCTTATTAGTAAATTAGAAGATAAAAGTAGTGAATTACAAGATTCTAGATATGTAATCTATAGTGGAAATACTATGGAAGAAGAATACAAAGGAACTGGAACTGTATCATTTTCATGGAATAACGAAGAGAATAATAGAACCTATTCTTTAGAAATGAGTTTAGAACATCAAGATTATCATGTTAGTGCTCAAGGAGTTAATGAAGATATTAGAATTATTAGGGTGGTTAGCTATGTGATATATGAGTTTTGGAATGATGAAGAAGTAGCTGCATATTGTGAAGAACAAGGTGTAGAAGATGCGAGTCAATTAAAATGTAGTAATAGTAATGAGGAAATTGGGGTTGGTGAATGCTGCTCTGTTTGTAGAGAATATATAAAGCAAATATATAAAGCATTAAAATCTCCTAATGATACTAATTTTAATTATTATATACCTTATATAGAAAATGTAATTGATCATTGGTATAGAGATGTATATTTTACAGAAACTGCATATGACTCAGATAATAATCCAACAGGAAAAACTTTAAGTTTTGTTGATTATGATTATGAATACGAAGCCATGATGAAAGAAAGATGGACTTTATATGAAACAGATGATAATGGTGAATATAAGTTATATGCAATAAATAGTGATGGTGATTATGCAACAAGTACAGATGAAATAGAAAACTATGATTCTAGCAAATTTGAAAAAGAAGGAAGTTATTATATTTTTAAAGGAACGCAGGATGATGCAACTACTGCAAATGTAAAAGTTGCAAAAAAAGCTGAGACAATTAGTACAAGTGATAGTGACAATTTAAGTGATTTAGGCTGGACAGATGACTATGGAATGTGGACTGCATATGGTGAAGATGGATCTACACTAGCAACAGGATGGGAACAATTATATCCAGAAGATGATGATGAAATAAAATCAAAAATATATACTAGAATTAAATCAACTGGAAATATAGTACAAACTGGTGAAGGTCAAAGAGCAGAAACAAATTCTGAGATAAAGAAAATGTTTTTGACAAATACTTATTTTAGATATGATGGAAGTGTAGAAACTGCAGAAATAATAACAAAATTAAGAAACGAAAATGATATAGAATATGGAGCTTTATCAGATGATGTTTTAGAGGATTATGTAGAAATAGATGGAGAAACATATACAGTTGCAGATTATTCAGGCCAAGTAAGTTTAAATCAAGATTCATTAAATGCATTTAGTATGTTAGAAAATGAACATACATTAGATGCAGATTATATATACAGAGATTTTAAAGAATTAATAGTAGAATTAGGATATTTTACAAAGGAAGAATTAACAGATGAGACACCTCAGTTATTAGAATTTCCAGTTCCAGATATAGGTTCATCAGGTTATCCTGAAAGAAGTATTGATAAAAGAGAAAATGAATTTGGAACGATGATACATTCTAAAGGAGATATTGATGCAAATGAAAAAACAACTTTATATTATATGCTACAAGATATAGTTGAAGATGAAGATCCTGAATTAAAATCATCAAATAATTCTTTAGAAACTAAAACTGTTTCTACAGATTCTATTTCTGCAATTAATAATCAGGTAATAAGTCAAAGAACTAATATAGGATTTGATATAATTAATAAAGTAGGAAATGTAACTGATGATGGAGAAAAGAACTTTTCAGAAGTATCAGTTGAAGAATTCTTAGAAAAGGCAAAAGAAATAATGGACTATATGATGGAAAACAATTTTAGATATTATTCACACCCTGGCGGTGGTGGTATAAGCTCACTAAAATCTACATGGCAGGAGGGAATGAATGCAAAAAATGTTTGTTGTGCTACATATGTATCTTGGGTTTTAGAAGAAGTTGGTGTTATGTCTGGACATACAAATAGTTGTGAAGGTTTTTTCCCTTGGATTACAGAAATTGATGGAGTAGAAATTATATCTTCATTTGAAGATTTACAAGAAGGAGATATATTATTTTATTCAGATTCTGGTGAAAGTTGGGTTACTGAGGCTAATGGAACAACAGGTGGAGCTCATGTTGATATATTTTATGGCTGGGAAGATTCGCCAGGAGGAAGTTTTTATATTTACTCTGCTGGAAAGTGTACAGGTTCTCCTTGTACTAAACCATGTTCAGGTGGAGGAGAAGATTTGTATTCTAGTTGGACTGGTGGCTCACATTCTACTTACTTTGCAATTAGGCTTCCATTTTCTGGAACAAAGACATCAGCAGAGGCTTATGAAGGATATGAAGGAAATGAAGCAGTTGTTTCACCAGTAACAGGTATATTGTTAGAATATGGAACATATGAAACAGAAGTAGATTCAGTAACAGGAGAAGAATATAGAGTAAATGTTGATTTAAAATATGGACCATCAAATATATTGGGAACTGATGATGAATCTGGTGATCAAACAGATGAACCTTCAACAACTATAGATGATTATGAAACTAGAATAGTTTCAGATAAAGTAGGATATGCAAAGATATTAGTATTAGATAAGGAAAATTATGAGAAGTTAGAATCTTCAACATCTAATAATTGGAGAACAGAAAATTCTGGTGAAGGATTATTAACAACGAATGGTGTTTATAAAGATATGGTATCAACTGAAGATGAGATAGATGGATTATCAGTTTTAGATGAAACAATATACGGATATAAAGAATTTGCAGAAATGTACGAAAAATATGGAATAGCTGGATATGTAGTTTATATAGATGGATTCAAATGTGAACTTCCAGATGAAGATTTTAATACTGATGGAAACACAGATGATATAGCAAAACCTAGTGGAACATCTTTGAAGATGACAGATTTTGCAATAGCAGAAGGAAACCTTGAAGATGAAAATGAATTGATTCAAACAAAATATGAAAAAGATGAAGATTATAAATTAGCAAGTCAAAGTGCAACAGATAAGTTAAATGCAGAATCAATGATAAAGGCAGATGCTGCACCAGCAATATCTGTAGATAATTTAATTTTCATAAAAGAAGGAACTGTAATAGGTAGAACATATACAGATAGAGAAATCGTAGAAGATCTTAGAAATGAAAACTATGAAGATTATAGAAAATCTACATCATCAGATGAAAATGATACAAGTGAAGATCAGTTAATAGGAAACTATTTAAGAATAATAATGAGAGATTTAGATGATACTGTAGTAGAAGATGTTGAAAATTATATGAAACTTGATGATGGAACAGCTAGTAAGAGTGGAATATATGGAGATTTAGAAGCAATAGATGAAAATTCTACAGATGCAGAAAAAG
>CAZWIF010000011.1:0-23943 GCA_964634355.1 uncultured Clostridium sp.
TAATAATTATATTAGAATTCCCTTATCTTAATAAAAATAGCTGTGAATTGTAACTGCTGGATAATGGTTTATTTCAAATTAATTAGAGAAAGCAAGATATATAAAGAAAAAAACGAGTTCGACCTTGAGATTTTATTTGCTTACTCCAAAGCAGAGTGTGTCACGTTATTTTGAAAAACCAACGTCACTTAAACGCCTTCGAGAACGGAATTTTTTTATTTATATATCTTGCTTTCTTATAGTAAATAAATATAAAAACCATTATCCAGTAGTTACAAAAATTTGCATTTTTTTTGATTTTATTGATAAAAATTTTTTTCTATGATAAAATAATTTCAAATACAATTTTTCTATGTATTGGAGGTTAAGATGAAAAAAAATTACAAAAGATTATTAATTTTTTTAGCTATTATTGCTCTAATTGTTTCATTATATTTTATTGTAACAACATATGCTAAATATTTATCTAGTGCCACTGGTTCCACTTCTGCATCTATTGCACGTTGGAATATTGTAGTTAATGGTACTTCAATTAAAAATAATACTACCTTGTCATCTCCTATAACTCCAGTATTCCCTGGAAATGATAATTATGCAGCTGATATTATAGCTCCAGGTGCAGAAGGTTATTTTGACCTTATATTTGATTTTTCAGATGTTGATGTTTCTTTTAACTATACTATTTCCGTTTCAGGAAATGAAAATAATCTAGTTGATGATTTTGTAATTACTGGATATTCTATTGATGATGGTGATAAACAAAATATTGATGATGGTGCTGAAATTTCGGAAGAAATTTTACATTCTTCTAATATAACTTCTCGTACTGTTCGTGTATATGTTTCATGGGACGATGATGCTAATACCGAGACAATGAATAATTCTGATGACACTTATACAACTACTGTTGAAAATGGTCAAGGAATTTTGGATGTTAATATTACATTTGCACAGATTAAAGAATAGAGAAAATAATTATCTATTTTGCTTGTTCTGCTACTAGTTTTATTTGCATACTGAAACTTGTTTGATCTGTATTTTCTTGATAAAATTCATAAGCTTTTTCTCCCCACTCTGTGTCTAATTCATCATTTCCAGATTCAAACTCCCAACTAAATGTTATTGTAAAAGTTCCTTCTCCGCTTTCTGCTACTAGGTTTTCTTCTGTTTTTTCAATAGTTATAGTAAAAGGGAATTCATTTTCCATTTTTTCACTTAGTTCACTTTTTGTAATATTGTCTCCAACAGTATATGTATCTCCGAAAACGGTTACTGATATTATTTCATATGTTAATGTGGCATCTATATCACCTAAGTTATATACTTGGACATCTTGAGTATAGTCCTCCATTCCAGGATAAATTTTTTCCACTTCTACTTCTATTATATTGTCATCTGAAAGATTATCTGCATCAAATTGGATTTTCCATGCTATTACTCTTGTCTCCAAGCTGGTTGATACCTTAGTTGAAAAAAGAAACCATGCATATGAATTTACTATTAATAAAAGAATTAATATTATGAGTCTTTTTATTGTTATTTGTTTTATTATCTTTTTCAGTTTATCTTTCATCTTTTATCTTTTCCTTTCTTAAGTTTTCCTCATACATTTATTCACAGCATGTACTTAGAGTAATATTATTTTTCTTTTAGATTTAATATTCCCTTCCTTATATCGACAAATAAAATTATTACAATCGGTACAAAAATTAAGAAGTAGAATAAATAAATATTGTTAATGATTTTACTTAATATACTTAGTGTTTGTATTTTATATATTACCTTTCCATATACTTGGTCTTCTGATACTATTGGATCTTCTAGTGTATTTGCTATTCCTTTTGTGTGGAATTTATATTCTCCATCCTCATAATCTATTGAAATAACTTGATGTGTAATTATCTTTCCTGCATATGAATCTTCCTCTCCTATGTATACTAAATCGTCTCCTACTTCGATTTCACTTGGGTCTACCTGTTTTGCTAGTAAAACATCACATATTTCATATTTTGGCACCATACTTTCTGATACAATATTAAATAGTCTTATTCCTCCTATACTAATTGCATTATTTGAAAACCTTTGTATTACTACTACAAGGAGTACTCCTGCCACAATTAAGTATAATAGAGCATATAATATTTTTATAGTTATGGTCAATATTTTATTATCTTGTATTTCTTTTAGTTTTTTTAACATATTATTCCTCATTATTCCTGATTTACCTTTTTCAAATATTTATCGATATTTTTCTTAAATATCTTTTGAATTTCTTGTGTTGTAACTAAGTTTCTATTTTTGATAATTGCATATTTGTCTGCAATTAAACCTTTAATCTGTTTTTCATTTAAATTTCCATTTAATAGTACTATTTTTTCTATCATGTCATTAACTAATTTATCTTTTATCTCTTTTTCTTTTTTCTTTTTCTTATCTTTATCCAATATTGAAATAGCTAAATACTGAAGCAAAAAGCTTTCCTCGATTAGCTTTTTTAATTCTCCCTTTTCCTCATAATCCTTCTTTTCCTTTATATTCTTAGTTTTATCATCCATGTTGTCTTGAATATAATTCCAAAGTCTCATAGCATATTGGAAATTAACATTTTTCAATATTAGATTTGTTTTCTTAATTGGTGGGGTTATTAATGCTATGTGCTTTTTCTCAATAAATTTATATACCTCTGTATTTGTAAGTTCTCTTACACGGAACTCTAATTCTTCAATTCTTTCTAATACTTTCTGTCCTTCATTATTTTTTGCTCCGTGATTATTAAGCTCTGTATGTAAAGTAAAATTTAAATTCACCTTTTCTCCACTTAATTTTGATATACCTTCATATTCTAGTAATTTATTGTTCTTGTTTCCCTGTTTCTGGTTTTCCTCAATTACCTTCTTTTTTCTCATAATGAATATCTTCATATTTTGTATTAATGTGAATATAACTTTATTTTCATATGTATCATAGCTTTCTTCTTTGTTTATGTTCAGTATTTTAGAAGGCTTAACTTCTCCAGTTTTATTGTCTATGCTTTGTATTAGATTTGTATTTCTTGCTAAATGTTTAATACTATCTACTGTAATTCTTCTTGCTAATTCTATTTTTACAATTTCTTCTTCATTAATGATAAATCTATTTGGATTTCTAAATATATTATCTAAATATGGGATTGTTTGCATAAAAACATCTATCCATTCTGTGTCTCTTATTAGTTTTTCGTAATCTGTTTTTACTCTTACTTTAGATTCTACATTATCTAAGAAACTATTTGCTTCTTTTTCTTCAGTTCTTTCATACAGATTAATTATATCTAAATTATTCATTAATCCTCTCCAACTTTCTATGTTAATTTCTTAAGTCTTAATAGATATTCTGTACACTCCTTCATTTTGTTTTTACCAAAAGTTTTGTCTAAAAATTCTATATATGGATCAATTTCGTCTCTTATGTAAGATACGTTTAATTGTTCAAATTTTCTTAGGATCTTCTTGGCTATAAAATAATCCACTCCACTGATTTCATCTCCACCGCAAGCAACATATACTGGTACGAATTTTTTCATATGACTAACAATACGGTTACCAAATGCAATACGAAAATGTTGTATAACATAATTATCCATAATTTCAATCTTATCTAATGTGTCTTGCGAAATTTCATTCTTCCTCATTGCTTCTTCGAATAGTTTTTCTACATAAGAATAATTTATATCCATTGCATCTACTTGAACAGGTTCAAAAGGTTGTCCTTTATCATTAATATCTATTGGCATAGCTCTATCGTAAACCTTATCTGTTACCATGAATGTAGAGTCATCATTATTGATTGTTCCTATATACCATAAATTTGGTGGTATTTGTAATTTTCCTCCATGAACATGTTTAGGGTCATTTTTCCAACTATTTGGAACTAATTCAACTATCCATTCATCTCTATTAGGCATCTCTAGTATAGATAACATTTCCGCAAAGTAATACTCAACACGTGAAATATTCATCTCATCTAGTATTATTGTATATATATCATCAGTAAATCCTGCTAAATACATTTCTCTTAATACTTCAGTTTCATTGAATTTTTTAGTAAACTCATTGAAATAACCAAATAACTCTGTTCTGTCTCTCCATGATGGTTGAACAGATGCAACACACGAATCATGTTTTAAGAATTTTCCCCACGCATATGCAAGAGAGGTTTTACCTGTACCAGAAATACCTTGTAATATTACTAGTTTTGTTGATGCAAGAGCTGATATGAATAATTTAATTAAATCACTAGTATAATATAAACCTAGTTTTGATGCTGCAAAGTTTCTAAAATATTCACAAAATTCTGGCAAAGTAAAATTATTTCCATAATTTTTGATTTTATAATTTGCAAATTCTTGGTCTATTACATTTAATTTTGCAAATCTTATTCCATCTTCTGTTAAGTTTTCCTCAGACTCTGAATATTCTTCTTCTGCATCTTCTCCTGGTTTTAGTCCAAGTTGTGATACCTTCATTGCTAAGATTTCTTGTTTTTCTTTAACAAGTCTTGCAACTTTATCATTAAGCTCTACAACTTCGTCCATTAGACTTTCTTGTTCGATTACTTTCTTTCTAAATCTTATGTATTTTCTAATTAATAAATATATAAGTAATACAACTAGTCCTACTATTATTAATAGACTTAATACAGCAACTCCAACTAATAGCCATTCAGGTCCATTAAAATCCCCTTTATACATGTCTATTACATTCTTGTACTCCTTAACATTAATTATTTTTACTATACCATTCCATATTCCACTGAGTATAGTTAATACTCCTGAGAAGAACTGTGATAAAAATTCATATAAAAATCTTGCATAGGTATCCATTTTTTCATTTCCTTTCTTTTTATTTATCTTCTACCCAATATCTATAACATTGTGTAACATAACCTTATCAGACATAAATTCTTTGTAATATTTTTGTTCTTTGCTTATTAAGATAAAATTAAACATATTCAATTTTTCCATATTTTTGTAATTGATTTCAAATTTTTCATCCATTACAACTGCAAATCTAAATCCTCTCTT
Organism: uncultured Clostridium sp.; assembly: GCA_964634355.1. Classification (GTDB taxonomy): domain Bacteria; phylum Bacillota; class Clostridia; order TANB77; family CAG-508; genus CAKPSH01. The sequence goes on from CAZWIF010000011.1 coordinate 5,063, forward strand.
CATTAGTGCTATTATTTCATTTTTTCTTTTTAAATAGTCTTTATATTCTATTAAAATACTCAATCTGTCTTGTATGGCAGCATTATCGATAATATTTAATAAATTTGCTAGCTTCTGTTTTTTATCAAAAATTGTATTCGTAAACTCACAGATGTACTGCTTTTTAAAATTTCCTTTAACTGTATCTTTTATAATATGTACAGCCATTAAATAATACTCTATTAAAAGCTTGTCCTCATTAATTATTCCTTCATTAAAGGCTTTTTCAATTATATCTTCACTATATATTTTAGGAAATTTAAAATTATATTTTATATTAGCTTTATATACATTGTGCATCTCTGAGTATGGTGTTAATTTTAAAGAAAAATCTTCCGTTTCAAATTTTTTTAGAAAATCGGCTTTTATTCTAGCATTTTCTTTGACTATTTTTAGAAACTCACGCTTAAATGTTTTGTCATTTTCCTTTTCTAAAATTTTTTTTCTTGCGTCTTCAATTCTTTCTAGAATTCTTTTTATATTTCTATAATAAGTTACATTATCAAAATATAGCATAAATGGACAAAAAGCATGTATTTGTCTAATTACTTTTTCTTTATCAGGTATTTCTTTAATTAGTTTTTCCATTTCTAAGTCTATAGATTCCAATATTTTTTTTCTGAAGGTGTTTTCTGAATTTGGCATTTCATAATTATAATACCTTACCTTCATATATGCCTCTATAAATCCATCGCATATTTTTTTGTTAAACTTATTATCAAATATTAACTTCATATATGAATTTATTTCTTTTTGTGTTAGTTTAATGTATTCATTCATTACATTACATGACATTTGTTTTTCTCCTTTATTGACTTGTTACTTTAATTATTGTTTCATCTGTATTGTCTGTATAATCTGCCGATATATCTGTTTTATATAATCTTACTGTAGTACTTGAAACTGCCTCCATCGCCAATGTTATTGAGTTAATTACTTTATATGTATTATTTGTATAACTGTCAGTTGCTGTTTGTGTTAAAACTTCAATTGCTTCCTGATATTCCTTACCTGCTGTATCTATTACTAATTTATCAGTATCAAATTCAATTGTAACTAAGGCAGAATAGCAATTATCCTTTTCTGCATCTGATAGAGTAAGATAGGTTTCACCAGGTATCGTATCTCCAACTGAATATGAACCAAAAGCTGTTCTTACAGTATAATATGATAATGTATTGGTAATATCTATTTCCAGATAAGGACTACCTGATGAGTCATCTATTGTATATGTTAAATCTTCAATTCCAACTACCAATGAAAATTCAGCTGTAATAGTTTTTTCATACTCTGCATCAGCTATGGCTGTAACTTTTACCCAAACTACATCTCCTGTTGTTAGCTGTGTATTTGGCGTGATTCTTACATTAAATGTATCATTATTTGTTTCTGCATCAATTATTCCTCTAGTTTTGCTCAATTGGCATATGGCATTACTTGAACATTCATATTCTATGTCATATGAAATATCATATGACGCTACCAACAGGTTATTTTCCATACTGTTCATATTTATTGTAATAGTATATGAGTCAACTCCTGACCAGTTATTAATTTCATATATTGCACCATCCTCTTTCAGTTTATCGCTATAGAAATAAAATTCCTTTGTTCTTAGATAAAAATCATTTACTTTTTCTATAACATATTTACCAAGTGTTATAGTTAAAGATACACAACATATCGCTAATATTGATAAAATTAATATTTGTTTACGTTTATATTTAACCTTATGTTTTTTCATCTACCTACTCTCCTTGGATTTTTATCTCTTATTCTGTTACTTGTTCTGCATTTATCGTTATTTCTATTGCTTCTACTACATCTTGATATTCTGTTGAAGAATATATGCTCGGAAAATTTACTATTAATGTATAATCATTTTCTAATTTTTCGTCAAATCCAAAAACAACACTATCTGTCGTTATTTTTCTGAAATATGTATTATCATCATCTTGAATTATTGTATTTTCTGTTATTGCACTTTGTGTAGTATCTCCATTTATGTATAATTCATATGTTAAAGGCAAATTTGTTGTTGTTCTAATTGTTAAATCATATGAAATTACAGTATCAGTAATAATATCTTCATCATAATTTGAAATCGAAAATGTATATATATATGCTTCATCACTTGGTACTATTGAGTCTAAATTTATTGTCATTGTTTGATAATCTGCATTTAATAAAAATCTAGCAATTTCTAACTCTGCTGTTGCATTTCCAACACTTTCATATCTGGATAATGTTAGATTTAGCACATTTGCAAGTAAAACTAATGAAATTAGTAGTATCGCTAATTTTATTACTGACTTTGATTTTTTTCTTTTGGGCATTCTTCACTTTCCTCCAAATTATTTTTTGTTTTGCTTTTTTTAGGTTCTTTATTTTGTTCATCGTTATCTTCTTCTGTTGTGTAAGAAAATGCAATACCTAATAATAATATTGTTATCATAACTGGAACATATACAGAAGGCGTCGCCGCAACCTTCTTCCATGTTGCAAATTGTGTTAAAATCTTCACTACTTTTCCTACTACTGCTGACCTATCTGTTGGTGAATCTTCTGTGTTGTTTGAGTCTCCTCGAGTTATTATAGTATCTCCTTCTATTGCTGTAACTCTATGTGTTATAAAGTTGTCTCCTTCTTGATATACTATTATATCATCAACTTCTATGTCATCTGTAATTTTTACAAGGACAACATCTCCTATTTCTATTGTTGTGGACATGCTTCCTGTTACTACTTCAAAAGCTGAGTATCCCAAAAAGTTTGCGAAGTCGTATTTTAATATATGTATTTGAAAAGAATAAATTGCCACTATAATTAATGCAAATGCAGCAATTATTATACAAATATTTAATATAATTTCAATTATTTTGTTTAAGACCTTTTTCATTTTATATTCCTTTCATTTTTTTGCTATGGTACAAGCATTTTAGGTTGCTTCGCCTAAATATTGTATAACATCAACACTTATTGGTATATCTAATGTAGCATTTTCTGATGTTCCAATGATAGCATCTTCTTCATTATACGTGCCATCATCCTCCCATTGTATTTCTATCAAAATTGTGTTAGTTTTTCCTTCTTCTATATCTGCTAGTTTCATTATTCCAATATATTTATCATCTTCTGTTGTTAGCGTATTATTGTATTCTGTCTCAACTACATTTATAATTTTTATTCTGTCAGTTGTTAGATTAGATTTATCTAATGATATTGTATATTGTATGGAAGTTTGTGTATTACTTGGGTCAATAACAATCTTAAAACTTCCCGTAAGTCCGGGTGATATTTTACCTTCTCTAACAAAATCACTTTTCGTAACTTCTATTTGGTCTATGGTAAATGTTTTTGTTTGTCCATCTGAAATGTCAGTATCATTTACCACAATGTTCCATTTTCCGATAGTTGCAGATGTATTACCTGTTAACTCAGAATAAAATATCGCATATGTAGTTAAGATTTTATACATCGTAAATACTACCAATATTAATGAAATTAGAATTAATAATCTTTTCGTATTTTTTTTCATATTCTAAATCATTCCTCTGTTTCTTCGTTTGCGTCGTTCTCTTTATTTCCTGTGATTATTTCTGTTGCAATTGTTGCAATTTCATATAAAAAGGCAAGTAATGATGGTAAAACTACTAAAAATAAAAATCCCCATTTTGATTCTAAAACTTTTAGCACACTACCAAGTTTCGGTATCACTGTTGCTGTTGCCTCTGCTCCTAATAGGTACTCGCTAGAAATTTTATAGTCTCCATCTAGTGTATATGTTGTTTCTGTTGAAGTTACTTCATCCTTAGCTTGAACCTCTGCTAATATGATTGTCATTTCACTATCATACGTGTTGTAAAAAAATGCATTTTGACCTAATTCTATATTATCTGTACTGTGAACTATTATTAAATCTCCTTTACTATATTCAGGATTTAACTCATCGTCTGTTAATATAATTAAAGAATAATCTCCAAACTCAGTTATTTTATATTCATTAAAATTTAATAAACACATTGTTATAGCTATGGCTAATACAATGTATATTATTATCAAAATGTTACCAATGGTTCTCTTCATTTTTATTCCTTTCCTTGCTAAAATCATTAATTTAGTTGAAATTTTGTGTTTTCATCTTTATTAATTTAGCATATTTTTTATACATTACACTATATCATACTAGGTTTTTTTTTTCAACTTTTTACGATATTTTTCTTGAAAAAAAAATTATTAATGATATAATTATTTTGGATATTAACAAACGTTGAAATTTATGGAGGTTACTAATGATTACTTTAACTGCACGCAGTACTAAGCCTAGCATTATAAAAAGCATTAATAAAGAATTAAATACATTGTCGGAGTTATTAGAAAATCAACGAGATTTGAGCGATCAAATCTTTATATTTTTAAAAAAATACTCTAGAACAATAGAATTACGTCCCGATTTAGACCGTGTAACTGAAATCTATGGGTTTATTAGTCAATCCTCAGACCAATTAGAGAAGATATATTTTAATATTAACTCTCTTAATCAATTAACTGATAACTTAAATACTATAAAATCTGAAATTGAAATTATTGATGAAAAATCAGTATCAGCCATAAACAAATATAATGATAAATCAAATAAAATAATAGCAAGAGTTGAATCTAATACCTCCGAAGTTAAGAGATTTATTAAATCTACAAATTCTTTGGACTTATCAGATATTACAGATGATTATATAACATCTCAAACCGCTCCTGAAACTGTTGAAGCTGTGCTTTCGGTTCAGGATAAAATAAATGCGGAATTAAATTCAAAAACCTTTATTGAAAACACTTTAATTATTTCTGAACAAACTGGAAAAATTATATTGCCTTATAAGATTTCTGTTTTAAAAAGAACATTAATGGAAAATAGTGATAAATATTCATCTCTTCAAGATATTGTCGATAGACTATATACTAAATCAAATAGATACTATCATAATGCCATAGTTTCAAGATTTAGAGAAGCTTATAAACTGGTAGTTGAAAGAGAAAAAGGTTCTAGGCGTGCTGCTTTAGATTTAGCATTTGAAGTTGCCTTCAATTCTAGTCTACATCCGGCAATAATCACAGCATGCAAAAATCTAAATGAATTTGACATTTACCTTGCTTGTCTGGAATATGATGAATTAGATGATTTCAGATTTTTCTCAATAAAATATGAGATGTTACCTACTGTAACATCCAAATTTAAAAATTTATTTAATTTTAATAGAAACAAATCAACAAATCATACAATATTATAAAAGCACGGTAAACCGTGCTTTTATAATATTCAAATTTATTTTACGTTATTGTTCAATTTCTTTTCTCTTATCTTATTCTGTTTTTCTCTATATTTTATATATCTATATCTCACAAACAAATATATAATAATCAAAACTGTTACTACTTTACTTTGGAATATTTTCAATATCCAGCCAAACTTTGGAATTATTAAAATTACTTTTCCTCCTATTTCTTCAAATGTTAATGTTTTAATATCATAATAATAGCTATTATCTCCTTTTGTTGTATATTCTTTGCCTTCTATTGTTTCGGTTATTTTAGTTATTCTACATATTGTTGCATACCTACTTGATATATCTAGATTATATGCTATTATATCTTGCTCCTGAATTTTATCTTCTTTGCATTTCTTTATTATTACCACATCATTTACGTTAATTGTATCTTCCATAGTAGTATTTTCCATTATAATAATTTTATATCCAAATATTCCCAATATACCTTCAGATTTTATTGCATGATAAATATTATAAACAATATTATATACTGCTAATATTAATATTATAAAATATATTATTCTTTTTAATATATTACTTATTGTTTTCTTCAATATTTTTTGATTTTTTGTCTTCAATCTTCTTCTTCTCTCTCCTATTTTTCTTTTTTTTATCTGCATTTTTTGTATATAATATAAAGAATATCATTGCAAAAATCACTAAAATTATTATCACTTGATTTGATAATTTTAACATTATCTCTCCTAGATATGGAATTTGTAAAATCTTTTTTCCAATAACTTGACTATATGCTACATCATTTGAATCTTCTATATTGTTATTGTCTCCTTTTGTTGTATAATAAGTTTCTCCGTCTCTCTCTTTAACTCCAACAACTCTATGTGTAATGATTTCTCCATCTCGATTAAATGTAATTATATCTCCTATGTTAATCTCATTTACTAAAATCTGTTTTATTATGACAATGTCTCCATCATTAATATTGGGTTTCATACTTTCTGAAGAAATGACATATGCTTTATATCCGAATACTGCTGGAATTTCTGCATCATTTATCAGGGAAGCTAATATTAATATTACATTGTAAACTAATACTACCAAGATTAGATATACCATTTTTCTTATTCTATTATTTCTTGTTCTTCTTTTTTCTATTGTTTCTGCATCGTATTTCATTGAATTCCTTTCTTATTCTAGACAAAGAGACGGGGTTTTGTCTATTTAATTATTATATAATCATAAACCTCAGTGATATATGTATCTCCGTCATATAGAGCAAATGTTAATCTATATGTTCCGGATGTTAGATTTTCTTTTAGGTTAATTGTATATGATATTGTCTCTCCTTCTTTTGGTTCTGCACTTACTAAATATTCCTTATCTCCACTCGTTGTCGCCAATGAGTTTGTTACATAATCTGCTAAATCAACTAGTTCATAGTTTAATGCATATACACTATCATAATTTCTTCTATATAATTTCACTCTGATGCTTGGTGTATCAAAAGCTGAAGAATATTCTACACTTGCTGTAATTTCATTGTCTTCACCTTGAGAAATTCCTGTATCTTTATCCACAATCTTATCCACATCTTCAGTAGTTGCTTTTAATCCATATGCAGAATTTATTACTCTTATCGTAATTTCTGCACTATCTGACGGCTCTAATCCATAATAAATACCATCTGAAGACCCAAATGATTCTACTTTAATTGTATATGTACCAGTTGCTAATGTTGTATTGTTTGAAGTATCCACTGTTAACCTTGCTAATATATTTGCAATTTTATCTGCAATTTTTATTCTGGTTGTTCCATCAATTCTAGGATAATAACTAATGTCATCCAGTGTAAATGTTATTCCTAATAAGCTATCTAGACTTAGTAGATTTCCTTCATTATCATATATTGAAATTTTTATTCCCATTTTTTCATCGAAATAGTTTGTATCATATACTGTTTTTGAACTAATAATCTGTTGACTAAAATCTGTTGTTACATTTAATTGGAAACTATCTCCTAAATATATTGTTTCTTGATCTGTTGATAATGATACTGCAATATCTGCGTCTTGGTTAGTATAAATACCATATGTTACTTTTGATCTAGCTGAGCCTAACACACTTATCATTATTTCTTGTCCTGTACTATCTCTCAATTCCATTAAAAGTGTATTATCAATTTGGTCTTCTTCTATTCCACTATTTTCAAAATTTACATGAAAAATAAAATTTTCATATATTAAATTTTTATCATCATCTTTATATTGTTTAATAGCTTCGTCTTGATTATATAATAACCCTTCAGTTCCCATTGAAACAAAATCATCAAAGCTATATAAATATTTACCACTCTCTTCGTCTTCAGCTGTTACTACATATGTATAGTATTGGTTTGTTACCAGGTCAATCATGGTTATACTTGTGCCTTCTTTAAATACTCTAGCTCTACTCTCTGAATCTCTAGATGTTAAATATCTTTTATAAGTTGTATAATCCTCATAATACTGGCTATCAGAGAAATCACTTATATAAAGAGAATAATATGCAGACAAAGTACTAGTACTTGTTATATTAGTTGCTGTTGAAGTAAATAACTCAAATTCCTCTCCTGGTGTCATAGCAGCTTCATAGTAATCATCCTGATATAGTGCTGTATCCATTGTAATTATTATATCTATATATGATATTTTATACGATAAATCGCTTATTGGCGTTAAAACTTGAAATCTTATAGTTACAATACCAAGTTCTTGCTCTATTGTTATGTTTTCAGAGTGATATAAACAAAATAGTAATGATGGTGTATATGAAGTATTATCTTTATTGTATGTAACACTTCCTGAATATCTTTTTGCTTCTTCACTTAGAATTGTAGTACTACTATTGGTTTGCCAATTTGCATTTCCATTTTTCATTGTCAATCCAAATGTAGAGTTTGCTGTATCTTCATCTCCTGCAACTGCATCAATGCTACCTGCATCTATTAACGTTATTCCGTCATTCAAATCGGTGGATACACTTAGTAATGACATTTTTGTATTTGCTGTTCCAAATCCTACAAGTGATAATTCATATGTTCCTAATGTGGCAAATTTTGAAGCTGTTAATGAAAATTCGAATCTTGTAACATCTAAGTCTTCTCCAACTATCCATATATAGAATAAATCCTCTGGTGGAGTTACACCTACATAGCCTTTTTTTATAATTCCATCTTCATTATAATTTGTGTAAAAACCGTTTACTGTGATATCATGTTCTGGATCTTTCATATGCAATCCTTGAATATATGCATTTGATGAAAATGTACCTAAATTTATTATAGTTTCTCCATTGGCAAGTCCACTTTCATAAAATCCTGTTGTACCACTTGGATCATTTTTTCCTGTATATATCCCAAAATAAGTCATTCCATGTACTTCTCCATATGTTGTGTTAGACTCATCTAAGGCTATGTTCATATTATTTCCTTCTAATAGATATATTCTATTTTCTACATTTACAGTAGTCTCTCCTGTGTCTTCATTTATCTCTGCTGTTGCATATACTTCTTCTCCATCTATATCTACTACACTCTCAAATTGTTTTAATAAGTTGGTTCCGCAATTTAAATATAATGTAGACTCATTTTTTAATTTTAAATTATCTATATTACTTAATGAATAATATTCCCCATCATACTTATTAGTTTTATCTTTTGCTCCATCAAGTGCAATTGCAGAATTAATCAGAATTACTTCTGTCGCTCTTTGTATTGAAACATTGCTTTTTGGAGAATTTACTTCTCCATAGTTTTCTATATAAATATAACTCATACCAATTGTACGTGAAGCATTTCCTGAACCAAATATACTTCCTAAAATCTTAAATGTATCATAATCTTGTGCGTTAATATTTATAGTAGTTCCACCTGATACACTTATATAATCATAGTCATAATCTTCTGAACCTGATTCATTGGCTTCACCACCACCGAAAACAGTTCCTGTAATTTCTATATCTCCTTTAGTTAATCCCTTTGTTTCGTCTCCGAGTGCTATTTCAGTTATACCTAAATTTTCTACAATTGCTTCATATCCAATATTTGTAACTGTAATACCATAAACTCTTGATGTATTTGCTCCTCCATAAACATTTCCGCCAATAATTCCGCCTACTATATTTACCTTGCTCTCTGAACTTCCACTAGGTATATCTTCAGATCCAGCATTAGTTCCTGTTGTTGCTTGGTTTCCTCCTCCAAACACATGCTTTCCAACATTTGTTGCACCACACATATATAGATTTGTATTTCCTAAAACAGTGGCAGTTGATCCATTTCCTCCGGCATATACACTTTTTCCTAAAATTGAATCAAGTATATATAAATAAGTACTTCCTTGAACAACTCCTTCATTTCCACCTCCATATACATTTTCTGATATGTTGGCATTTTCTATATCTAATATTACATCTCCTGTTACTGTTGCAATGTTTCCACCGCCATACACGTATCTTTTAATAGTTCCACTGATTTTTACATTTGCAGAAGCTGCTACTGCTTGGTTTCCTCCTCCATATACATCTGTAACAGTTCCCTCTTCAGTAATTACAACATCATTGTCTCCACTTGTTCCATCTAAGTTATTTCCACCATATACAGCAGAAGAGGTTCCACCACTAACTAAAACATCAGTTGTTCCTACAGTTCCTCCGGCATTATTTCCACCATATACATCTCCTATTGTTCCTCCTGTTATAGTTACATCAGTAGTAGTAACAGTACCACCTGCATTATTTCCGCCATATACTTCGTCAGCTGTTCCACTTTGTATATCTACATCTGTCAATTCTACATCACCACTAGCATTTGAACCACCAAAGACTTTCCCTACATTTGCTCCTTCTAGACTTATATATGGAGTTGTAACACTGGCCTCATTTCCTCCACCATATGCCTCTCCAATTTTATTTACTGACTGCATTAAATAAACTTTACTTGAAGTAGTTGTTGCTTTATTTCCTCCACCATATACTCTTTCTATTGAACCACTAGTTTGCATTACATAAATATATGTGTCAGTTGTTGCACCACCAGCATTATTTCCACCATATAAATCTCCAATTGTCCCGCCATATATGTATATAGTACTCGTTGGTACATCTCCAGTAGTATCAGAACCACCAAAGACCTCTCCTACACTTCCACCGTAAAAATCTATATATGTTCCTTCTGTAACACTTGCAGACTGTCCACCTGCAAACATTTTAGGTACTGTATTATCTGTTGCATTTACTGTTAAATATACTGTTCCTGTGTCAGCTTGTTTTCCTCCGCCATATACAGTTTGATTTATTGTCCCACCTGAAATTACTACTATACTTTCTGTAGTAGTTCCTCCGGCATTATTTCCACCATATATATAATCTGTTGTACCTGATACTGTAGTAACATTACTCTCAGTAACTGTTCCTGATGTATTTGAACCTCCAAAGATATTAGTTGCAGTTCCTCCTTGTAAATATACATTTGTTTTAGTAACATCTGCTGCTTCTCCTCCTCCAAATATATATTTAACAGTGCCACCATTTAAGTACACATATGATATTTCTACACTTGCTAATTTTCCTCCACCATATACTTCTCCTGATGTTCCTCCTGTTATAGTTACTGTAGCTGTTCCTGATACTGTGGCAAGATTTCCTCCACCATAAATATTTGCATTATGAGTTCCACTAATAATATTTACAGCAGTATCTCCTTCTGTTTTTGCATAACTTCCTCCTCCAAATACAACTGATGTATCTATAAGGTTTGCATCTATATTTACTTCTGTTGTTCCTGTTAGTGTAGCCATATCATCATATCCTGAAATTCCCATACCACCACCATATATTTCTCCAGTGATAGTAGGAGTTTCAGATATTGTAATTGTTGACTTTCCTTCCATCTGAGCAAGTTTTGTTCTTCCTGTTACTACCTCTCCACATCCAGCTCCATATATATTTCCCGTGATTGTTCCTCCTGTAATATTAATATTAGAATCTCCATATAATGAGCCACCATCTGTGGCTGTTGTTGCAGCAGTAAGATATTCTGTATATCCATATCCTCCACCATAAATGTTTCCATTTATAGTTCCTCCAGATATATTAATATTTACAACTGTATCTATATCTTGTCCATAGCTTTTATATGTATCTGTTGAATTTTCACTATATCCTGTAACACCTCCGGCTCCAGCTCCATATATATTGCTATTTACAACCACTCCACCAGATATGTTTATATTAATTATTCCATAGAAATATATATCGCAAACTAAAGAGCTTGAACCAGAAAGTGCATCCATATTTCTTCCTAGACTTCCTCCATATAGTTCTTGAATAGTTCCTCCTTCTAGATTTAATGTTGTATATCCTATGAATGTATTTTCAGGATAGTTCCAATTGTTTCCCATATTGACTCTGTCACCAATGCTACCTCCAAGCAAACGACCTATTGACCCTGATGTTACATTTACAGTTATGTCGGCACACATATTTCCTGCTGTAGCTCCACCAACTAGCAGATTTATATCATATGTATAATCTCCTTTTGTGCTTTCTTCTATATCTACATATATTGTTGCAGTATATATATCAGTTGTAAGATTTGAACCTGTAAAGTCATGTGATGTAGTTTGTCCTGCACCTGATGAAGTTCCACTACCTCCACCACCTAAAACTCTTCCATAAACTCCACTTTTTATAGTTATACTTCCATTATTTCTTGGTAATGTTGAATAATTGTATTGAAGGTATCCTCCAAATACGTGGAATGCAGGTGCACTTCCTGTAATTAAGCCTTGATTGGTATTGGCTTCAGAATAATTGCTCATGGTAAGACCTTTTCCCATTACCAAATCATGTCCTTGTGCATATAAATAAGCTTGACTATTATTACCATTAAAAATTAGATATTGGAAAGTTGTGTCTCCATTAATAAAATTATATGTCGATGAATTATAATACATATACAAATTACCACTATAATCTGTTCCTTTATATATTCCAGTTATGGTTGCTGCTTTTTGATAATTTGTATTTGTAGAATTCTTAGTATTATAGTATACATCTCGTGTTGTATAATCTCCCATTAATACAATTATATTTTGACTCATATCTCCTGTTGAATATAGTTTTCCATATGCAGTAGGTAATGTTTTAACAGCTGTCTCAGGAGTGTATCCATCATTATTATCATTTCCATTATTATAATCACAAAAGATTACTATTCTATCTCCATATGTATATGTACCATCAACAGTTATACTGTTGTCATCTATATACGTTGCTATTATTTCGTAGTCAGTAGTTTGTACTAATCCTGTAATACTAAGTGTTGTAGCTTCTTCAATCTTCTCATCTTCCATTCCACTTATATCTGATATGTACCATTGATATGTAAAGTCACTTTCACTGCATAAACCTTTATCAATAGCAGTTCCTAGCAAACTTGCTGTTAATGTTCCAGTCACTTCGTCTAGGGTAAACTCAAAATATAGGCTCATTTTTGGTATAGTAAATCTTACTATTGTATAATATGTTCCATCACTAACTACAGCTACAACCTCATATTCAGTAACCCAACTTTCTTCTTTATATAATGTTGTTCCAGTCGTTCCGTTATCTAATTCACCGTTAATATACCATTGATATATATAAGTAATATTTGTAGTTGCATACTCATTTGTTACTATCAAATTATAATATGACTCTGGTTGCTCATATACATCTGCTGTTAATCTTGCTGTGAAAGAGAAATCATCATTGTCTAAATACCATGTTACATAGCTATCATCATCAAAATATTCATTAAAAGCATCTAATCTTGTTGTTTTATCTGACACATAAATACCTTTATTTACACCCTGTATATAACCTTGATTAGTTGTTGTTGTTGATATTCTTGCAGTAGATGTACCATCTGTTACAGTTGTTGTAAAAGTCGTTGTTTTTGCCATGAAACTTGAATAATAGCTTGTCATAGTTCCATTTCCTGCGTCATTACCTTGCCAAATAGTATCTGCATTACCACTTAAATCATTTCTAGTTACTGATGCTGCTGTGGAATTTCTAAGTCCAGCAAAAATCGGTCCTATCATACCATTTGATGAAATAGTACCTGTATAAAGACAATTTAGAGGCCAACTAACTTGAGTGGACCTTATACAACCTACAATTCCTCCTGTACAGTATTGAATTATTCTAGCAACTTGATTTCCAACTCCTGCTGATAAAGATATATCAACATCTACATAGCAATTTGCTATAATATGTGACTCATCATTATTAGTTTCACTACTTGAATTATAAACTTGTCCACCTACTAATCCTCCAACAAATAATTGAACTACAGTACTTCCTACTGTAAAAGTATTAGTATTATTTACTGCACTATTTTTTACAATAACATTATTTATTTGAGAATTTGTATATTGAGTTCCACATAATATCCCTATGTGTATTCCTGAATTATTAGAACTCATAGTTCCACTTGCAGTTATCGTTGCTGTTATGTTAGTAAATTCAATGTTTTTAATTTCTGTTTCTACAGTTGTAGAACCTCCTATTGACCCAAAAAATCCATAAGATTCTATTGTACTTGTAGTTGTTGGATATGATGATATTATAATTGTTGCATTTGCTATCATATGTCCTGCACCATCAAACACTCCCATAAAAGGATTGGCATGTGTACCAATTGGAGTCCATGCATTATCAGCCAAATCTATATCATTTGTCAATTGAAAATAAACACCAGAATATGTTGTACCTGAATTTACTGATGTTGCTAAATATGCTAATTCTGCTGCTGTACTTATCAAATATGGTTCTTCCTTAGTTCCGTTTCCATAATCAAAACCTGATGCTACACTAGACCCATCCCATGTTGCTGCATTCGATAATTCGACAGAATATGTTGTTGCCGCAAATGAGTCTTCATCACTTGTAACCATAATTGCATATGCCGAAAATTCACTAGCCTCAAAAACTACTTCATTTTCTTTACTTGTTACATTTACTATTTTATCTGCCTCATTAGTATCTGTGTCTATATGCACAACTGTATATGATTGAGTTTGCGTATCTATCTCTTCAATTCCTGAAATTGTAACTTCTACATTTTCATCAAATTCATCTGGCTCATATTCTTGACCATCATAAGAAATCTTTATATCATATATTACGCTTATATATGTACTATCATTTATATAATCTGAGATTGGTTCTTCTATGTCTTCATATGTTAATTCTTCTATAATAATCTCTGCTCCATTAGGCATATATCCAGATATAGATATATTCTTTTCATCATCTATATTCTGGCTTATTGTTTGATTATATAAAATTACACTTTCTGTAGTTTTCGTATCATATTCAACTACCAATGTTATACTCTTATTCTCAAGTTCTTCTTCTGTTAAGTATATCTTTTCTCCTGGAAGTCTTTCTATACCATTAGCAATTATCTCATTTTGTTCATTAGAGACAGTAGCTGTTTCATTATCATTCTCTAAATCGTCCTGTAAAGTCAAGTCTTGACTCTGCTCTTCGCTCTCTACGTTTTCTGTATTATTTTGTTCTATGTCATCTTCTGTCTCTTCTGCTTCAATATTTTCTTCTTCTTCATTTTCACTAATTATACTTTTATTTTCTATAATATATCTACTAATAATTTTACCTTCTATATTCTCAGGAAGTAAAATATAATATCCACTTGTGTCTCCATCTATTGCATTTAATATTGTTTCAACATTAGCTAGGTTTCCATGATTATCAACAATCGTTGCAGACATTTCGATTATATTTTCCGCACTTGAAGAACGTAGAGCAATTATCTCTAATATTATCAGTCCCATTATTAACAATAATATTATAATTTTTTTCTTGTTTATCTTCTTCATTTACTATTTCTCTCCATATTAAATGTTTAGATTTTTGTTAACTTAATATTTTTTTGAATTCGTGTAAATATCCTATACTTTGAGCATCAATTTGATTCTTCTTAATATTAATTCCTAGCTCAATATCACTCAATATACTAATAAGTGAATCAAGATTTGCTTCATCAAAATCTTCTTTTGTTACATTAAATCCTAATAATCTATATCTATCTTTAATAACTAATTGAATGTCTCTTTCATCTAACATAGTAGTATTATTTATAATTGTATTGTATGGGTTACTGATAAATTCCCATAGTTCTGTAATAAGTTTTTCTATGTCTTCTTCAATTATCTCTTTATCATTATCAATAATGCAATTTACAAGATAATTATAAAATGAATAAGCAAATTCTAATACATCTCTTAGTGTTGAATTGTCATTTAATCTTTTTCCAATTTTATTATATATTTGGCTTTTATCCAATTTACCATAAAGTTCTTTTAATTCTTTTATTATTTCATTATTTTTGGTGCTTAACTCATTTTCGGCTTTCTTTTTAAATAAACCTTTTTTATTATTACTTAGCTTTCTAAGTTCTTTTTCTTTTTCATTTATTTTCTTTTTTAATTCTTCATACTCTGCTTGATTTTTATCTTTTTCCATATATTTTGACTTAATATCATCTATTAAAAATTTGAATTTCAAATACTTTTGATATTCACATATATTATTTAACAATTTCATCAAATTAGAGTTTATTTCCTCCATATCTTTTTCATTGGCATTATTCAATACCTCTTTTGGAATAAACTTCTCATATAGTTTTCTTAAAGCTTCATCTGTATAATTTTTGGCATTTAAACTTCCATTCAAAAATTGTTCTATTATTAAGTTCTTATCAGATTTTTTCTTTTCAATTATTTGTTTATTTAGGTTATTATATCTATCTTTTATTTGATCAGGTTTTAGTTTTATTTCGTCTATAAACGCTTCCTTTTGTTTTCTAAAATATTTATCAATTTCATTTTTATTTTTGTAATAAAGATATCTTATATTTAATTCAATCTGTGTTATTAATTCTGGACATTCCCAATATATTTTTTCAAAAGTTTCCTTTATAACCTCAGAATTGATATTATTTTTTTCCTCAAAAAATATTTCCATATATTTTTTTACATATGAACTATAATCAAAATCATCAGGTTTTAAGATAACTCCTACATCCTTAAACTTATTTATACAAAGCAATATGTCACTGTTTACCTTTTCCAAATTATTTCTATAAAAGTGACTTAATTTATATATAATTCTGTCTAAATCTAATTTCTGATATGAAGACTCTATATCATTTATAAGAAATTTAAATTTTTCCATTGATTTTATTTTTCTTTCAAGTTCCGCAAGTTCTTCGCTTTCTTCTATTTCTCCTAGTTCATCACATCTTCTCTGCATTTCTCCTAAAATTTCTTTTTGATAATTATCAAATTCCTCTTTTACTTCAGCTATTTTTTCTAAGTACTTTTCTCTATTTTTTTGATTGTTTGTTGGCATTGCAGAAATGACTTCTGTTTCTGATTCTATCTTTGATAATATTTTCTCATTTAAACTACTCATTTGCTCCTCCTTATTTTTTTACATCCATTTCTTGTTTATCTAAATAAGTTATAAATTCCTTTACATCTGTATATAATTGCAATAATTCACTTGAGCTTATTTCCTTTAATTCATCATTCATACAAATTCCTCCCTTGTATAATATTGAATTATATCATAAAGAATATAATAATCAAATAGAATTTTGTAAAAAAATAGAAAAAACTATCCAGTTTTACTTATAATATCTTTTTTCATCTTTCCTATTATTTTTTTTTCTAATCTTGAGATATAACTTTGAGATATTCCTAACATATCTGCCACTTCCTTCTGTGTCTTTTCATCTCCTGTGTTAAATCCAAATCGTAATTCCATTATATTTTTTTCTCTATCGTTCAATTTTTGCATAGAAATTCTTAATAGTTTCTTATCGACTTCATCTTCGATGTTTTTTGATGTCACATCACTTTCTGTTCCTAATATATCTGATAATAATAATTCATTACCATCTCCATCTTGTTTAAGAGGTTCATCTATTGATATTTCCCCTTTTGTTTTGTTATTCCTTCTTAGATACATTAATATCTCGTTTTCTACACATCTTGAGGCATATGTTGCTAGTTTTATATTTTTAGCAACATTAAATGTATTTATTGCTTTCATTAGTCCTATTGTTCCGATAGAAATTAGGTCTTCTATATCAATGCCTGTATTTTCAAACTTCTTGGATATATAAACTACTAATCTTAAATTTCTTTCTACAAGTGTTTGCTTTGCCTCTTCATCATTATTTTTTAATCTTTCTAAAAATTCTTCCTCCTCCTCTTGTGAGAGTGGTGGTGGTAGTGTTTGGCTTCCACCAATATAATATATATGAACATTATCTTCTTCATATAAATTATTTATGTACTTATTATAAATATTATTAAAATTAATTTTTAATAATTGTAAAATATTCATATCTCATCAGTCCTTTCTTGTTATTTACATTAATTGTTAAAAGATAATTCTTTCTTTGGGTGCAGTGCAACCTTAGCCTCTATACCTCTTCTAGAAAATTTAATCCCATTAGGCAACTATATTCCTTTTTCTGTGACAAGGTTTTATCATAAATTCCTACTATAACATCATTCCTAACTATTTCTTCATCATTTACCTCTACTTGGACTTTATTTACTTTAAAACCTAATAACATTCCGTTCTGTTTTCCCAAAGATGAAAACGGTAATACTCTAAATTTGGACATAAATTGAAAATCTTCATCACTAAATTCGTATTGCCCATTAATTATCTTTTGTGTATTATCTAAAATCTTTTCTGGTAATATATCTTTCAAACTATTTTTTTCAATTATAATTACTGGTGAATTTGTTATTGGATCCTTCATTAAATTTCCAGTATCAATCATAGCTTTGACTTTTTTCTCTTTTCCATCATTCCAAATTTTTATATTGCAAAACATATCGTCGATATTCAATCTTTTTTTCACTAATTTAAATGCAATATTAATTATAAAAAATCCTATTATACCACCTGCAATAGCAATCTTAAATGGATATGTATAAATAAGATTTCCTTTTCCGTATAATATATTTTCAGATTCCAAATAATATAAAACAGCAAAAGCACATCCTCCAAATGCAAATGATGTCAGATAAAAAATCATTAGAGTTCTAAACATTCTTTTTGGGCTTTTTGCATTAAATGCAACATAAATCATCACTATCGATAATAAAATCTTAGCTAATATTGTTACATATAACTTAATTTCTGTTACATAGTATGCTACTGAATAAATACTCCCTATAATACTTGATATAATTATTCTCATTTGTTTAATCTTTTCTTTACATATAATTCCTGTTGCAAATAAAATTATGTAATTCATTATTATATTTTCTGTAAATACTATATCTAAGTATATAGTCATGTTTTCCTTATCCCTCACCTCCATCAAAGTTTGTATAATCTATTATAGTTCATATTCCTTTAAAAACTTGTCAAACTCTCTTGTAGAAAAAAAGAAATAATCTAATAATTTAGATTATTTCTTTT
>CAZWIF010000012.1:0-23470 GCA_964634355.1 uncultured Clostridium sp.
CATATTTGCAGCTTTACATTTTGCTATAACATCTTTTAATTTAGAATTACCAGCCGGATCAGGTCCTCCCTGTTTTACAGCAATTAATAATTCTCTTCCCAATTTTGTAAATATCTTTCCTCTTGCAGCATCTGCTTTTCCTTTTTTTGCTTGAATGTTATGCCATTTTGAATGTCCTGACATGGTTAATTCCTCCTTTTAATAAATTTTATATTCCATAATATTGTAACATACTTTTTTAATTTTGTGTAGTACTTTTACTATTCTACATCTTTCTTCCAAAGTCCATGCTTATTGCAATAAGCATAAATTGTAGCCCCTGGAACATATTTGCAATGAGCTACTGCTTCTCTTCCTGGTTTTAAGTACGTTGTAACCTCTTTATCTCCAAATACAATACTAATCCACTCAATGCTATGTTCTTCTTCCATAACATGATTAACCTTTACAAATATTTTACCATCCTTCACTTCATATGTAGGTACATGTTTTTCTATTGCAGCATCAACTGAATTTGGCACTAGCGTTTTCATTTTTTCTCCACAACATTCAATTCCACATGGGCAATTGCAATCCTCTAGAACTTTTACAACAGCTCCACATTTAAAACATTTTTTTACTATAAAATCTTTATTCATTTTTAATCCTCTCCTTTAATTTTTTATAAATATCATTACTTTCCGCATCTTTTAAAATAAGTTCTTCATCATCAATAATTAAATAATTATTTTTGGTATTCTCTATCATATATCTCTTTTATCTTCCTAGCATAAAACTTGAACCATCTTTATCTGATATTACTAAATGTTTCAACAGCATACCTCCTTACATTTATAATTTTTACATTTTGTATTATAGCATTCTAATTTAAAATATGTCAATATAGAATAACGGAGCAATTACATTAATCATTTCGTTTTTGTAATGACATTTGTAACACAATAATATGGGATTACATAATATATATTAAGTATCAACCTTGATACTTTGATGGAGGTGACTTTATTATGGAGCCACAAAGAACAACTTATTGCTATGATACTAAAGAAGGAAAATGTAACAATAAAAAAAGCTGTTTAGGAATTGTCGCTATTATATTGTCAATCGCTTTTTCTTTTGTAGTGGGATTATTAGTTGGTGCTTCCATAGCTGAAGCTATACTTGTAGCATTATCTGCAGTAATAGTATTAGCTGTAATACTAGGATTGTTGTTATTATTAACACTTATTTTAATCTTGTGCAACTGTAAAAGGTATAAATAATTGTAAAGGGCATAATCATATGCCCTTTACTCTATTATATTTTATTTATTTTGTTTTAACATCCATAGTTTTGTAGTGTAGTCTTCGATAACATCATCCATTATTGTTGCTGTTTTATGCTCTCCCAGTTGATCTGCTAAATTTTTAATT
Organism: uncultured Clostridium sp.; assembly: GCA_964634355.1. Classification (GTDB taxonomy): domain Bacteria; phylum Bacillota; class Clostridia; order TANB77; family CAG-508; genus CAKPSH01. The sequence goes on from CAZWIF010000012.1 coordinate 1,413, forward strand.
TTTGTTGCATCTTTTAAAAGTGTTGAATAATCTTCTATAAGTGTATTTATAACCTCTATACTTTCTATCTTTTTATTCTCAGCCTCTGTAATTTTAGTTATGCTCAAGTAATCCTTTAATGTTCCTAGCGGTTCTCCTCCCAAAGCTAGAATATGCTCTGCAATTATATCTACCTGTTCATTTACTTCATCATAATATTCCTCTAATTTACTATGAAGGACAAAAAATAAACTGCCCCTGATATTCCAATGATAATTTTGTAGCTTTCTGTAAAAAACATTCAAATCACTTAAAAAAACATTCAAATTATTTAATAACTCTTCCATATATTGTCTCCTTTCTTTTTTTATATTATTAACTAATTTAAATGTTTTTATACCTTTGTCTACAACATATCTTTTATTACTTCACCTGCTATAATTAGTCCTGCTACTGATGGAACAAAAGAGATACTTCCTGGTACTTGATTTTTAACTGAACATTTTCTTTTTGTACCCGGAGGGCAAATACATGCATTTTTGCAACTATTTTCTTCAATCTCTTTTGGCTTAATCGGTTCTTCTTTTGAATAAACAACTTTTAATTTTTTTATTTCTCTTGCCTTTAACTCTTTTCTCATAACCTTCGCCAAAGGACATACACTTGTCTTATAAATATCTGTAACCTCTAATCTGGTTGGGTCTAATTTATTTCCTGTTCCCATACTAGATATAATAGGTATATTCAATCTATTCGCTCTTACAATCAATTCTATCTTAGCTGTTACAGTATCCATTGCATCTACTATATAATCAACAGTATTATCCAAAATCTCTTCACTGTCTGGCATAAAAAATTTTTGATATATTTCTACATTAGCCTTTGGGTTTATTTCTAGTATTCTTTCTTTTTCAACCTCAACTTTTGGTCTCCCCACAGTTTTCCTTGTTGCAATAATTTGCCTATTCAAATTTGTTAAGCAAACCTTGTCATCATCTACCAATATAAAGTTTCCAACACCAGCTCTTACTAGCCCTTCTACAACAAAAGTTCCTACTCCACCTATTCCAAATATAGCCACCTTTGCATTTTGTAATTTTTCTATTCCCTCTTTTCCTATCAATAATTCGGTTCTCGAAAATTGATTTAACATTTAATCTCACCTTTTTCTTTATATTATGACACTTATTTCATTGAGGTACAATCATCATGGCCTTGCATAAAAAAGTGTGTCTACTTAATCCGTGTACATTATATCTATGTCAACATTTCCGTTTATTCCGTTTACTCCTCCTGTCTCACACCTCTGCCAAATTATATACTCTCCATCATAAGATGTATTACTTGTGTAATGTGCAAGCCAAATTCCATGACATATATCAGTATCCCATATTGTCTCTAAATAATTTTTACTACCATAAAGCATACCTTGATATCCCGCTTCTTCTAATGTATTTAAAAAAGTATTTGCGACTTTATTTATTTTATAAAAACTCATATTGGCAGTATTAAAAGATGACCAACTCTCCCAATCAAACGCTATTGGTAAATCTATTTCATAATCCTTAATCTGTTCCTTTACCCATTGCGCTTGTTCAGCTGCTTGTTCTACTGTTTTTGCATATGAGTAAAAATAAAGTCCAACTGGTAATCCAACTGTTTTTGCCCCTTCTATATTTGCTATAAAATATGGGTCTACTACATAATCACCATCATAATCTGTTTGATATCCAACTCTTATAATAGCAAACTCTACTCCTGCATTTTTAACATCTTCCCAGTTAATCTCTCCTTGCCACTTAGATACATCAATTCCTATTTTTGTATTCGAAGTTTTATAATTCACTATTATATCGTCCAAATATATTGTTTCAGTAGTAGTGGTAGTGGTCGTTGTTCCTTTATCCTCAATTACATGAAGTACAAAATCCTTCTTCGTTTCATTTCCACTTGAATCAGTTACAACATATGTTAAATTATAATTTCCTACTGTATTAAAGTCATAATCCCCTAATATCTCTCTCGTTGGATTATCGTCAATATCGTCTCCACTTAAAAGCACATCTGTTAAGTTTTTGCTATATCCTATTTTTACCGTATATGAAGCTCCACTATAAATAACAGGTGCAGTTACATCAACAGTTGTAATATAAAACGTAGCTGTTCTTTGTTTATTCTTTATATTTAAGAAATCAAAAGATACCTCTATTTCTCCTAATACCTCAGTATCAATTACATAATCATTAAGTAAAGTTCCATTTAGATTTTCAAGAAAATCAGATACCTTTGCATCAGAGCCAAACTCGATAGTCATGTCTGATTTTAAAGTTACCGCCTCTGCATCTATTCTTTTATTTTCTTGTATATCACAATATAACCATATAAGAAATCCTACTAATATAATTACAATTATTACTATTACAATTATAATTGGCGTTATCTTCCTCATAGTCATCTTCCTTCCTTATTTCAAGTATCCTTTTTAATTAATTAAAATATTCTCCAATATTAGAACTCTATCTAATTATTGTAAGGCTAATTTTAATATTTCTAAATTTCTCTCCATTAAAGTTACATATGTCTCTCCATTGTTATAGTCTTCACTAGATATCGAATGTAATGATTGAAATTCCATTGCTACTGTTCCTGTTTCCTCCGCAATTATACTCGCAACTTTTACATTACCATTTTCTATATATAATACTACTGGTATATTTTCTTCTCTTACTAGATTGATTAAATAAGATAAGGTCTTCGTACTCGGCTCTGTCTCTGTGCTACATCCATTAAAAGCAGCACTAGCTTTCAATCCAAATTCTTCTAGGAAATATCTTATTGGCATTCTATCTCCAAAAACTAGTCTTGTTCTTTTAGCATTATTAACAATGTCCCATATTTTTTCGTCTAATTCCTCTATCTCTTTTTTGTAATTTTCGGTATTCTCCTTGAATAACTCTATATTTTCAGTGTCAATCTCCTCCAATGTTAATTCCAAACTTTCCAATATCTTTATTGCATTAGAAGGTGAAGTCCATACATGTTCATCCCATTCAAGTTCACTATATTCATTTTCATCCTCTTCATCTGTTCCATCAACATCTTCCTCTTCTAATAACTCCACAGTGTCCATTAATTTTATTAATCTTGTATTTGATAAATTTAATGTTGGTATTACCTGCTCAGTCCAATTCTCCATTTCTCCACCATTATACACAAATAAATCAGCTGATTGAATAGCTATCAACTGACTTGCTGTAGGTTCAAAGCTATGAGCGTCAACGCCTGGGTCTAACAAATATGTAATCTCTATATTCTCGCTTCCATTTGTTATCGCACTTACAAAATCATATCCTACAAATGAAGTACATACAACACTTATTTTATCAGACAATTTCTCATACACATTATTTGGTTTTATAATTGCATAAATAAAAACAGCCAAAATTAATATAAGTAATATAATATATATTATTTTTTTTATTCTCATTATTTCTCCTTTCCCTTTGGCTTAAATCGCATTCTGACTTCCATGCCCATTAATCTCTTGTGGCTTAACCGCAATTAATAGTTCATTACTTTGTACAACATATGAATTTCCATTATACCAATATTTATTTCCTACCTCATAGACTTTATAATTAAAATTCTTAAGCTTAGTCTTAGCTGCTTCAACAAACTCCTCCATCTCTTCTTGTGATAGGTTTTTTTTGACTCTCATCTCAAAAAAAGTAATTCTTACAAAATCTTCATTTTCACTTATTTTATTATTTAAAAACATTGTAATTTCTTTAGGCGTCATAAATCATTCTCCTTTACTTGTAAAAGATATTATAACACGGATTAGCATTTATTGCTACACATTTTTAACTTTTTTTGTAAAACTGCCAATTTTAATCTTTCTATCTATTTTATTTCATCACCATATTCAATCAAATCTTATTTTTTTATTTCCTTTTTGCATATTTTTAGTCACAAAGCCTTAAAACGGGATATTCAATAAATTGAATATCCCTCTAAAAAATTTAATAAACATATTTAAGTATTTCTTCCGCAACAATTCTTATACTTCTTACCGGCTGCCGGCAGGGGCAGGGGTCATTTCTTCCCACTTTTGGTCCTTCATTTACTACTGGTTTTCTTGGCGTAGCTGATGTTGTTGGAGCTTGTTGTTTGTTTTCAGTTACAACATTTATGCTGTTCAATGCTGCTTGAGCTGCTGATGTTATTTTTACAGTTTGCTCCCTTTTTAATTCTCCTGCTTTTTGGATATTTAAAAGGATTTTTACAACATCCACTTGAATTTCGGCTACCATTTCATCGAACATATCAAACCCTTCAATTCTATACTGTGCAACAGGGTCTTTTTGTCCATAAGCACGAAGTCCAATTCCTTCTTTTAAATCATCCATTGCATCTATATGGTTCATCCATTTTTGGTCAACCACTTTCAACATTACTACTCTTTCAAGCTCTCTTAGGTCTTGTTCTCCAAAATCTTGCTCCTTTTGCTCATATTTTTCAGTTGATATTTCTATAATCTCATTAACAATATCCTCCTGCTTTAATTTATCTTTCTCTAACTCTTTTAAATCTGTTATTCCAAATACGTTCTTGATTTCTTGAGATAAAGCCTCTTTACTAATATTTTCTTCTGCTCCAAAATATTTTGATGTAATAGAAGTTGCCACAGAAGGTATCATTTTCAATATAGTCTCTTTTAAGTCCTTTCCATCAAGCACTTCTCTTCTTTGTCCATATATAATCTCTCTTTGCGTATTCATAACATCGTCATATTGTAACACATTTTTACGAATACTAAAGTTTCTTCCCTCAACTCTCTTTTGAGCATTCTCCACAGCATTTGATATCATCTTAGCTTCGATAGGCATATTTTCATCTGCACCCAATTTATCATATATATTTGTAATTATATCTCCTCCAAAGATTTTCATTAGGTCATCATCAAGTCCTATGAAAAACTTAGACTCACCAACGTCTCCTTGACGACCACTACGTCCTCTCAACTGATTATCAATTCTTCTAGACTCATGTCTTTCTGTACCAATAATCTTTAAACCACCGGCTTCAATTACCTTTTCCTTTTCAACTTTAATTTCTTCATCAAACTTAGCTTCCAATTCTCTAAATACTTTTCTAGCCTCTAAAACTTCTTGGTTATCTGTTTCATTATAGGCATCAGCTTGCTCTATTATTTCATCTGGATAATTTTTCTTTCTCATTTCTTGTTTAGCTAAAAATTCTGAGTTTCCACCTAGAATAATATCTGTACCACGACCTGCCATGTTTGTAGAGATTGTAACTGCACCATATTTTCCTGCTTGTGCTATGATTGCGGCCTCTTTTTCATGAAACTTAGCATTTAATACTTGATGAGGAATTCCTTCTCTTTTTAATATATTACTTAATTTTTCCGAATTTTCAATCGAAATAGTACCCACCAAAACTGGTTGACCCTTCTCATGGCTTGCTTTTATTTCTTGTACAATAGCATTAAACTTTGCCTTTTCATTTTTATAAATAGCATCATTTAGGTCATTTCTTATCATAGGTTTATTTGTTGGAATTGCAATAACATCTAATTTATATATTTCTTGGAATTCAGGCTCCTCTGTCATAGCAGTACCTGTCATTCCAGAAAGTTTGCCATACATTCTAAAATAATTTTGGAAGGTAATAGTAGCTAAAGTCTTTGATTCATCTGCAATTTTAACTCCCTCTTTTGCCTCAATCGCTTGATGTAATCCATTGTTATAACGTCTACCATACATTATACGACCTGTAAATTCATCAACAATTAAAACCTCTCCATCCTTTACGATATAATCAATATCTCTTTTCATTACACCATGAGCACGTAACGCTTGATTTATATGATGGACCAAATCAGAATTATCTAAATCATCTAGATTTTCAACATTAAATGCCTTTTCAGCTTTATCAATACCTTTTCCTGTAAGTGAAGCTGACTTTGCCTTTAAATCTACTATATAATCATACTTCTCATTATCCTCAGCTTGGTCAAAATCTTTAACATCCTCTTCTACTATTACTTTAGGGGTAAGCCTTTTTACAAAATCATTTGCTTTTTTATACATTTCTGATGAGGCAGCTGCCTTACCTGAAATTATCAAAGGTGTACGTGCCTCATCAATCAAAATACTATCAATTTCATCAACAATTGCGAAATTTAAACCTCTTTGAACAGCTTGATTTTTATATATTACCATATTATCTCTTAGATAATCAAATCCAAACTCATTATTAGTTCCATATGTAATATCTGCTGCATAAGCTTTTTGTTTTGCATCTGGTTTCATTCCACTTATAACAAGACCAACAGTTAATCCTAAAAATTTATAAACCTTTCCCATCCATTCACTATCACGAGTAGCCAAATAATCATTAACAGTAACTACATGAACACCTTTACCAGCTAAAGCATTTAAATATGCAGGAAGTGTAGCAACCAATGTCTTACCTTCACCGGTTTTCATCTCTGCAATCCTACCTTGGTGTAGAATAATTCCACCTATTAATTGAACATCGAAATGTCTCATACCAAGAACTCTTTTAGAAGCTTCTCTCATTACTGCAAAAGCCTCTGGTAAAATATCATCTAAGCTTTCTCCATTTTGCAATCTTTCTTTAAATTCTACTGTCTTACCAGTTAATTCCATATCAGATAATTTAGATATTTCCTCCTCTAAACTGTTGATTTTATTAACAATAGGCATAACCCTCTTTACTTCTCTTTCTGAATACGATTTAAAAATACTTTTTAAAAATCCCATAAAGTCGCTTCCTTTCAACTCTTTTTAATATTATAGACTATATCATGTTTTGCTATAATTTACAAGAGAAAATATGAAATTTGCAGAGTCACTTGTTACAGAATTGAAATATTTAGAATCCAATTCTTTTCTCCTTCTTTGCCTTTATTTCTGGTATATCCTCTAATGTTATCGTTTTTAATATATTCTGGTCATCAACTTCTCTACATCTCTTAGCATGTTGCATCATTGTTTTCTTAAATACATTTATCACAAACCTTGCATTTCCAAAATTCTTTGAATGAAGATTTTCTTTGATTATCTTTAATATCTCTTCTTCAGCATTCTTTTCTATACTAAACTCTGCTTTTTCAATCTCTCCTTTGAATATCTTTAGAAGTTCCTCTTCTGAATAATCTTCAAATTCAATCGTTTCTCCCACTCTTGATATTAATCCTGAATTTATTTCTAAAAAATCCTTCATCTCCTCTTTGTAACCGGCAAAAATAATCGTTATTCTTCCTTCATAATCCGTCATATATTTTGTTATAGTTGATATTGCATCTTGCGAATAATTTCCTTTCTCTCCAGCTTGGTTCATTAATGTATATGCTTCATCTACAAATAGTAATCCGTCCAATGCATTCTCTAGTACTCTCGCTGTTTTTGTTGAAGTTTGTCCTACATATTCTCCTATCAAATCCTTTCCTGTTACCTCAATCAATTTGTTATTTTTTATATAACCCAAATTATACAGCATTTCTGCAAAAATTCTAGCAACAGTTGTCTTCCCTGTTCCTGGATTTCCTATGAAAATCATATTTAAGTTCAATGGTATTCTCTTCTCAAGTTTATTATTTAGCATAACTAAGTCTATCATTCCGTCTAATTCTTTTTTTACATTATTCAATCCTACCAACTGTTCTAACTCTTTCCTTATTTCGCTTGTGCTTTTCTTTAAGCTAAAGCTTTCATTTCTTAGCCTTTTAACATCATCTTTAGTTAGGGTCATTAAATTGTTATCATCAAAATTTTGAGCATGCACCATGACCAATTTTTCAAACAAATTAATCATAAATCTTGCATTTCCAAAATTTCTAGTATTTTTATTCTCCTCAACTATCTCAACTATTCTCTTTTTTGCCTCTTCATTAATTGTAAATCCTTTTTTTAGTGCATACTCCTCTAATATCTGCATTAATTCTTCAGTTGTATAATTATTAAACTCAAAAGTATATCCTACTCTTGAAGCAATCCCTGGATTAGAGTCTAAAAAGTTCTTCATTTCCAATGTATATCCAGCAAAAATTACCACCAATCTATCTTTATATTTTTCCATAGCCTGTACCAATGTAGCAATAGATTCATCTCCAAAACTTGCATTTTTATTAGATGATACCATTGAATATGCTTCATCTATAAACAATACTCCATCCAATGCCTTTTCTATGATTTTAGATGTTTTTATTGCAGTTTGACCTATATACTCTGCAACAAGATCTTTAGCAGTTACCTCAACAAACTTATTTTTCTTTATATATCCTAATTCATATAAGATATCTGCCATAATACTAGCAACAGTCGTTTTTCCTGTTCCTGGATTTCCAAGGAATAACATATTCATATTCATGTCTTTATTCTCTATCTTGTTCGCTATTTTCTTATTAAACATCAATAAGTTTTTAAACTTTTGAATCTCTCTTTTAATCTCTTCTAACCCAATTAAATCATTAATATTTTTCTTGCTTGTTCCAATATGTCTAGCTTTACTATAATCTATATTATCATCGTTTAATTCTAAAGATGCATCCATCATTTTAAAATTATTGTATACAATTTCCATGTATACTTTTTCAATATAGTCATTATTCTTTATCATACTCTGTCCATAGTCATATTCAATAAATTCAATTATCCTATTTTTCATCTCTTCTGAAACTTTATAATTATTTTCTAATCTATTTATTATTTTTTCTTGAACTTTTTCTAAACTATATTCATTTATTTTAATATTATGCTGAATCTTCTCCGCAAGTACAGGATATCCTTCTATAAATTTACTTATGTCATTTTTAGAAGCTATTATTGTAATTCCTGAATTATATGCTTTTAAACTGGTTTCAATCGCATAAAGTAAAGTTTCCATTTTGCTTGGTGATAACTCAATCTTCTCCATATCTTTAACCAAAACTAGACCGCTGTCTTTATACATTTTATCAATATTATTAATTATCTCTGCATCCTTCTCACATTTACTATATAAAAACTCTGCATCAATAACTGACATCTTATCCTTAATATATGCACAACTGGCTGCAAACCTATATATAATTGTTACTATCTTATTTAGTAAATTCTCATCTTCAATTTGTAAATTAATATTTATCTGAACATATGGTAAATGATATTGATATTTTATATGATAATTCCTTATATAAGTTATAATTTCTTTCAATTCCCTTTTTACATTCTCTTCACAATCCAATTTATCTATTTGGAACATATACCATTTATAGTATGATTCAAACTTACTCTCAGCAATATTTTCACATTTACTATATATCTTATCAAATACTTTTTTATAGCTTAGTCTATTTTCATCGCACAAATATAACATATATGCAGCTATTTTATATGGTGAAAACTTATACATATATGAATTGTAATTATTATTTTCTATACTGTCTAAATCAAAGCTTTCTTCTTGTGTATTTCCCTTTGACATATAATAATTATATAAATTATTAATTAAAGAGTCACTAGTAACCTTTAAATCAATATGTTTATATCTGACTTTATTCTCTATAACATCAAGAAGTTCAACCGTTTTTGTCTCAACTAATGCCTGAATTACCTTTAGTTCTGGAAAAGTGTTGCATAGTTTTACAATTTTATTAGCAACATTTTTTTCTAAAACCTCGTTATTATTGATTTTAGAATGTTGCTCATTTAATAAATCTTCTAATAATTTATCCACAGATAATTTATTATGCTTAGCATAATTAGTCAGATCTGCATAAACTTTAATTGGGCAGAATTCTGATTTAATATCGCACCAATTACATCTCCTTCTAATGCTTTCTGAATAATTATTATATTCAATCGTCCAGTTACTGCTTTCTCTAAGCATATCATAATTGCTGAAATTTACAGCCAATGCATTTATATAATCTCTTTCTTCTTTTTCATTACTATATGTACACAGATTTAAATAAGTATATTTTAAAACTCGGCTATTGTTATCCTCGTTAATCTTATATAGACATCTTGATTTATGTATAAAATTAATAATCCTTACAGTCACTGGATCCAAATACTTACTAAGCTCATATCCCTCTATCATCATATTCCCATCTCTTTCTACAATATTCTTCATTATTTTTATTATATTATCCTATCATACAAAAGTCAATTGAAAAATTTACAAATTGCATACAAATGGCACGGTGCACCGTGCCACAAAATATTACATTTTATTTATATTCGTTCTGCATACACCACATATCTTTGATAATTATGTCTATATGGATGACATGTTATTAAAGTTATCAAATCTCTGCCTTCCTGTATTAAAATTGCATCTATATAATCTGGCGTAATAACCCTTATTTCACACACCTGATATTCTAATTCTTCCCAAGCATTTGTTACTGTAATTACATCTCCAAGTTTAAGTTTTTCAATATTCCTAAACATAGCTTTAGTCGACATTCCTCTGTGTGCTGCTATGACAGCGTTAGTGCTTTCTCCTCCTATTGGAATTGAAGTTTGAGAAAGAAGAGCTGCACCTTTACTTAAATTTTCTTTTGATGCACCCCAATATATTGGTAAAGTAATGTCCATTTGTGGAATGTCAAGATATCCAAGAATATTCTCTGAGTACCCATATTCACTTAATTCAAAACTTGGATCTTGATATGAGAAAGCATCTACTAATTGTTGTCCATTCGTTACCAAATTTTCATTATATTCTTCAAATCTTTTACGTAACAAGTCTAAAGTTGATATGGTTGTATTACCTGTTTCATCTATAAAATCCTCTATCTGCCCTATCATCTTTATGTCATTATATTTATTTGCCAATGTTGGAAATATACATACACAAATCCCTAACACAATAACAAAAATCCCTACATTCTTTAATATTTTCTCTCTCATCAATTTAGATTTCCCTTCTATAACTATTTACGTCTTTTGGCTTTATATTTCTTTTTTGCTACTACTAATATTATTACCAATATCACTAGCCCCAAAGATGATATTGTAACAATTATAATTCCTTTAAATAATATATCTTTTGATGTGCTTGTTGATGTATCATCAATAAGTACTAAATTTTCTATTTCTTCAGAATCTAATTCTATTCTAGTTCCTCTTACTAGTAATCTATGAGTATTAACTCCATATGGAGTACATGTTAAAAGAGTTACATATTCTTCTCCATCAACCACTGCCACGTATTCGTTATTATCTGGAAGAACAACTTTTATTTGGTCAACCTGGTAAGCATATTCTTCATTTAAAATATATAAATAAAATTTATCTCCTATTTCCATTTCAGTTAAGTCATCAAACATTTTAGTTCTAATCAAACCCGTATGTCCTGCTAAAACAGCATGGGTACTTTTTTCTCCAATTGGCAATGAAGTATTTTCCACATGTCCAACTCCTGATTGTAAAACAGACTCACTTGTCCCATGATATATCGGCAAATATACATTAATTTTAGGAATATTTATATATCCTATTACTTCTCCCACATTAAGTGCATTATAATAACTTACTCCTGTATTTTCTTCATCTGTATCCCCATTATCATCTAACTGTATACTTACATTACTAGAGTCTGATATACTATCATTATATTCTCTTGCTTTTTCTCTTTCTGCCTCTATGTCCTCATCTGTCATTAATTCTACTGTACCTCTATAGTTTTCTATCACAACGGTTTGAGTATATGAAGCTATTATATTAGAAATTATTGGATATAATATTATCATTATACCAATTACCACAACCACTATCCCAATAACATTTCTTTTCAATTTCTTCACCTTTACTTAAAATGGGAGCCAGGTATTCCTGTCCCCCATCCTTATTAAATTATTATATTATTGCTCATTATTTTTGCCTTTTCTATATATTACAAAACCTGAGACAATTAGCACAGCACCTACTGCTATTATTAATATTGTTCCAACTCCACCTGTAGCAGGCAATTGAAATCCCGTTTTATTTACTACATCAATAGCATTATCTGCAGAGAAGCTATCAACATCAACTGTTATTTCTACTGGTGATGTTAATAAATTATAACTCTTTGTTGTTCCGTTATCAGCATATGTTGGAGCCTGTGTCTCTACTAGCCAGTATGTTCCATAAGTCAAACCTTTATATGAAACATATCCATCGTCACCTGTTGTAAGTGTAATTTCATCTCCATTTTCATCCTTCAAATATGTTCCTGCTTTTGCTTCGGCCTCTGTTGCTGCTATCTTAAATGTTGCACCAGTTGTAATTACATTACTATTTTTATCTACTTTCTTAATATAGAAACCACCTGTATACACATTTACAGTTTTATCAGTTACAGCTATTGTTTCTGTATTACTTTCATTGTTATAATTTTGTTTAACCACTGTAGAATAAGTCAATTCAGCTTTGTTAGTGTTTCCTGTTGCAGTTGCATCTGCATTGCTATTTACTGTTGCATTATATGTAAGTGTTACCGTATCATAATCTGCTAGATTTGCATTTGTAAATGTTATAGTAACCACTTGTCCATTAACTGAAACAGAATAATCCTCATCTTTAGTTAAAGTTACTTCCCCACCTTTTATTGCTAAACTATCACTATTATAAGTTAATCCTGCATCTAATGTATCTGTAATTGAATAAGTTGTTAAGTTTGCGATTGTACTTGGTACATCTGCTGTTATTTCATATGTAACACTATCTCCTATTTTTACACTTCCACTTGTTGTTGTAGATGTAATTTTCTTTGATATTGTTGGTTTTTCATTTACTATTGTAACTGTATCTGGCTCTACTTTTGTTGAACCATCAGTATCCATTGATACTGTAAAGTCATATGTTGTATTATTATCTAGTATGTATCCTGTTAAAGTTGATAACTCTACAAATCTATAATTTCCTGCAGGCAATCCTGTTAATGTAATATTACCATTTTCATCTGTAGCTAAAGTTTCTGTATTATATTTAGTCCATGTATCTGTTGATGTTTCTTTTTGTAATTCAAATGTAACTCCTTCCAATGCATTTCCTTCAGAATCTTGCTTATTTAGAACAAAACCACCATATACGGTATTGTTCTTTGGAAATACCTCTACATCATATATCAAAGTTTTTCCATCTGAATCTGTCATTGGGATATCAACCAAAAAGTTTGCTATTTTTTCTACAACATTTTCTGGTGCATTTGATTCCACTGCCAAGTATCTTCCTAATGCTAGGTTAGAGAAAGTAACTATACCCGTACTATCTGTCGTTGCTGATTGCTTTGTTGCAAGTATTGTCTCGTCTGTTGGTGTTGCAGTTGATGTTTCATCATCATCTACTTTATATATGTCAAAAGTAACTCCTGCTAATTCTTTTTTATATGAATTTCCATCATCATCAAGTCCAGTTTCATATTTTGTTATTGTCAATGAACCTGTAGTTTTTGTTAAATCTACCGCATATATGGCGGTCATAAGTACTCCTAAAATAAGTACAACTGCTAATAATAAATTAATAAATTTTAAAGTTTGTTTCTTCATCTTCCTCTTATCCTTTCGTTTTAATTTATAATCTAAACTTATTTTACTATATTAAAAATGTTTTTTCAACATTTTATAATATTTGTAATATTATTGTAATATTTATATAATAATTGTGTAGCATTTTTGTAATATTTTGTATTTATGAAACAAATGTCCTTCTTCTTCAATTTCTGTGACTTGGGCGGAGGCAAGCCCATCCTCTACAAATATTTAACCATAACTTTATATTTTTTTCAATACATTTTTCGATTTTTTTCTTGGGAATTTTTTCTTTTTAAAATGCTAAAAATTCCTTCCATTATATCTCATAGTTTAAATGCAATTGGCGGCGGAGATTATCCGCCGCCAATTGTTTACCAGGAGAGGATTCCCCTCCAAGTGCATGGACCATGGTCCACGTACAGGAGGACAAATCCCTCTTCCTGGAGGATCTCAAGGCTGAGCTCAAACACAGCCTTTCCATCCTCGCTCCCAAACTCGCATGACGCGAGTGGCAGCACACCGTCCAGAAGGACGGACACCATAAGCCCCCCACGGCGAATGGCGTCCATTCGGACGGTGATCCCACCGCCTACGCAGTGACGATCATTAATGCCCTTTAGAGCATTAATAATCAACCCCTGCGCCTTCAGATATAAGGCGCAGTGATCGAATTTTCCATCCCTCAAGAAGGTGGAAATCCGATCCGGAGCGATCATACACGATCCCTCCTTTCTCTTTTACTCATGAGTCTTTTAACTCATGGCAATTATATTATACCAAATTTCTACCGAAAAGTCAAGTTATGTAAATTGCTTTCCAATAAATACCCTTTAATTAGTTTTTTAATCTTTTAATGATTTAGAACCTTTAAAGCAATCCCCAAAATAAATTGAATAAAAATAGATTGCTTATAATTTGCATTATATTTTTATTTCTTAATTTCTTTCTCTGTTTTATACTTTGTTAATTAATTATCCTCTTTACGTATAATTCTTTTTATATTTTTAATACTAATAATTAGGAGGTATGTATGAATACAACTGTCAGTTTATATAGTACAAAAAGTGGTGAAATTTCTCGTTTTCTTCAAAATTTTTATGATGATACTAGTTTTTTTACAAAGGATGATTTTAAATGGAAAGCTTTTTATGATAATCCCATTGAAATTTCTGATATTATTGGAGTTTTTGTTGATAATAATGATAAATATGATATAAATATGTGGATTAGTTTAGATGATAATGTTTTTATTAATGTTACTTCTTTTAATTCAGATAAAATAATAAGGTATCTGTTTGAAAGATACCCTTATTAGAAATCGCTATTCATTACTATCATTACTTGCTTTTTCTTCTTCTGTAGCTTGTGTTGCTATTGGATTATTGTCATTCTCACTTGTTTCTTCTGAAGTATCCTTCATTTCTGCTGTCTGTTTCATTCCACAATTAGGACAATATTTAGCTTCTTTTTCAATTTTTTCATGACAGTTCGGACATTGTTTTCTGTCTTTTATGTTTAGTAATTCATTGTTTTGTTGTTCAATTTCTTTTGAAATTCTATCAATCTCCTCACATGCATTTTTTATTTCTTCATCAAAGTTTTCTTTCGCTCTTGCAATATGTTTTCTATATACCGCTTCTCCTATTTCATTATATAAATTTTCTATCTTCGCCTTATTTTCATTCATTTTCATTCTAAGTTTTGTCTCTCTTGCAATCTTATCTGCTTTTTCTGTAGTATATTTATATGTTTGAGATGCCACTTCACCTATTTTATCAAAAATTTCCATCTAAACTCTTCCTTTCATTTTTATTTTTATTATACTATTCTTAACGTTTTTATATTTTTTTATTCATCTCTCTGATAACCATCTACTACTCTTTTTCTTTCACTAAATATTTGTTGTGACATTCCTCTTGTTCTTCCAATCGTCATTTCTCTTTGCACTTTGCAAAAACTTTTTATATTTGCTAGTACCCCTTTATCTCTTACTATCTCCTCTAATGCTTTTCTCGCTTTAGAAAATTCTTCATCTTCATTTCCTCTATTTACATATAAGGCTAAGTCATTTTGCCTTCTTTCTAACTGACTTTTGATGCCTTTGGAGAAAAGTTCCAATACTATACTTTTAGTTTTTTCATCCTCTAAGTCAAAAGCAACATATCCAGTTGAATAGCCATCTGGTGCATTTGAATCAGGATGTCCTGCACAGCAAGCAAAAGTTTGTATTTCATTTTCTATACAGAATATTAATAGCTCTTCTAATGTTTTTCTGCCTTCGCTAAAACCTCTTGCTGCTTCTTTAGCATCTTCTTTTGGAATTTTTCCTCTTGTTGCCACCCCAAAGTTCGAATATTTTTTAAAATAATCTACATTACTCTGTATTTCTAGCATTTTATCCATTGCAAGATCTTCACTTACATTTTCCAATTCTTCATTATTTATTGCTATTCCAAATTTTTTTTCTCTAGTAAACCAGTCGATTTGTATTCCTTTACATTTATCTGGATCCATTTTTTCTGCTGTTTGAATCATTCTAGTTGGGATGCATTGTCTTTGTTGCTTTATTGCAACTCTTCTTCCTTCTTCTAATATTAGTCCGTATTATTTCTTGAAATTTATTAAAAAAGTCATTTTCCATGCCTTTGCATGCATAAAATGAAAACTCCATATTTTTTCCTGTTTTACTTACTCTCATTAATTCTATTAATTCATCATTTATGATGGATATTGCTATTGATTGAATAATTTTTCTTATTGATAAGTTTTCTATCTTTATTGTAATTCTGGCATAAGAATTCATATCATATTCATTTCTAGTAGGCTCTCCTAATTGAATATCAGCACTCATTCCATTTTGCTCTAAATATGTTTTTAATGCATTTATTTTTTCACTTATATCATTTTCTTGTAGTTTACCTGTACTTTCCATTTGTTCACCATAATTCCTTTTATTATTTTTACCTGTTATTACATTAAAATTCAGATTTTTTATTTCTTGCCATTAAATTATCCACTGCTACTTCTGGTTGTAGGTTTTCAAATAAAACAGCATATACTGTATTTAATATTGGCATTTCAATATTATGAATCTTTCCCAGTTTGTAAGCCACTTCGATATTATCAACACTTTCTATTACCATACCTATCTCTTTTCTTGCATCTTCTAAAGTTTTACCTTGCCCTATTAACATTCCTGCTCTTCTATTTCTGCTATGTTCACTTAAACAAGTAACAATTAAATCTCCTAATCCTGTTAGACCATAAAAAGTTTCTTTGTTTCCTCCTAACGCAACTCCTAGTTCTGAAATTTCTTTTAGTCCTCTTGTGATTAATGCTGCAAAAGAATTATCTCCTAACCCTAATCCTGCTGCTACACCAGCACAAAATGCTATTATATTCTTTAACGCTCCTCCAAGTTCAACTCCTTTTACGTCCTTACAAGTATAAATTCTTAATTTTTCATTCATGAATTCATCTTGTACCATTTTACATACCTTATCATCCTCTGATGCTACTACTAATGCTGTAGGTATTGCTATTGATACTTCCTCTGCATGACTTGGACCTGATAATACAGCAATTGTAGAATTTGGTAATTCTTCTTTTAATACATCATCTAATGTCATTAATGTATCTGCTTCAAATCCTTTTGAGCATATTATTATTGGTTGATTTGTTACATATTTTTTATATTTCCTTACTGTATCTCTTGTAAACTTTGATGGAGTTATATGTAAAATCATATCTGTTTCTTTTATTGCCTCCTCGTAGTCTGTTGTACAAGTTACCTTTTCAGGAATAACTGAACCTTTCAGAAATTTACATGTTCTTTCTTTATTTATGATATCTCTTTCTCCTTCATCAAATGACCAAATTTTAACCTCATGTCCTAAATTTCCTAAATGAATTGCTAAAGCACACCCCCATGAGCCACTTCCTATTATACATATTTTTTTCATTCTACTTTCCTTCCTCCTATATAATTTTTCTTCTCTTTATAAAATTCATCTTATCAAATTCTTCTGATTGTTTATTTTTTTCATTTTCTAGAGATTTATGTTTTCTTTAATAGTCTTTTTAGTTTTTCAAATATTCTTTCATACCATTTTTTAGGTTTTATTTCTACTGGCAAATTCTCAATTTTATTTTTTCTTTTCTCGAATATTTTATATACGTCCAATTCTTCTGACAATCGTCTTTCATTCTCACTATATATTTTTATCAGCTCTTCTTTTTCTTCAGGTGTAGATAAATACTCTAGGTTTATATAGCATAACAAGTCTACAGCTTTTTCGCTAATTTTCTGCTCCTCCAATGGTATATCTAAATCAATGTTAGCATTGTAGTACTTATCTCTGTTTCTATCAATAGTTTCAATTATTTCTTTAGGAATTTTATTTCTATCTTCTTCTCCTAATTGCTCTATTATTTCCCATATCTCTTCACATGCAACTCCATCCATATTCATTTATTCCTTTCCAAATTCATTTGTTTATTGCAAAAAAATGGGAATTTAGAGTTATCCCATTTCCTAAAATTATTTTTTGAAAGATAATTTATTTTCTGTTCCATTTAATATTCTTTTTATATTTGACCTATGGTTAAATATAACTATTGCTACTAAAGCTATACTAAATATAATATAATTACCTTCTACAATATAATATTGTGAACTTACTCCAAATATGGCAAGCACTAGAAATAAAATGGCTGCTGTTACAGAACCAGCTGATACCATTCTAGTTAATGCCATTATAATTAATGCAAATACTAGGCACATTAGTCCTATATGCCAGTTTATTATTAATATCAATCCCAGGGAACTAGCAACTCCCTTTCCACCTTTGAAACCAAAGAATATTGGGAATGTGTGTCCTATTATAGTTGCAATTCCTGCTATTTGAGCCAAATATTCAATTTGCACATTCATTTCAAAGTGATTAACAATATTTCCAATTAATATTGCTAATAATACTGGCACTATTCCTTTTAATATATCACAAATTAATGTAATCAATGCTGCTCTTTTTCCTACAGTTCTAAGCATATTTGTTGTCCCTGCATTTCCACTTCCCTTTTCTCTCAAATCAAATCCAGCAAATTTCTTACTAAATATTACTGAAAAATTTATGCTTCCTATTAAATAAGCTATAATTAATACTATTATATATACAACCATTTTATCTCTTCCTCCTAATTTTTTTCTTACGCATCTGGATTATCATCTCTTTTTTCTTTTGCTATCATTCTAATTGGTGTTCCTTCTAATCCAAATTCCTTTCTTATATGATTTAACAAATATCTCTCATATGAGAAATGGAATAAATCCTTGTTATTTACAAATACAATAAACGTTGGCGGCTTAGTACTAGCCTGTGTCACATATAGAATTTTAAGTCTTCTTCCTTTATCTGTTGGTGGTTGAGTTATAGCAATTGCTTCGTCTATTACTTTATTTAATGTACTTGTTTGCACCCTTAAAGAATTCATTTCATATACATTATTAATCATTTCAAATAATTTGTCTACCCTTTGTCCCGTTTTAGCTGAAATAAAAATTATAGGTGCATAAGTTAAATATGCTAGTTTATTATATACTTCTTGTTTAAATTTATTAAATGTATGATTATCTTTTTCAATTTCATCCCATTTATTTACAACAATTATTATTCCCTTTCCTGCCTCATGTGCTTCTCCTGCAATTTTTGTATCTTGTTCTGTAACCCCCTCAGTAGCATCAATCATCATTAAACATACATCTGCTCTTTCTATGGCAAGTAATGTTCTCATAACACTGTATTTTTCAATATTTTCTTTTACCTTATTATGTCTTCTAATTCCTGCTGTATCTATAAAAGTATATTTTCCATATTCATTTTCATAATATGTATCTATCGCATCCCTCGTAGTACCAGCTATATTGCTAACAATTACTCTATTTTCTCCTAAAATTCTATTTATTAAAGAGGATTTACCAACATTTGGTTTTCCAATTACTGCGACTTTTTTAATCTCTTCATTTTCTTCTTGATTCTTCTCTGGCAATTGCTTACAAACTTCTTCTAATACATCTCCAATTCCTGATGCATTGACTGAAGATATTGCTAATGGTTCTCCTAATCCCAATTCATAAAATTCAACTATATCCTCATCTTTTTTTCCAAAATTATCAGACTTGTTACACACTAATACTATTGGTTTTCTTGATTTTTTTAACATTAATGCAATATCTCTGTCTGTTTCTAACATACCGCTTTTTATATCAGTCATAAAAATAATTACATCTGCCATACTTATTGCAATATTTACTTGTTCTAACATACTTATTACAATCTCATCATCTGATTTTGGTTCTATTCCACCTGTATCTATCAATGTAAAACTTTTTCCACACCAGTTAGCCTCTCCATATATTCTATCTCTTGTTACTCCCGGCTTATCTTCTACAATTGATATTCTTTGACCAATAATATAGTTGAAAAAAGTTGATTTTCCTACATTGGGTCTTCCTACAATCGCGACTATTGGTTTTGACATGCTATTTCTCCTTCCTGATTTTATTTATGATAACCCTTTCTAGATTTTTATCCTTGCATCTTTTTAATACACTGTTATCCCTTCTAATAAATCATCATTATTTATCCAATCATTAACATCTATTTTTAAATATTCGTTTTTATTGTTTCCTCTAACGATTACTTCTTTTATCCCTGCATTTATTATTAATTTTCTACACGTTTGACAAGAATTTGCACCTTCTTCATATTCTCCCGTATCTTTTCTTATTCCTACTAAATACATAGTTCCATCTATCATATCTTTTCGTGAAGCACTGATTATCGCATTTTGCTCTGCATGAACAGACCTACAGGCATCATATCCACCATGTCTAATATCAGGAAATAATTTCTTTTTAGTGCAATATCCTAAATCTATACAATTACATCTTCCTCTTGGTGCACCAGTATATCCTGTTGCTATAATCTCATCATTTTTTACTATAATACATCCAAAATTTTTTCTAAGGCATGTGCCTCTTTCTGCTACAGCCTCTGCAATATCTAAATAATAATTTGTTTTGTCAACTCTATTTTCTTCCAATAATATCACCTAAAATATTATATCATAAGTATTTTTTTTTAACAAGTATTGACAAATTTGAAAAATCCTAGTATACTATTATGGTGTTTTAATGAAAAATTGAGAGTGCGGTAACCGTGAGAAATTTGTGTAACAAATTTTTCTCGAATATAGTACTCCTACTATTTTATATAAATCAAATGTATTACTTAATTAAGGAGGGAATAAAATGGCACAACCTAAAAGAAGATGGTCAAAAGCAAGAACAGGAGCAAAACGTTCTACTTGGAAATTAGAAAATCCAAACATTGTAACTTGTCCTCATTGTCATGAACCTATATTACCTCATAGAGCTTGTCCTAACTGTGGTTATTACAATGGAAAACAAGTAATTAATGTTGAAACAGCAGAATAAAAAATAGGAAAAATTTTAATTTTTCCTATTTTTTATTCTTTATTTTGTTCCAAAAATTCTATCTCCTGCATCTCCCAATCCTGGAACTATGTATCCTATTTCGTTTAAATGGTCATCGATTTTCGCACAATAAATTTGAACATCTGGATGTTCCTTTTGCATTCTTTTTAATCCTTCTGGAGCAGAAATTATACATAAGAATTTTATGTTCTTTACTCCTTCATCTTTAAGCATTTGTATTGCAGCACAACCTGAACCACCAGTTGCAAGCATTGGGTCTATTATTATTACCTCTTTATCCTTTATATTCTTTGGCATTTTAAATAGATACTTAACTGGTTCCAAAGTTTCCTCATTTCTATATAATCCAATATGTCCTATCTTAGCATTAGGTATCATTTTCACAATCCCATCAATCATTCCCGTTCCTGCTCTTATGATTGGAACAAACACATAATGGTTCTCATCTAATTTATTTACGGTTGTCTTTTGTATAGGTGTCTCTATTTCCTCTTCATATGTTTTTGCATCTTTCATCGCTTCATAGCATAAAAATAAAGTTATCTCTGATATTAATTCTCTAAATTCTTTAGTTCCAGTTTTCTTATCCCTTAAAATAGCTAATTTGTGGTCTATTAGCGGATGATGAATTTCAATAGGTTCCATAAAAATCCTCCATTTCATTTTCTATATTAAACAAATTATATTATATATTTTTCATAATTGCAATTATTTTTACAAAACAAATTGTTGTTTGTATAAATAATCCCATTGTATCGTATAATTAAATAAATATATTCCTCTTTCTGTAGGGGCAGGCCTTGCGTCTGCCCTGAAAATTGCAATATATTTAAAATATTTGTATTATTTATTTTAAATGTATTTATTTAAAATAAAATTAAATTTTTGTTCAACGGGCGGACGCGAGGCCCGCCCCTACATTCTCACATCTCATTTCTCACATCCCACCTACAAATTATAATTTGTATATTTTTCATTTTTTGGTAAATACTTATATTAAATATA
>CAZWIF010000013.1:0-2482 GCA_964634355.1 uncultured Clostridium sp.
TCCTGGGCAGTCAACATGTGCATAGTGTCTGTTGTCTGTTTCATATTCAACGTGAGCTGTATTAATTGTAATTCCTCTTGCTTTCTCTTCTGGAGCTCCATCGATTTTAGCATATTCTGTGTATTGAGCTTTTCCTTCTAAAGCTAATACTTTTGTAATAGCAGCTGTTGTTGTTGTTTTTCCATGGTCAACGTGTCCAATTGTACCAATATTAATGTGTGGCTTTGTTCTTTCAAATTTAGCTTTTGCCATTTTTGATTCCTCCTTAAAATTTTTATATTTTATAAATTTAATAGCATTATTTTGCAAACATTTTATAATATTTTTGTTAATTTTGCAATAGTTTTTTTTAATTTAATGAATTTTTTAATCTTCCTTCTTTGTTCTTGTAGCAACAATTTCATCTAGAATTGTCTTTGGAACTTCTTCATAATGACTTGGTTCCATTGCATATGTTCCTCTACCTTGTGTTTTAGAACGCAAGTCTGTTGCATATCCAAACATCTCAGATAATGGAATAAATCCTCTGATTATTTGAGATCCTCCTCTTGCTTCCATTCCTTCCATTCTTCCACGTCTAGAGTTAATATCTCCAATAACATCTCCCATATATTCTTCTGGAACTGTTATTTCAACCCTCATTATAGGTTCAAGTATTACAGGTTTTCCCTTCTTACATCCATCTTTGAATGCCATAGATCCAGCAATTTTAAATGCCATTTCTGAAGAGTCAACCTCGTGATAAGAACCATCAACAAGAGTTGCTTTGAAATCTATAACTGGATATCCAGCTAAAATTCCTGAATTTGCAGCTTCACGTATACCTTCCTCAATTGGTTTAACATATTCTTTTGGAACAACACCACCAACGATTTTGCTCTCAAATACAATTCCAGAACCTGCTTCTAGTGGTTCCATCTCTATGATAGCATGTCCATATTGTCCACGTCCACCTGATTGACGTATAAACTTACCTTCTGCTCTAACTGCACTTCTAATAGTCTCTTTATAAGCAACTTGTGGTTTACCTACATTGCATTCAACCTTAAATTCCCTTTTTAATCTATCAACAATGATATCTAGATGTAATTCACCCATACCTGCAATAATAGTTTGACCTGTCTCTTGGTCAGTATATGTTTTGAAAGTTGGATCTTCTTCAGCTAGTTTTGCTAAGGCAATTGCCATTTTTTCTTGTGCAACCTTGTCCTTTGGTTCAATTGCTATATCAATAACTGGCTCTGGGAAATCCATTGATTCAAGAACTATAGGATGAGCCTCATCACATAATGTATCTCCTGTTGTTACATCTTTAAGACCAACAGCAGCAGCGATATCTCCAGTATAAACTTTAGTAATATCCTCTCTGTGGTTTGCATGCATCAAAAGTATTCTTCCCATTCTCTCCTTTTTATCTTTATTAGCATTTAATACACTTGTTCCTGAATTTAATGTTCCTGAATAAACTCTAAAGAAACATAATTTTCCAACGAATGGATCTGTTGCTATTTTAAATGCTAGTGCTGCAAAAGGTTCACTGTCTTCTGGTTTTCTTATAGCCTTTTCGCCATTTAAATCCACACCTTCAACCGGTGGAACATCAATTGGTGATGGTAAATAATCTAATATAGCGTCAAGTAATTCTTGAACACCTTTATTTTTATAAGAAGAACCACAGCATACAGGAACTATATTTCCTGCAATTGTTCCTTTACGAATCCCTGCTTTAATCTCTTCAATAGTTAATTCTTCTCCATCTAAATATTTCATCATTAATTCATCATCTTGCTCAGCTGCAGCTTCAATCATTTCTTGACGAGCGGCTTCTGCTTGTGCCTTCATATCTTCAGGAATATCTGTTATTTCAATTTCTTTTCCTTCATTGTCTTTATGAATTAATGCTTTCATATTCATTAAATCTACAATACCTTTAAAAGTATCTTCTGCTCCAACAGGTAATTGGATTCTTACTGGATTTGCATTTAATCTTGTTTTTAATTGTTCAACACAATTTTCAAAATTTGCACCTGTAATATCCATTTTATTTACATATACCATTCTAGGTACTCTGTATTTATCAGCTTGACGCCAAACTGTTTCAGATTGTGGCTGAACTCCTCCTTTAGCACATAGTACAGTAACTGCACCATCAAGTACTTTTAGGGATCTTTCAACTTCAACTGTAAAGTCAACGTGACCAGGTGTATCTATGATATTAATTCTATGGTCTTTCCAAAAAGCTGTTGTAGCAGCAGAAGTAATTGTTATACCTCTTTCTTGCTCTTGAACCATCCAGTCCATAGTTGCTTCACCATCATGAACTTCACCAATCTTATGTGTTTTACCTGTGTAGAAAAGAATTCTCTCTGTTGTTGTCGTTTTTCCGGCATCAATGTGAGCCATGATACCAATATTTCTTGTTTTTTGTAATGTTACTTGTCTACCATCCACGGTTTTTCCTCCTTTTTTTTCTACCATTTAT
>CAZWIF010000013.1:2582-22368 GCA_964634355.1 uncultured Clostridium sp.
AATGTGCAAATGCTTTATTTGCTTCTGCCATTTTATGCATATCTTCTTTTTTCTTTTTTTATCAAGTCAAACATCCAAGTTTCACTTGTATGTTTGTCATGAGCATTTAAGAAAAAAGTTCCATTTTTTCTACCATTTATAATGTGCAAATGCTTTATTTGCTTCTGCCATTTTATGCATATCTTCTTTTTTCTTAAATGCTCCACCGTTACCAGCTACGGCATCTAGTATTTCTCCTGCTAATTTTTCTGCCATTGTCTTTTCATGTCTTTTTCTAGCATATGTTACTAGATATCTTAAACCTAATGTTTGTCTTCTTTCAGGTCTAATTTCTAGTGGAACTTGATATGTTGCACCACCAACTCTTCTTGCTTTAACTTCAAGTACAGGCATTACATTATCTAATGCTGCTTCGAATACTTCTAGTGGATTTTTTTGTTCTTTTTCTTTTATGATGTCAAATGCACCATAAACGATTTCTTGTGCTACTGCTTTTTTACCATCTAACATAACATTGTTAATTAATTTTGTAACAACTTTGCTATTGTACATTGGATCTGGTAGCACATCTCTTTTTGCTACATAACCTTTTCTTGGCACTATTCTTCACTCCTTTTCATAAATTTTATGTGATATTTATATAAATATCAAAGTTACTCTGATAGGAATTTTACCTATCCGTCAAGTGCAATAATAATCTCTAAATAAAATTTTCTTAGAAAATTTTTTGAGCTATTGGCAAAAGTTTTTCAGAAAAAAGTCGAGTAAAATTTGCTCTAAAAATTTTCCACGAGCTATACTAAATATTTTCTTTGGGATTTTACTCCAAACTATTGCCAATTTTCTATTCTAAATTTAAGTACCTTAAATTAGTATATTTATTATTTGCACTAATTGCTTTTTCTTAGCAATTTACTATTTTTTTGGACGTTTAGCTCCATATTTAGAACGAGCTTGCATTCTGTCCTTAACTCCGGCAGTATCAAGTGTTCCTCTTATGATGTGATACCTAACACCAGGTAAGTCCTTTACCCTTCCACCTCTAATCAAAACAACACTGTGCTCTTGTAAGTTGTGTCCTATACCAGGAATATATGAAGTAACTTCATATCCATTAGATAATCTAACCCTAGCAACTTTTCTTAAAGCAGAGTTTGGTTTCTTAGGAGTAACAGTCTTAACTACTGTACAAACTCCTCTTTTTTGTGGAGCACGGTTATTTGTTAAAGTTTTATTTCTAGAATTATAACCATGTTGTAAAGCTGGAGCCGTAGATTTAGTCTCACTTGTTTTTCTTCCTTTTCTTACTAATTGATTAATTGTTGGCACTTAAATTTCACCTCCTATATATTTTTTTGCCATAAACAGCTTATTTATTATACTACCTTTCTTTTGTAAAGTCAACCATTTTCGCTATATTTATTTAAATGTGAGACAAGGGGACGTGGTTTTTGTCTCATAATTTTTTTGTTAATTTTACCGTTATCTCAATCTCTTGCTTATTCCTAAATATTGTTAATGTAACTTCATCTCCTATATTCTTTGTATAGATATATCTTCTCAAATCGTTGATTTTGTTTAATTCTACACCGTCTATTTTTTCAATAATATCTCCCACTTGTACCCCTGCAATTTTTGCTGCTCCTCCTGATACCAACTCTGTTACATATACTCCATATTCAAATTCTAATGATGAATTTATATATTGTATAGCCTCTTTATCATAAACATATACTCCAAGACTTGCTTCCTCAAATTTTCCGTTTTCTACCAACTTCTCTATTATAGGTTTTATTATATTTATTGGCACTGCAAAGCCTATACCTTCTGCATCACTTATTTTTACAGATGTTATACCTATAACCTTTCCATCACTATCTATCAATGGCCCTCCGCTATTTCCATCATTTATAGATGCATCTGTTTGTATTAACTCCTCCATGTATGAAATATCATCATCATTTTCTATTTTTATAGTCCTATTCAATGCA
Source organism: uncultured Clostridium sp. (assembly GCA_964634355.1). GTDB lineage: Bacteria > Bacillota > Clostridia > TANB77 > CAG-508 > CAKPSH01. Next base: position 4,574 of record CAZWIF010000013.1, read on the forward strand.
CTAACAATTCCATAAGTCACTGTCCTCTGAAATTCTGCTCCTAATGGATTTCCTATTGCATATACTCCTTGTCCTATCCTTAATGTATCTGAATCTCCCAATTCCGCATAAACCATTTCTCTCATTGTATTAATCTTTAATATACTTAAATCCAGATTTTCATTAGTCCAAACTACTTTAGCTGTATACTCTTCACCCTCCTCAGTAGTTACATAGCATTTCGTATACACATTACCACTGACATGATAATTAGTTAATACATAGCCTTCTTTTGCAATAATAACCCCCGTTCCTAAGTTATAAGTTTCAACTGCCTCCAAAGAAAAAAAAGATGAGTCAACACTCTGTAACTTAGATACTCCTACTACAGCATTAGCAGTCTCTTCAATTACATCATATATATCATTTTTCTTCTCTTCATCTGTTGTAGCAATAGTTTCATCATTTAAATATATTTTATCATCTACATCTATATTTAAATACATATCATATAATGCAATACTCATTGTAGCTATAATAAAAATCCAGATGACCTTTATTAAAAATTTTCTAACATAATGTTCTTTATGTACCTTTTCATATTTTTTCATGTTATCACCTTTTATCATTATTACCATTTTTTTCTTTTTTATAATTATCGTTATAGGATTTTTCAATTTATTATTGGGGGACAAATGGACAGGGGTTGTACTCCTTTTTTCTATATTTTTTTATTTTTTTTCCAAATTTTAACACTTTTCGATATTTTTGTGGTATAATATCTCCGTAATTTTTATATTTATATTTATAAATCATAAAATTGAATTGAAAGGATTGTCGTAAATGAAACAAAAATATTTTGGGCTAACCAATCCTCAGAAAGCGATTTGGCTAACCGAACAATTTTACAAAGGACAAAATATAAATAATATTTGCGGAACAACTTCAATTGATAAAGTTATTGATTTTGACAAACTTAAAGAAGCACTTAATATTTTTATTAGAGATAATGATAGTTTTAGAATTCGTCTTCGACTTGATGAGGACGGTAATGTAAAACAATATTTTAAGGATTTTACTCCTTATAAATTTGAAATAATTGAGCTAGCCTCTAGTAATAAATTGACAGAACTGGAGACAAGCATTGTTAATACTCATTTCAACATGTTTGATAATGATTTATTTATTATCACTTTATTTAGATTTCCAGATGGTAAAGGTGGATTTGTTGTGAATGCTAATCACATTATTGTAGATGCATGCGCTGCAAGTCTCGTTGCTAGCAAAATCGTAAATATATACTCATCGCTGATATCTGGTACAGACAATAAAGAAATTCCTACTTCATATATAAATTACATAAACTCGGAGAATACATATTTATCAAGCAATAAATTTTTAAAGGATAAAGCCTATTGGGAGGAGCAATTTAAAAATTCTCCTGAAATAGGTACTATTCCCAGTGTAAAAGCCTCTTCTGTAGACTCTTCTAATGCAGAGAGAATTTTGTTTAAGCTTGATAAATCAAAAGTTCAAGAGATAAATAAATTTTGTACGAAAAATAAAGTGTCAATATTCAACTTTTTTATGGCTATCTATGCCATTTATATTTCACGTGTCTCAAATTTGGATAATTTTGTATTAGGTACACCTATTTTAAATAGAACAACAGCTGTAGATAAAAACACACCTGGTATGTTTATTAGTACTGTACCTTTTAAATTTAATATAGATAATTCTATTTCTTTTTTAGATTTTATATCAAATATTGCAAAAGATACATTAGGCATGTTTAGACATCAAAAATATCCTTATCAAGATATTTTAGAATTTATAAGAAGTAAAAATTCTAATCAGCCTAATTTATATGATATCCTCATATCTTACCAAAATACAAAAACAGATAGAAATTCTTCTGATGTTCCATATAAAGTAAATTGGACATTTAACGGTAATGTTGCTGATTCTATGCAAATACATCTTTTTGATATGAATGATGAAGGTAACTTAAATATCGCATATGATTATAGGTTAAATAAATATAACAAATCTGACATAGAAAATTTACACAGACGTATTTTATATATAATTGAACAAATATTAAATAATAGTTTAATATTATTAAAAGACATAGAAATTGTTACTCCCGATGAAAAAGCTAAGCTTTTGAATACTTTTAATAATACCTATTATCAATATGACAGAACTTTAAATGTGATTGATTTATTCGAAGCACAAGTAAAGAAGACTCCTAATAAAATTGCTCTTGTTAGTAATGATATATCCTTCACTTATAAAGAATTAAATAAAAAGGCAAATATACTTGCACATTATTTAAAAAAGAATTTTGATATTACCAATAATAATATTGTCGGTATCATGATTACAAGGTGTCCAGAAATGATAATTGGACTTCTTGCAATTTTAAAATGTGGAGCTACTTATTTACCAATTGATCCAGAATATCCTAAAGATCGTATTTCATATATATTAGAAAACAGTAATTCAAAATTAGTTCTTGTTAATAATAAGACTGAGAAACTTTTACCTGTTGAATATTATAATGTTAATATAGATTTAAGTATGCCTTTTTATAAAAAAAGTTTGATAAATTCTAATAATCTTAAACTAAAGATTCATCCAAATTCTTTGGCTTATTTAATATATACCTCTGGTTCTACTGGAAAACCTAAAGGGGTTATGGTTACTCATAATAATCTACATAATTTTGTTAATGGTATGAATCAAGTTATTGATTTCAATAATAAAGTTCTAGTATCTTTGACAACTATTTGTTTCGATATTTTTGGTTTAGAATTATGGTGTTCTTTAACGTCAGGCTTGAAATTCGTTCTTGCAAATGAAGAAGAACAAAAAATTACTCAAAAACTAAACCAATTATGTATAAAAAACAATGTAAATATAATACAAACTACTCCTTCTCGTTACATGCATATACTTTCTGATGATAATAACCTAGAATTCTTTAACTTCATTACTGATATTTTAGTTGGTGGAGAAGCATTTCCACAAAGTTTACTTACGCGCTTTAAAGAAATATCAGATGCTAATATATATAATATGTATGGACCAACCGAAACAACAATATGGTCTACTGTTAAAGATTTAACAAAATCTAAAACCATTTCTGTTGGAACTCCTATCGTTAATACTCTATGCTATGTATTAGATCATAAGAGAAGACTTTTACCACCATATACACCTGGAGAATTATACATTGGTGGTGATGGTATTTCTAAAGGTTACCTAAATAGAAAGCATTTAACTGATGACAGGTTTGTTAAATCCCCATTTATTAAAGGAACTAAAATTTATAATACTGGTGATTTGGCATATTACAATGACACTGGTGAAATTATTCATCTTGGAAGAACTGATTTTCAAGTAAAAATAAGAGGCTATAGAGTTGAATTGGGTGAAATTGAAAACAGATTAATCCATTTCCCTGAAATTATAAATGCTGTTGTTGTACCAAGCTCTAACAATAAGTATTTAATTTGTTATTATACTGCTAAAGAAGATATAAAATCATCAAAACTAGTAACCTATTTATTAAAATATTTGCCAAGTTACATGATACCTTCTTATTTTAAAAAAATAGACAAAATGCCATTAACTCCAAATGGAAAAATAGATAAAAAGTCATTACCTAAAATTAAAGAAATATCAGATATTGAAGTTGCTAAAACCGATACAGAGAAACTTCTTTCTTCTGTTGTCTCAGAGATATTAAATCAAGATGAGGTCGATATAAATACCCCATTCTTATCCTTAGGTATGGACTCTCTAGGATTGATAAAATTACAGACAACTCTATTATCTTATAATCTTGATATAACTACACAATCTTTTTATAGATATCCTTCTATTAAAAGGCTAGCAAAGAGAATTGATTCTCATATAGAAGAATATACTGAAACCGGATATCAAATTCCATCTCAGTTTCAACATACAACAGAAATGCCAGACAGTTCTTTGGCAAAAAAAGTTGTTTTAGGAAATGTGCTATTAACAGGTTCTAATGGTTTTATCGGTATACACGTATTGCATGAGCTTTTATTAACTACCAAAGCAAATATTTACTGCTTTGTAAGAGGCGAAGATATTTCTCATTCAATTCAAAGATTAGAAAATAGTTATAAATTCTATTTTAATAAATCTTTAAAGTCATACTTAAATAAAAGAATATTTGTATATAATGGAGATATTTCATATGATAACTTCTCACTATCAAGTGAACAAATTAATCAGTTAAAAAATAATGTTACTACTATTATCCATACTGCTGCAATTGTAAAACATTATGGAGATTTTAAAGCATTTAAAGAGTCAAATGTTGATGGAACCAAAAGAATTGTTGAATTTGCCTATAAAAATCATAAAAGACTTATTCACATATCTTCAATCAGCGTATCTGGAAATTATCTAGTAAAACAAGATAATCAAAATGTAAAATTTACAGAAAATGATTTATATATAGGTCAACACTATACAAATAATGTTTATGTAAACAGTAAATTTGATGCTGAAAAGATAGTTTATGATTATATGAAAAAAGGACTTACGGCAGAAGTTTTAAGGATTGGAATTCTATCTGGTCGTTATTCAGATGGATTCTTCCAGGAAAACATTAATCAAAATGCTTTTTACGGACGTATAAAATCATTAATCAACCTAAAAGCAGTATCCAAGTCAATGCTAAATCAACAAGTTGAATTTACTCCTGTTGATTTGTGTGCAAAAGCAATAGTATTGCTATCCAGGACAAAATTAACTGAAAATAAAGTATATCATTTATATAATCATAATTTAGCATCTATACAAAATGTTGTTAATATGTTAAAATTATTTAATATAGATATTTCTACAATATCTGACAAAGAATTTGAAAAATATATATTAGAAATATCAAATGATAGTAAAAATCGTAATATCTTAGAAGGCATTATTAATGACTTCTCATTCGATAATAAACAATTAACTTTAGATTATGGATTTACTGTTAATATATCCTCAACATACACTCAAAAATATTTAAAATTACTAGGATTTGAGTGGCCTAAGCTTGATAATGATTATTTTTTGAAAATATTAGAATATATGAGGAAAGTAAAATTTATATAACAAAGGAGAAATTAATATGAAAAAACCTAGTTCTAGAATTTTTATAAGCTATTCATTTATTACCATACTGCTTTTAGCTGTATGTTACCTTGTATTGCCCACACTACTAAACTATGCACCTGGGTCAATAAATACAGAATTTGACGTGAAAATGTCATACATTTCTTATACTCAGCAATTTTTATTAATTGCTATTGGTATATTATTATTATTATTATTATTTACAAAGTTATCTTTAAGAGATATAGACCAGTGGTACATTAATAGAAGTTCTCCTGATTATAATACTGATAAAAAACTAATTAACATTAGAAAAAAATGTGTCAACTTACCATATACTCTTTTTATCTCTGAACTAATTTTACCTACAATAGTTATAACTGGAATTATATTTTTTACAGGAAGCCATGACATCTTAATGATAATGAAGATTTTTATATTAATTGTAACCCTTGTTCTTGCACTTTCAACTTCTACATATATGTTTTCTAAACACATATATGATGAAATTTTGTCAAGTACATATAAAGAAGGCTTTGATATAGGAATACATATTGGTTTAAAAACTAAAATATTCATACAAATACTTCCTTTCTTTATTATTGTTTTACTACTAAGTTCCTTTATAGGATACTCTAGAACCGTTAAAGCAGAAGCAGATGCATATTTTAAAATTTATAATGATGAATTAAATAAAGCTTTTGATACAAACACAGTTTATTCTATTTCACAAATAGAACAAATTTTAGAAAATATTGTTGTATATGAAAATAATACTTCTAAATTCATATTATTAGATGATAACGTTATTTCAATATTGGGTGCTTCTCCTAGTAATTTTATGATTTCATATACAAAGGAAATTTCTTCAAATTATAATGGTAGAATTTACGATAGCTATGGAGTAGATATACAAGGTGCAAGTATTATATTGCAATCAGAGAGCGGTTATTGTTATGTTTGTATTTCATATTCAATATCTGAAATAGAAACATTTTACATATTAGTATTTGATTTTATAGCATTGTTATTCGTTATAATTATTGTACTATATTACTTTTCAAATTCTATATCTAAAGATATAATACAAGTTACAGAAGGATTAAATAATATATGCAATACTTCTGAGCCAACATATAATCAAAAACTTCCTGTCATATCTAATGATGAAATAGGAAACTTGGTAACTGCCTTTAATAAGGTTCAAAACGTAAATATTAAACATTTAAATCAACTAAAGGAAAATCAAAATATGTTGGTAGAAAAAGAACGTTTAGCTTCTCTAGGTCAAATGATTGGAGGTATAGCACACAATTTAAAAACTCCAATAATGTCTGTTTCAGGAGCAGTTGAAGGTTTAAGTGATTTGATAAAAGAATATGAATCATCTGTTGGAGACGCAGATGTTACAGTTGAGGATCACCACGCAATAGCAGCAGATATGAGAACATGGACTGAAAAAATTAAAACTCATTTATCTTATATGTCAGATGTAATTACAGCTGTTAAAGGTCAAGCTGTCACATTTTCTGAAGAACAAATATCTAGTTTTAGCATTGAAGAAATGTTAAAAATGGTATCAATATTAATGAAGCATGAGTTAAACAGTGCTTTAGTTTCACTAAACATTCAGAATAATGTTTCATCAGATACATTACTATATGGAAACATAAACAGTCTGGTTCAGGTAGTAAATAACATAATTTCAAATTCTATTCAAGCTAGTGTTGATGCTACAAATAAAACCATTGATTTAGGAGTAAATCAAATAAATAATAATATAATTATATCAATTAAAGATTATGGTTGTGGAATACCAAAATCTGTCCAAGATACATTATTTAAAAAGATGGTTACAACTAAAGGAAAAAATGGAACAGGGCTTGGATTATTCATGTCTTATTCAAACATAAAAGCACATTTCAATGGAGATATTACCTTCCAATCTGAAGAAGGAAAAGGTACAAAATTTGATATAATTTTACCATTATAAAAAATTAGGGATGGTTTCAAAATTTCAAGACCATCCCTAATTTTATTCTGACACATATCCCTTTGATATAAAAGCATTTTCTATGTGATTAACTCTTTTTAATATTGAGACTATTAATGGTACCAATATTAAATTTATATTTTTAATCATATTAACTCCATTTGTATTAAATCCTTTTGACCTCAAAGATTCTTTTAATTTATCAACCTCATCTCTCAATATAGGAATAAATGCAACAGCTATGCTTATCATAATTCCTATATCTTTTGTATTAACCTTAAATAATTTTAATGGAGTTAATATTTTTTCTATTGAATTTGATAATTGTACAGGCGTAAAATTCCTGGTAAAAGTATATGTTACATTACATACTAAAATTAGTCTTACACCAATTAAAATTGCTCTTTCAGTAGACATTAATATAATATTAATAAAAACCACTAATAAGATAAATGGTAGCAATTTTAAAATACTTTTTCCCGCTTCTATGAAATTTATTTTTCCAATCAACATCAATATTAGATTGACAATTGCTATAACTGCAATTATCCTATAATCCAATATGAAAAATATTAATGCTGTATACATAACAAATAATATAAATTTTATCATATCTTTCATTTCTATTTCTTCCATTTCTGAATATGGGACATTCTTTTTTGTCCATTCCCTTCGAATAGATAAGACAAAAACCTCGTCCCCTTGTCCTACATCAATTCATTTAATTTTATATCTATACCCTTTTCCTGTAATTTAAATAGAGTCTGAACTTTAGGTGGTATTTGAAGATTTTTCTTCTGCAAATATTCTATATTATCCAATATATCTTGTGGTTTAAACTCTCTCTCAATTCTTCCCCTTTCCATCACTAATACTCTATCAGAATATAAAATCTCATCCATAACATTGGTTGCATAAATTATAGTATATCCTTCTTCTTTTAATTTCCTAACAATATCATATACAGTTTCTTTTCCTTCTGAATCTAACATAGCCGTAGGCTCATCCATAACCAAGTATTTAGTTCCCATACCTAAAATACTAGCAATTGTAATTCTCTGTTTCTGTCCCATTGATAAATCATATGCCTCTGTATTCTCATATTCCTGCATATTTACTTTATTGAGAGAGTTTTTAATTCGCAGTTCTACATTATCTAAATCTAAATTTTTTATACCAAATGCAATATCATCATGAACATTGTTAAATATAATTTGATTTTCTGGATTTTGAAAGACTATACCGACTTTTTTTCTAATCTCCATAAACTTCTTTTTATCACTTAAATCAATTTCATCCACAAAAATCTTCCCTTTGGTAGCTTTTGTTATTCCAGCTATTAATTTCAAAAGAGTAGACTTTCCAGAACCATTTTTCCCAATTATAGTAACAAATTCTTTTTCATGAATATTTAAATTAATATCCCTTAAAATCATATCTCCTGTTTTATATTTAAAATCCACATTCTTTAATTCAATCATTTTATTCATTCCTCATTAATTATATAAATTGTTGTTTGTTGGGGTAATTTCAATTAAATAAATATATAATATATTCATCCGTAGGGGCAGGCCTTGCGTCTGCCCTGAAAATTGCAATATATTTAAAATATTTGTATTATTTATTTTAAATGTATTTATTTAAAACAAAATTAAATTTTTGTTCAATGGGCGGACGCAAGGCCCGCCCCTACAATTTGGTAATATTGTTATATTTTATTTAATATTTCAATTCCTGTTCTTTTATTGGGCACGGTGCACCGTGCCCCTACAATTTAAATATTTTATGTTTCATATAATGTTTGAATTTTTTTATTTAACAATTCTCACATCTCACCTACAAATTATAATTTTTATTCTTCCACCAAATATTTCTTTGTTATTGGTTTTAAAATTTTAACTAATACTAATATTGTTATAATCTTAACAGGAAATCTTATAGCTTCTAATGGTATTTTTGCTGATAATGCTACTAAATAAGCTTTTCCATATGCAAGATATGACCATAAAGAAGATAAGAACAGATTACACATAACAGAAACTATAAATGTACTTAATATCAGTCGTATTACAAACTCTTTGGTAGACCATTCTTCTTCTGATTTATTATACAAGAACATTCCATAAATAAAACCATCTATCAATTCACTTATTGTATATCCTACAAAATATGTTCCAACTGGAAACAATAATGCACCTATTAAGTCTGTAAGTCCTCCAATTAATGTAGAATATTTTGGACCTAACCAAATTGCAGATAAAATAAGTGGAACAAATCCAAAACTGAAAGATAAATTTACAATCTTTATTCCCAAAAATCTTGATAATACAATATCCAAAGCAAGCAATAATGCTGATAAGATTATTTTCTTGGTTTTTGACATAAAAATACTCCTTTCTTGTCTTATATATTATAAAAATATGTTGCCTCTATATCCGCTTCAAACAATAACAATGCCAACGGATATTTTTTATATGCCACGCCTATTGTACTATACACCTCTTTTGGCTCTGTAAATCCCATATGCCAGCGTATTGCATATTTCTCTTCAGGCGTTAATTTAATAAATTCAGAAATCATCATTACAGACTTTTCTCCATGTCCATATGGAATCTGGTCATCAATTGTATAATATGGCACTTTTTCCCATACACCTAATTCATTTTTTGCATTTCTATAATCAACTTTATAAAAATTTGCTTTGCAAACATCATGTAATAAAGCAGAAATTATTACTGTATCATCTGATACATTTATTTCAACACTTGCATTTTTTACCTTTTCTTTAAAAATCTCATAAACCTTCATACTATGCTCTACAAGACCACCCTTATAAGCCCCATGAAATCTAGTACTTGCTGGTGCCTCAAAAAAATCAGTCTTCTCCAAAAAATTAATCAGATTATCTATTCCTTCTCTATTTGTACTTTTCAATAGTTCAATAAATTGTTCCTTCATGTCCTATTTCCTCCCCTTGTCTTATTTTTCTTCAATTATTCCAGTGAATACTGTTCTTGCAGGACCTGTCATATATACAAAGTCATTCCATCTTATTTTCAGAGTTCCACCTAATAAATCTATATCTATTTGTTCTTCCTTATCTACTAATCCGTTAAGAGTAGCAGCAACACATGTAGCACATGCACCTGTTCCACAGGCTAGAGTTTCACCTGCTCCCCTTTCCCATACTCTCATTTTTATATGTCTTCTATCTATAATCTCAACAAATTCAACATTAGCTCTTCTAGGAAAATGCTCGTCTTTTTCTAATATTGGTCCATATTTTTCAATATCAAATTCATCTACATTTTCTACAACTGTCACTGCATGAGGATTTCCCATAGATACGCATGTAAAAACAAACTCTCTATCTAATGCCTTAATTTTTAAATTTTTTACAGGCATTTCATCTGATATAACTGGTATATCTATTGGATTTAAAACTGGTCTTCCCATATTAACCGATACATATGTAACCTTTCCATTCTCAACAGTCAACTCTACCTTTTTAATTCCAGCCAAAGTTTCAATATCTATACTTGTTTTTACAGTCAATCCATTATCATAAACAAACTTTGCCACACATCTTATTCCATTTCCACACATTTCAGCTTCTGTTCCATCCGAATTAAACATTTTCATTCTAAAATCTGCCACATCACTTTTACATATTAAAATTAACCCATCAGACCCAATACCAAAATGTCTATCACTAATACTTTTTGCATAACTTGAAACTTTTTTTATTTTCTCCTCTCCCATTTTAGTACAATCAACATAAACATAGTCATTACCTAGACCTTCCATCTTTGTAAATTTAATCATAATATCACCTATTATATAAATATCACAGCAAAACATAATTATGTTTTTACTTTTTTTGTATTATATCATAAGCAGATAACAAAAAACAAGTAGACGAGATTTATCTTCTTTCTTTGTGAAATTTTTATCATTACTTGATTTTTATAACATAATATAATAAAATTATTTATCATAAATATAAATTTAGAAAGGAATTATATAATATAAATAACATGGATAAAAAATTAAAAAAGAAACAAAAGAAACAAAAAAATCTTAATAAGCCTGTCCCAACCAGAAGAATTGCTTTTTTTTCGCTATTTATCATTATATTATTTGTATGTCTGGCTGGAAGAATTGCCTGGTTACAATTTGTTGATGGAGCAAATTTAAAAGAACTTGCCTCTCGTCAACAAACTATTAATGAGGTAATAAGCCCTAAAAGAGGTTCAATATATGATACAAATGGAAAAGCTCTAGCTATAAGCGCCTCAGTTGATACAGTCAGCATTAATCCATCAAAAATTGAAGATAAAGAAAAAGTAGCTAAGGCTTTAGCAGAGATTTTTGAGTTAGATTATGAAACAACATTAGAACAAGTAAATAGTGACTCTTCTGTTGTAACCATTGCAAAAAAAGTTGAACAAGATAAAATCACATTATTAGAAACATGGATGAGTGATAATAAAATATCTTCTGGAATAAATATAGATGAAGACACAAAACGTTATTACCCATATAACGAATTAGCATGTCATGTTATTGGATTTACTGGAACAGATAGTCAAGGATTATATGGAATTGAATCAAAATGGGATTCTACTTTAGAAGGAGTTGCTGGCAAAATTGTAACTACTGCGGACGTAAATAATAGTGAAATATCTAGTGATGCTAGTCAATATGTGGAAGTTGAAAATGGTAGCGATTTATATCTTACTCTAGATGTTAATATTCAAAGCATTGTCGAGAAATATTTGGAAAAAGGTGTATTAAATGCTAAAGCCTCTGCTGGAAGTGTTATTGCTATGGATCCTAACACTGGAGATATCCTAGCAATGGCAACTTATCCATCATATAATTTGAATGATCCCTTTACTATAGTTGGAACTGATACTTCTACAATGACAAGTGCAGAAAAAACAAACGCTTTATATGAAATGTGGTCTGATAAGAATATATCTTCTACATATGAACCAGGTTCAACCTTTAAAACCATCATAGCTTCCATAGCTTTAGAAGAAGGAATTACAGATGTTGAAATTGCTAATGACTTCACGTGTACTGGTTCAATTGAAGTAGCTGATAGAACAATTAGATGTGCATCACATGAAGTCCACGGTTCACAAACATTAAAAGAAGCATTATCAAATTCTTGTAATGTTGCTTTTATTCAACTAGGTCAAAGAATAGGTGTAAATACAATGTATAAATATTTTGAGGCTTTTGGTTTATTTGAAAAAACTGGTATCTCAATAACTGGAGAATATTCAAGCGTATTTCATTCTAAATCTTCAGTTGGTTCTGTTGAACTTGCAACAATCTCTTTTGGACAAAGATTTGAAATCACACCATTACAATTAATCACGGCTGTATCTTCAATAGCTAATGGTGGCACCTTAATGCAACCTCGAATAGTAAAACAAATCGTTAATACTGATACTGGCGCCACAACCTCAGTTGATACTGTTCCCGTTCGTACAGTAATATCTAAAGAAACTGCACAGGCTGTTTGTAATATGATGGAATATGTAGTAACTGATGGAACTGGTCAAAAAGCCGCAGTAGAAGGATATTACATCGGTGGAAAAACTGGTACTGCTGAAAGTACCTACAGTACAGGAACAAGCTATGGTATTTCCTCTGTATCATTTGTAGCCATTGCTCCAACTACTGATGCAGAAATAGCACTTTTAGTTGTTCTTTATGACCCTCAGACTAGTAGTTCTTATGGTAGCACTTTAGTTGCTCCGATAGTTTCAGATATGCTATCAGAAATTCTACCATATATGGGAATTGCATCTGCAGATTCCGAAGTTGCAGCTTCATCTTCTGCAAATGCACTTGTATCTGTTCCAGATGTTACAAATAAAACATTAACAGAAGCAATAAAAATATTAAAAAATTCAGGTTTAAAGGTTAGTTATGCAGAGACTGCAAATGCAAATTCAACACTTGTTACAGAACAAGTGCCTGCTACCGGGACCTCTCTATACTCTAATTCAACTGTTGCATTGTATACAAAAGAAAATTCTGTTCGAACTTCTGTTACTGTACCAGATTTAACTGGTTATACTTTAGCTCAAGCTCGAAGTGTATTATCAAATTTAAATTTAAACTTAAAATATGTGGGCAGTGGAACCGTATCTTATCAAGATGTTTTAGCTGACTCATCAGTTGAAAAAGGTACCATAATAACAGTAACATTAAAATAATTTTGTTTATCAGGGATGTTCATTTTTGTTCATTAGCATGAACAAATCGGAAAGCCTTAATATACATTGTATTTTACTTTCCAACGTCTCTATCATAAACAAGAAAGGAAAATATATCAATGTTAGAAAATTTTTTCATTAAATATTTAATAACAATAATAATAAGTATGATTCCAATCATAGAATTAAGAGGTGCAATACCAATTGCTGTATTTACATTTCATTTAACTTATGTAGAAGCATTCATTCTAGGTGTAATTGGCAATTGTATTCCAATATTCTTTATTGTAAAATATATACGTCCATTATTTAACTTTTTCGGCAGATTTAAACTATTCAAAAAGATTATAGATTTTGCTACTGAAAAAGCTAACAAAAAAATTGCAGAAAATAAAAAACTCCAAACAGCAACTTTTTTTGCTTTATATATTTTCGTAGCAATACCATTACCAGTAACAGGAGCTTGGACTGGTTCATTAATAGCTAACTTCTTAGATTTACCACCAAAAAAAGCATTCTTTCCATTAGCCTTAGGAGTTCTTACAGCAGGAATAATTATACTCACACTTACAGCTATAGCAAATGGAGGAATAACATATCTATTCCAACATATCGGTTAGACATAGACAGACAAAGGGACAGGGTTTATGTCTAACCCCGTCCCTTTGTCTACTTTTCTTTTACCCAATCCATTATTCCATTATAAATTCCCCATGCTAATCTTTCTTGATATATTTCATCTTGTAAATTCTTCAATTCTTCTTCATTAGATAAAAAACCACACTCTACTATTGTTATTGGAATTTCCACATTATCAACAATATATATATTATCAATTGTCTTAGCTAATCTATGGTTTTCCTTTTGTATTGCATCATTCAAATTACTCTGTATACTCTCAGCCAGTTTTCTTCCTTCTTCATCACTTTCCTTATAAAAAGTCTGCCATCCATAATATTGCTCCTGAGGAATTTTATTTAGGTGTATAGACACAAAAGCATTAGCAGATGACTCATTACCTATCTTAACTCTATTTTTTAAATCTGAGACTTTTTTTTGGTGAATACTGCCATCCTCATTTGTATCATAAATTGCCTCATCTGTTGACCTAGTTAATATCACAGTTGCACCACTCTGTTCTAATAAATTCTGTAGTTTTAAAGATATTGCAAGATTAATATCTGCCTCTGAAACACCATCAGAAGAAGTTGCTCCTCCGATCCTCTCCACCATGACCGTGCATCAACAACAATGGCAATCTCATTTACAGGTAGTGCCACTACTTGTTCTTCCTCGTTATAAGTATTTTTTATAACTTCATATATAATGCAACACATACATAAAACCATCAAAATAATGATTACAAATCTCTTTTTAATTACAATCATACCATAACACCTTCTTCATAAATTATATGTGATATCAAATCAAAAATAGACCACCTAGCTTTTATCTAGGTGGTCTATTTTTTAGTAACTTTATTTTTTTCCGCATTTTATAGTTATCAAGTATCTTATAATCTATTCCATTTTTAATAGCAAAGATTATTACCATAATTATTAGATATAGTATTATTCTACCTTCACCTGTTTGAGGTAATATTGAAATATCAATCTTTGTGCCATCATTGTCATCAGTTACAATCTTATTCCATAATGCTACATATGTTACATTTTCTGTAACAGTTTCTGCTATATCAACACTCCATCCAGCAAACTCATATCCATCTTGTCCCAGTGGATTTCCTTCGCTATCTGTAGCTCCACTATATTTTGGAGTTGTAGTATTATAATCTATACCAGTTATAACAATGTCTTCAAAATCACCGTAATCCCCTGCAGAATAAGTTATTGTAAATTGTTCTTTAAAGTAAACTTTCAATACTAAGCTTCCATCTCCATCTACATTACCACTTAAAATATTGTCTGCATCTTCATCAAATACATAATTTGTGTCATCTGATATTTTATCTGATGTTAACACTGAAACCAATGTATCTGTCTGCGCACTTCTCTTTTCCCTTGTAGTTGCAGTATCCATGTATTGTCCATTTGACTGGTAATAATATTCTACAATGTATGCTGTATCATCATTTGCTATCCATGTAGCTATATATGTTACACTTTCAGTAACAATTTCTCCCACACCTGGTGTCCAACCATCAAAGGTATATCCATCATCACCAATTGGTAATTCATTTTCATCTACCTTTCCACTATATTCAGGTGTTTCTATTCCATAGTCTAAACTTTCATAAGTTTCTGAATTGAACAATCCATGGTCTCCTGGTAGATATGTTATTGTAAATTGTTCTTTAAAGTATACTTTTAATACTAAACTTTCATCTCCCAATATTACTCCTTCAGTAATATTATCTGCATTATCATCATATACATAATTTTCCCTCGTTGCTTCCTTATCTGTATCTATGATACTTGCTATTGTGTCTGTCTCTCCATATCTAATTGTAGTTGTGTCTGGAGTATCACTATACCTTCCATTTACTTGATAATAATACTCAACTATATAAGCTGTATCAGTTCTTGCTTGCCATTCAGCTACATATTCAACATCTATTGTTACAGTATCTGAAACCTCAGTACTCCAACCCACAAAGTCATATCCTGCATCTCCTGTCATATTCACACTTAATTCAGGTGTCTCTGTTCCATAGTCCAAATTCTTATATACTTCTTGCTCAAATGTTCCATGCTCTCCTGGTGAATAGATGACAGTAAATTGTTGCTTAAAGTAAATCTTCAATATTAATCTAGTATCTCCTGTAATTATTCCCTCTGTTACATTATCCGCGCTTTCATCATATACATAATTTGTTTTGCTTGGTATCATATCTTCCTCAGTTATAGAAATCTCTGTATCAGTTGTTCCATATCTGATTTCACTGCTATCCGGTGTAGTATTATATTCTCCATTTACTTGATAATAACACTCAACTACATAAACAGTATCTGTTCTAGCCTTCCACTGAGCTACATAATCTATATCTTCTGTAACTGTAGAACTTACCGTAGGTTCCCAACCTATGAAATCATATCCACTATCTCCAACAATATTTCCACTAAATCCAGGTGTACTTGTGCCATAATCTATATTACTTATAGTCTCTGCACTAAATAGACCATGCTCTCCTGGTAAATATGTTACTGTAAATTGTTCTTTGAAGTATACCTTTAACACTAGACTTCCATCTCCTGAAATTATACCAGTTGTTATATTATTTGCATTTTCATCATATGTATATCTATCTAGATTTGCTATTTTATCTTCATCTTTTATACTTACAGTTGTATCCGTTGTACCATATCTTACTACAGTTTGAGTTGTTTCTTTTGAATATTCTCCATTTTCCTCATAATAGTATTCTACTGTGTATACAATATCTGTTTTTGCATTCCATTGAGCTACATATGTTACGCTTTCTGTAACTATATCACTTACCTCTGGACTCCATCCTGCAAATTCATATCCTATTTCACATGCTGGATTTCCTTCTTTATCAGTTAATCCTGCAAATTCAGGTGTATCTGTTCCATAGTCTAAATTTGTATATGTTTCATCATCAAAGTCTCCATGTGCACCAATAGAATAAGTTACAGTGAATTGTTCTTTAAAATATAATTTCAACACTAAATTTCCGTCTCCTGTAATTACTCCTTCAGTAATATTGCTTGCACTTTCATCATATACATATGTATCTGAATTTGGAATTTTATCAGTCGTAGTCACAGTTGCTTCTGTATCTGTTGTTCCATACCTAATCTCACTACTATCAGGCGTACTTAAATATTTGCCTTCTACTTGATAATAGTATTCAACTAAGTATTTTGTATCTGTATTTGTCATTGCCTCTGCTGTATATTCTACATTTTCTGCTGGCATTGCAAATGTGTACTCTTGTGTCTCAGTTTCTTCACTTCCTGTCCACTTTAACCATGTATATCCGTCCAAAACTGTTGCATTTATTGTTACACTTTCTCCATAAAGGTATGTTCCAGCTCCTGTTACTCCTGAGATTCCTGTTCCTTTATTTAACGTCACAGTATAACTATTTCTTGTATAATAGTAATCTACTACTACACTTCCATCTCCTAGTATTGTTACAGTCTTTGTACTTGGTGATGTAAATCCTGCATAACTCTTTACAGCTGGTGTTACTTCTGTATCTGTTTCTCCTGACAATGTTTCTGTATCTGCTAAAGTATAGTTATCACTATTTTCTAGACTTGCATCTCCATCTAGGTTTTGTTGCCAATGTTTAACTGTATAAACAGTATCTGTATTAGCTACCGCATTTGCTGTATATTCTACATTTTCTGCTGGCATTGCAAATGTGTACTCTTGTATCTCAGTTTCTTCACTTCCTGTACCTTCTTCACTCTCTGTCCATTTTAACCATGTATATCCATCTAAAACTGTTGCAT
>CAZWIF010000014.1:0-3445 GCA_964634355.1 uncultured Clostridium sp.
ACAAACAACAATTTATCTAATTCTATTGAATAAATCTTGAAAAAACGTCTGATAAATGATATTATAAATAAAATTATAATAGGAGGTATAATATATGTTATTATTAAAAAATGGTACAGTTTTAGATTATGCAAGTCAATTAAAGGATAAGATGGATGTTTTAATTGATAATGGGAAGATTGTAAAAATAGGAAAGGATTTAATGGATAATGCAGAAAATGTTCTAGACTGTACGGGGTTATATATTATGCCAGGAATGATAGATATGCATTGCCACTTACGTGAACCTGGGGCTGAACATAAAGAAACAATAGAAACTGGTGCAAGAAGTGCTGTAAAGGGAGGTTTTACAACAATATGTCCAATGCCTAACACAAAACCTACACCAGATAATCCAGAAACATTGAAATATATAATTGATAGAGCAAAACAGGTAAATCTTTGCAATGTTTTACCATATTCAAGCATTACAATAGGTGAAAAAGGGGAAGAGTTAGTAAATTTTAAAGAAATGTTAGATGCAGGTTGTGTTGCGTTTTCGGACGATGGTTGCCCAGTTTCAAATGCTAAAACTATAAGGGAGGCAATGATAGAGATAAACAAATTAGGAAGTTTTACATCAGAACATTGTGAAGAGAAAGCAGTGTCAGCAGGTGCTATTAACGCAGGAAAAGTGGCAGAACAATTGGAAGTTGGAGGAGTTTTACCAGAAGCAGAAGAGATAATGGCTGCTAGAGATATTGTAATAGCAGAAACAAATAAATTACATGCGCATATATGCCATATAAGTACAGAAACTTCTGTAAACATGATAAGAGACGCAAAAAAAAGAGGAGTTAATGTAACATGTGAGACATGTCCTCATTATTACAGTTTTACAGTAGAGGAGGTTTTAACATCAGGAGTAAATGCTAAGATGAACCCTCCATTACGTGAAGAAAAAGATAGACAAGCTATAATTAGAGGATTAAAAGATGGAACAATTGATGCTATAATTACAGACCATGCTCCACATGCTGAGGAAGAAAAGAATAAAGGATTAGCAAGTGCTCCTAATGGAATAATTGGATTTGAAACAGCTCTTGCTGCAACTATTACAAATGTAGTAGAACCAGGATATATTGATTATATGGATATGGTAAGACTAATGTCTTATAGACCAGCAGAATTATTAGGATTAAAAGACAAAGGACAAATAAAAGAGGGGTATACAGCAGACTTAACAATCTTTAATCCAGACAAAGAATACACATATACTAAAAAAATGATAGTATCAAAATCAAAAAATACACCTTGGATTGGTAAAAAACTAAAAGGAGAAGTAGAATATACAATAGTTTCAGGAAACATTGTATACGAAAATAATTAATATATTACTGAAAAAAAGGAATGTCACTGAATTCAAAAATGAAAGGATGATAGAAATGCAAAATGCAATTGATAATTTAATTGAAAGAATTAAACAAATGAATAATCCAACAGTAATAGGGTTAGACCCAAGATATGACATTTTACCAGAGTGTATTAAAAAGAAGTATTCAAAAGATGTTGAAGGTGCTTGCAAAGGATTCTTAGAATTTAATAAAGCATTAATAGATGCAACTTGTGATATTATTCCAGCAGTAAAACCACAAATTGCTTTTTATGAGATGTTCGGAATAGAAGGAATGAAGGTATTTGATGAAACATGTAAATACGCAAAATCAAAAGGTATGATAGTTATTGCAGATATGAAGAGAGGAGATATTGGTACAACAGCACAAGCATATTCAAATGCTGCAATTGGAAGAACTCCAATAGGTGATATTAATCATAGTATATTTGATGTTGAGTTTGTTACAGTAAATCCATATTTGGGAACAGATGGAGTAAAGCCATTTGTAGATGATTGTGCGAAATATGGAAAAGGAATATTTATATTAGTTAAAACTTCTAACAAATCTTCTGGAGAATTACAAGATTTAAAAATGGAGGATGGAGAAGAATTATATAAGAAAGTTGCAAGATTAGTTAATGAATGGGGAAAAGATTTAATAGGAATACATGGATATAGTAGTATTTCAGCAGTAGTTGGTGCAACATATCCAAAACAACTTCAAGAATTAAGAGAATTAATGCCTCATGTATATTTCTTAATACCGGGATATGGAGCACAAGGAGGAAAGGCAGAAGATATAGCATTAGGATTTGATAGTAATGGATTAGGTGGAATTATAAATGCTTCAAGAAGTTTAATGCGTGCTTATAAATCAGATAAGTGGAAAGATAAATATATAGAAGAACAATATGCAGAGGCAACAAGGGCAGAGGCAATTAGAATGAGAGAAGAATTAAATGAGGCAATAAGAAATACATTAAAGTAATTTCTATATGAAAATATGTAGGTTCAAAGTTGCACCGTTGCCTATGCAGGAAAATAAGAAAATCCCAAAAGGCAGAATAAGGAGGAAACGAAAATGCCATATAATCAAAAATGTAAATTAATAAAAAAAGAATTTCTAAAAGATGATATATGCAGAATGGTTATTCAATCACCAGAAATTGCAAAAGATGCAAAACCTGGGCAATTTTTGGAAATAAGAGTTGTGGATAATATAGAACCATTATTAAGAAGACCAATAAGTATTTATAATGCTGATGAAAATAGTGGAGAAGTTGAGTTCATATTCCAAATAAAAGGTAAAGGAACGGATTTATTAGCAAAAAGAAATGAAGGAGAATTAATAGATATATTAGGACCTTTAGGGTATGGAACTTTCAAATTTGAAGGATATAAAAATATTGCAATAATAGGTGGAGGAATTGGAATATTTCCATTACATGAATTATCAAAAAGAGCAAAAAGTGCAGGGGTAAATTCTAAAATATATATAGGATTTAGAAATAAGGAATTAGTTATTCTCGAAGATGAATTTAAAAAAGTTTGTGATGAACTAATACTTGCTACAGATGATGGAAGCTATTTAAAGAAGCGGATTTGCAATTAATTTCTTAAAAGAAGATGTAAAAAAAGATAGACCAGATTGCATTTATGCCTGTGGACCATTACCAATGTTAAAAGCAGTGCAAGCATTTGCAAAAGAAGAAAATATACCATGTCAAATATCACTAGAAGAGAGAATGGCATGTGGAATGGGAGTATGCTTAGGTTGTGCAGTAAAATATGTAGACGGTGAAAAAGCTATATATAAACATATTTGCAAAAACGGACCGGTCTTTCAAGCCACTAACGTAGAAATATAGTGGAGCATTAAGTAACAAAATAAATAAGCGAAGCGAAATTTATTTTGTTACTTAATGCGAACACTATAAGGCCACGAAGTGGCCCCTCCATAACGTGAAAAATTGCGAAGCAATTTTACTCGTTATAGAGGAAATTTCGTAGAAATAAAGCGAAATTTATTTTGTTACTTAATGCGAACACTATAAGGCCACGAAGTGGCCC
>CAZWIF010000014.1:3545-20896 GCA_964634355.1 uncultured Clostridium sp.
CCACGAAGTGGCCCCTCCATAACGTGAAAAATTGCGAAGCAATTTTACTCGTTATGAAGGAAATTTCGTAAGGAATAGACCTAATACAAACAATGAAAGGAAGAGAGATAATGAATACAGAAATTAATTTTTGTGGAATGAAAATGAAAAATCCAGTTACAGTTGCTTCAGGAACATTTGGTTATGGAAGAGAATTTGCTGAATACATAGACTTAAATAAATTAGGTGGAATAGTTACAAAAGGAACATCTTTGAAATTAAAAGATGGAAATAAACCACCAAGAGTATGTGAAACATCAAGTGGTATGCTAAATGCAATTGGACTTCAAAACCCAGGGATTGAATACTTTATGAACCATGATTTAAAATGGCTTAGAACATTTGATACAAACATAATAGTAAATGCATGTGGAAGTTCAGTGGATGAATATGTAGAACTTGCAAAAGTACTAAATACTTTAGATATTGATGCAGTAGAACTAAACTTATCATGCCCAAATGTTAAGGCAGGATGTATGGCATTTGGAACAACTTATGAAGGAGTAAAAGAAGTAACAATACAAGTAAGAAAAGCTCTAACAAGTAAACCATTGATTGTAAAACTTACTCCAAATGTAACAGATATAACACAACCTGCAAAAGGTGCAGAAGATGCTGGGGCAGATGCAGTATCATTAATCAATACATTATTGGGTATGCAAATAGATATAGATAAACAAAGACCAGTACTAGCAAATAACACAGGAGGATTATCAGGACCAGCAATAAAACCAGTTGCAGTAAGAATGGTATATCAAGTTGCACAAGTAGTAAATATTCCGATTTTAGGACTAGGAGGAATAGTAACAGGAGAAGATGTAATAGAATTTATGTTAGCAGGAGCAACAGCAGTCTCAATCGGAACAGGAAATTTCATAGCACCAGATACATCAATAAAGGCAATAGAAGGAATAGAGAAATATATGAAAAAACATAATATAGAAAATTTATCAGATATAATAGGAAAAGTTCAAATGAACTAAAAAAGTACAAGATATCTTTATAAATGCACTTATAATATGATTTATGAATAATACTAGATTTTACAAAGAGGTAAAAAACAAAAAACTTTACATTTTTTAAATGATATGCTATAATAATTCTTGATGGTGCATTATTCTAGTCGTACTTTTTATTACGAGGGTGGGGCTAAAAATCCACTAAAGGGCACACCGTTGAAGCTTTGTATATTTGCGCGAAATGCCAGTTTTGTGTATTTGTATGAAGGAAAGAAAGTGGGGTAATATATAATGGCATATATAAATTCCCTATTTTCGTTGAGACTTAAATATTAGTATTTTAAGTGAAACCTATGTTGAGTGCCAAGACACAAAATACATAGTGTAGCCTGTTTTGAGTGATGGTATTGGGAGTAATTGATATCTAATTATGAAATTATCGTTGCAAAAGAGACTAGTAATAACAAGAGTATGTTAAGGAAAACTTCTAGAATGTTTGCTAAATCGCATGAAAATCTGAGGATTAAGGTACGGACTTAAGTGGCGATCTGGTTTTTACTTGTTTAAATTAATGAAAGCATGTAAATATTTCTTTTAAATGGAAACGGCTTTGCAGTAATG
This sequence comes from uncultured Clostridium sp., assembly GCA_964634355.1. Taxonomy (GTDB): domain Bacteria; phylum Bacillota; class Clostridia; order TANB77; family CAG-508; genus CAKPSH01. The sequence goes on from CAZWIF010000014.1 coordinate 5,165, forward strand.
TAAAGTAGGAAATAGAGAAATTCTACTAGACCTAAACCGTAAAATTTACTTAGATTTTTACCATCTATAAAAGAGAGGCAGGGTAACACCTGCCTTAAAGATTATCTAAGGGGTGAAATTAAATTGCAAAAAAAAGAGGAACCTAAATCGAAATGGGTAATTCAAGCCTTTATTTTAACATTTCTTTTATCATTAATTATGTCTTACATAACAACAAATGGAATATCAAATTTAAATATATTTGCCGCTTTATTAATATTAATACTAGTAATTTTTATTGGAATTATTACAGATATAATAGGTGTTGCAGTTACTGTTGCAGACGAAGCGGAATTTCATGCAAAAGCTACTAAAAAAGTAAAAGGCTCAAAAACTTCTATTAAGTTAATAAAGAATTCATCAATAGTAGCTAATATATGTGCAGATGTTATAGGAGATGTATGTGGAGTATTAAGTGGCGCAATCAGTGCAATGATAGCTTTAAAACTAACGCAGAATTTTGGATTACCAAGTAGTATGCAATTTTTAATAAGTGCAGTAGTTTCATCATTAACAGTGGGAGGAAAAGCAATAGGAAAAAATATTGCAAATAAAGAATCTACAGAAATTGTATATGTAGTGGGATTAATGTTAAGTAAATTTATGAAAGAGAAATAATATTACAAAACATTTTTTCGCATAAACGTATTGACAATATTTGAACATTAATATATAATCTAAAAAATAATGTACATAGGAGGCAACTAATGAAAATTATTCACTGTAGCGATTTACATCTAGATTCTAAAATGGAAGCAAATTTGGATAAAGAAAAGGCAAGATTGAGAAAAAATGAAATATTATTGAGTTTTCAAAATATGGTGGATTTTGCAAGCAAAAACAATGTTAAGGTTATAATTATAGCAGGGGATTTATTTGATAAAAATAAAGTATCTGTTAAGGCAAAGAATATTGTAAAAGATGAAATAATTGCAAATCCTAATATTGATTTTATTTATTTGAAAGGAAATCATGATGAAGATAGTTTTATTATAGAAGAAATTCCTACAAATTTAAAGCTTTTTAATTCAGAGAGTTGGATTTCATATAGATACGAGAATATAGTTATAAGTGGAATAGAATTTGGAAGTAAAGACAATTATGAAATATATAAATCATTAATGCTTAATCAAAATGATTTTAATATTGTAGTTTTGCATGGGCAAGAAGCAAATTATGCTGATAAAAAAGATAAAACAGAGATTATCAATTTAAAAGAACTAAAAAATAAAAATATAGATTATTTGGCCTTAGGGCATATCCATAAGTATAAAATGGAAAAACTAGACAATAGAGGAGTATACTGCTATTCAGGATGTTTGGAAGGAAGAGGCTTTGACGAGTGTGGAGACAAAGGATTTGTTTTATTAGATATTGAAAATAATAAAATGAAAACTGAGTTTATAAAGAATTCAATAAGAAACTTGGAAGAGATACAAGTTGATATTTCAGATACAATGACAACTACAGAAGTAGAAAGAAAAATTGATGAAAAAATAAAGGATATATCAAGGGATAATATGATAAAAATAATACTTGTTGGGAAAGTAAATATAAATGCAGAAAGAGATATTGATTATCTATTGAAAAAATATAATGATGAATTTTTCTTTTTAAAAATATATGATAAAACCACGTTAAAAATAAATTATTTAGATTATGAACGAGATGCTTCACTAAAGGGAGAGTTTATTAGAATGATATTAAATGAAGATTTATCAGAAGAAGAGAAAAAAGAAATAATAGTTACAGGAATAAGAGCTTTATCTGGAGAAGAATTGTAAAAAATGGGGGACATATGAAACTTAGAAAATGTTATATAGAAAATTTTGGAAAATTGCACAACTTTAGTTATGAATTTTCAGAGGGATTGAATACAATAAATGAATTGAATGGATGGGGTAAAACTACCTTTGCTACATTTATAAAAGTTATGTTTTTTGGGTTTGATAACTCAAATAAAAGGGCTATATCTGAAAATGAAAGAAAAAAATATTATCCATGGCAAGGTGGAAAATTCGGTGGAAATCTTGAGTTCGAAATTGACGGAAAGATATATGAGATAGAAAGATTTTTTGGAGTGAGGGATAAAGAGGATACTTTCAAATTATATGATAAATTAACTAATTGTGAGTGCAATGATTTTTCTGAAAATATTGGAGAAGAAATATTTCAAATTGATAGACAGGCTTATGAGAGAAGTACATATATCCCTCAACAGAGTATCTTAATAGAAATTAATGATAGTTTAACTGCTAAATTAAGCAATATTCTTGAAAATGAAAACGATATTAATTCATCAGAAGAGGCTATAAATAAAATAGTAGCTGTTATGAAGGAATACAAAAAAACAGGGAATAGGGGAAGAATAAATGAATTAGAAAACAAGATTTATAATAAAAAAAGAGAACTAGAATATGCATTAAAAAATGAAGGATTAATTATTGAAAGAAATAAAAGAATAGAAGATATAAAATTACAAATAAAGAAATATGAAGAAGAGAAAAATAAAAATCAGGAGAAAATAAATAGGATAGAACAAGAAGAGAAAGATAGATTAAAAAAAGAATTAGATGATTTAAATGAAAGAATGAGAGTACAGGAAAAAATCAATAAAAGGCAACAAGAAAATGATAAAAAAAGAAATCTTAAAATGATTATTTCAGTATTTATATTTTTATTGGGAATAATCTTAGGAGTAATAGTATCAAAATATTTATATTTGATTAGTGTTTTAGGTGTTTGTATATGTGTAATAGGATTAATTACACATAAGAAAATAAAGCAGAAATATGATAAACAACTTGAGGAAAAAAATAATAATGATTTAGTTATTTCTGAAGAAAGCTCAACTGAGAATAAGGAAGATATATTAAAAGAGAATGAAAGATTATCTAATATGATTGCAGGATTTATTAATCAGAAAAGTTATGAAGAAAATGAAATGAATAGATTGATTAATACTGCTGTAACTGCCGAAGAAATAGAAAATGATGTGGAAAATATGGAACAAGAGCTAGCTGAAATAAATAAGAAATATGATATTTTAGACAAAACTCAAAAATATTTAAAAAAGGCAAAAGAAGAATTTTCATCACATTATTTAAAAGCAATGACAGACGGTTTTGAAAAATATGTAAAAATAATAAATGGAGAAAAATTAGATACAAATATTGATGTGAATTTGAATGTAAAAGTACAAGAGTATGGAGAGAAAAAAGATATAGATTATTTAAGTGTTGGATATAAAGACTTAATTGGAATTTGTATGAGGTTTGCATTAATAGATGCATTATTTGAAAATGAAAAACCATTTGTTATATTGGATGATCCTTTCGTAAATTTGGATAAAGAAAAAATAGAAAAAGCAAAAAAAATCATAGAAGAATTATCAAATACATATCAAATAATTTATTTTGTTTGCCATGAGAGTAGAGAATAAAACAAAAACACCGCCATCAATTGTGATGGTGGCGGTGTTAGGTTAAGGCGTCATTTTTCCACTAATGTAATTGAATACTGATAGTCTTTATATTCAGTAGAAAACATGGATTGTTTTATTACTGTTATATCATATTTTTCTTGTACTTCATCAAAAATAGTATAGTCAATTGTATTTATTATCCAAATTCTTCCTGTATAATCCTGTAGAAAATCCAAATCATATACTGTTACAAATTCATTTGAAAATGCCTTATATGCTTCTTCACAATTCCAATTCTGTCTGTCACAAAAGTATGATATATTTTCAGGAAAGTTAACTGAAATTATAAAACCACTTCCAAAGCCACTTCCGTCATTTCCAAACAATATAATGTCATTTTCTTGTATATCTTCTTTAACGTAGTCTATGGGTTCACTATTAGTATAAGCATAATTTGTATCTATAAAATTAATATTTATATATAGTGAAATAGCAACTGAGACTATACATAGAAGCATATTTAAATATTTAATTCCTTTTTTTTCCATTGAATATGCTAAGAAAAATATGAATAATCCCATTACGCAAAGCATGTACCTTGCATATATAATTGGTCTCCATATAATTAGCGAAACTAAACAAGCAGCTAATGCTATTCCTAGGAATAATTTTAAGGCAAGGGTTGCAGGTTGCATTTCTTTTTTTAATTTTGCTTTTTCTTCTTTAGATTTTCTTATATCTTTAAAATATAAATATATCATATATACTGTTATAGCTAAACTCCAGATAATTGCCATAGTTGTATTTATATATTCAGAGCCTGTCAGATTTCCTGTAAAGCTAAATGTAAATAACTCAATAAGTGTGTCTGGAAAATTAATTGATATCCAAAATCCATTAGATACATTGCCTATTTGTGTTAAAAGAGATATAAGCCATGGTATATATAAAATAACTTGTATTATACCAGAGATTATAAAAGCTATTATATTTTTATTTAACTTTTTAGATTTTATTAATTGAGTTATGAACATTATCATTAAAAGTAAATTAATTAGGCCACTTGCCATTAATGCATAATAGTGAGTATAGGCACCAGCTAAACTACATATTGCGAAAATAATCCAGTTTTTAAGGTTGAAGTCCTTGTTTTTATATATTCTATAAGCATAAATTGAAGTTAAAGTTACCAAAAGCATAGCCAATGAATACATTCTTATTTCGCCAGCATAGACTAAGTTTACTGGAAATAAAAATGCTAAAAATGAGAATGTAAAACCTGTTTTTTCACCAAAATCTTTTCTAATATGTGTGAAGCCTATTACTCCTAGAATAGCCATACATAAAGTCGAAAAAAGTCGATATATTAGTATATTGTTTCCAAATATTAAATTTAGGATATGTAATATACAATAATATAAAACAGGATGAACATCATTTCCACCAATGATCCAAATATCTTTAAAACTGTGATTTGCTATTCCTACTGAATAACTTTCATCGAACCATAAATTGGTATGAAATACAGATAATGATAAAAAAACAGTTCCTAATATTATTAAGGCTATATGTAAATATTTTAATGGAATTTTTTTTGTCCTTTTAATTAATTCATTCACTTTAATTCCTCCTAAAAATTCTTTTAATTTTCTATAAAATAAATTGTAACATATAAAAAGAAAAATCTCAATTTTTATTTATATATCTTGCTTTCTCATAGTAAATAAATATAAGAACCGTTATCATGTAACAAATGACCCTGCGGAAATTACAATAAATGTGGAATAATTCATATTTTTATGATATATTTTTATATATTTAATATTTATTTAAGGTATAGAAGATAGTATATAAAAGGTGATAATATGAGAATTTTAATCATAGAGGACGAGTTTAATTTAGCAGATGTAATAGCAAGTAGGTTAAGGAAAGAGAATTATAGTGTAGATATTTCGTTAGACGGAGAAGAAGGATTAGAAAATAGTTTGACTAATATATATGATTTAATCATTTTGGATGTAATGTTACCCAAATTAAATGGATTTGAGGTTTTAAAAGGTATAAAGGAAAACAAAATAGATGCAAAGGTTATAATGTTAACAGCAAAATCACAATTAGAAGATAGATTAAATGGATTTGAAACAGGAGCAAATGATTATGTAATTAAACCGTTCCATATAGAGGAATTAGTAGCAAGAGTAAATGTATGGCTTAGAAGTAACAATCCATCTATGAAAAAAGATTATATTGAAAGTGGAGATTTACAATTAAATCAAAAAACTTCAAACTTATTATGTACAACTACAGGAGAGTCGATTGATATAATTCGCAAGGAGTTTTTATTATTAGAGTATTTAATGAAAAATGCTAATCAAATTCTTTCAAGAGAGCAGATATATGATAAAGTGTGGGGAATGGATAGTGAAGCAGAGTCAAATAATTTAGAGGCGTATATATCTTTTGTTAGAAAAAAGATGAAGGCAATAGGGTCAAAGGCAAATATTAAAGCATTACGAGGAATGGGTTATAGACTAGAGGTGTGAAAATCTCACTTCAAGAAAGGAATAATTGAAGTAATGAAAAATTTGGAAAACAAGGTTTTTTGGACGATTGTATTAATATTAACAATATTTTTGATTAGTATTTTAACTATATTTAATTATCAAAATTATAATAGAGAGAAAACTGAAATCAGAAGTAATCTAACAAGAATGGATGAAACAAAGGAAATAATGGGGGCTTTCGGTCAGGCAAAAATACCAGACATGAAAGAAGTAGAAGAAAAAAATGAAATAGAAGACGAAGAGATTGTATATAGAAAAATATTCATGGATTCAGAAATATACACTGTAATATTTGATGATGATGACAATATTTTAGAAATTATCAGTCATACAGAAGAGGGAGTTGTAGGAGAAGAGATAGAGGAAAAAGCAAAAGAGATTATAACATCTTCTAAAAAAGAAGAAATCAAAATTGGTAATTTATTTTTTGAAACCTATGCATACTCTTTTAAAGGTAATAATACTTTGACTATAATTGATAATAGTACAAACCAAATACGCCTAAGAAATGATTTGAAAATATCTATTCTGATATTTGTTTTGCTAGAAATAATAATTGTATATGTATCAAACAAATTGACTAAATGGATTATAAATCCAGCAATAGAGGCGATGGAAAAACAAAAACAATTTATTACAGATGCATCACATGAGTTAAAGACACCGATAGCTGTAATACTAGCAAATTCAGAGGCACTAGAAAATGATTTTCAGAAAAAATGGATTAATAATATAAAAAGCGAAACGGAAAGAATGAATAGATTAATAACAAGTTTATTAGATTTATCAAAAATAGAAAATACTGCTGAAAAGGACTTGTATACATTAAATAATTTATCAAAATTGATTGAAAATTCTAGTTTAACATTTGAGGGATTAATTTATGAGAAAAAAATAAAGTTTGAAACTAAAATTAAAGAAAACATATATTTTAATTGTAATTCAGATCAAATAAAACAATTGGTAGCAATATTACTAGATAATGCTATTAAACATAGTGAAGAAAATGGAAAAATTATAATTTCACTTAAAATGGAAAAAAATGAAATCATATTTGATGTAACAAATAAGGGAAATCCTATACCAAAGGAAGAACAAGAAAAAATATTTGAACGTTTCTATCGTTTGGATGAAGCTAGAAATAGAAAAGAGAATAGATATGGACTAGGATTAGCTATTGCAAAGAATATCGTATTAAATCATAATGGCAAAATTTCAGCTAGTTCTAATAATGGATATACCACTTTTAAAGTAAAATTAAAAAAATAGGCGTGAAAATGAAAATGGGGACGGACTTTTTATTCATTATTGAATTTTCAATAATGAATAAAAAGTCCGTCCCCATTTTCACAAAATTTTCACAAAAGTAAGAGTAGAATTTAATTTTCATTTAATGTTTGAAAATTATATTATTTATAAAGTAAAAGAAAGGAAGGATTATAATTATGAAAAAAGAAATTTTAATGTTAATAATAGGAATTTTAATAGGAGCAATTATTACAACAGGTATATTTTTGGTTTTGAAAGGAAATTCCGAAGAGAGCGTAATGGGAGATAGAGGAAGCATGAGGGGAGAAATGCCTTCAATGGATGATGATATGCTAGAAGGAGGAAAAGGTGGAACACGTCCAGATAATGATACAGATAATAATGAGACAACAAATACAAGTGAAGAGGATGTCTAGAAAAGGCTAAGTTGATGGACTTAGGAAGGAATGATAATGGTAATGAAGAAAAAGATAAAGAACATATTATTGATAATGGTTTTAATGGCGATTGTAGGAACAATAACGTTTTTTATAGGTAGACAAATTGGTTTAAATACAGACACTTCTACAACTTCAACAACAATAGAAGAGGTTACTGTAAGTACTCAAACTATTAAGAAAACATTGACTAGCTCTGGAGAAATTAAGACGGCTAATACAGAAATACTAGAATTATCTACTTCATATTATTTTGAAACAATGTGTGTTGAAGAAGATGATACAGTAAAAGAAGGCGAGAATATTTTAAAATACACAAATGGAACTTATCTAACAGCACCTTATGATTGTGTTATTTCAAGTTATTCTGTTCCAGAAACATCAAGTAAAGCTACTTCAAACAATTATGTAGAAATTCAAAATTTGGAAAACTTGGTAGTTAGTTTAAGTATTAGTGAAAGTGAAATATCTTATATAAGTCTAGGCCAAGAAGTGGAAATATCACTTACCGCAGATTCTAGTAAAACATATACAGGAACGATATCAAAGATTGATTCGATTGGAACTTATTCATCAAGTGGAACTACTTTTTCAGTAGAAGTGAGCTTAGAAAACGATGGAGATATAAAAATAGGGATGTCAGTTTCATGTACAATTAATATTGAAGAATTAACAGATGTAATTGCTGTTCCAATTGCTGCAGTTCAGATTAATGGAGATAGAAGATATGTAATTGTTGTAGAGAATGGAGAAACAACAGAAGTCGATATTCAAACAGGATTATCAGATGATGATTATGTACAAATAACATCAGGATTAAGTGGAGGAGAAGTTATACAGGTTATAACAACTACAAAGCAAAGTACAATAAGAAGTAGTGATAGTTCAAATGAAAGCTCAGGAATGATGGGTGGCTCTGATATGATGGACGGTAACGATATGAGGCCTATGTCTAATATGAGAGGCGGAGGAGCATCAGGAGAGGATTCAATGCCTAGTATGCCAGGTGATTAGGAGGAATTAAAGTGATAAACTTGAAAAATATAAATAAAAGTTTTTTCTTAGGTGAAGAAACCATAAGGGCATTAGATAATGTGAATTTTAATGTAGAAAAAGGTGAATTCATTTCTATTGTAGGACCATCAGGTTCAGGGAAATCAACTCTTATGAATATTTTAGGATTACTAGATGTTCCTGATAGTGGAGACTATATTTTAGATGGAAAAAACGTAAGTAAAGCCTCTGAAAATGAATTGGCTAAGATTAGAAATAATAAAATTGGATTTATATTTCAGAGTTTTAATTTATTAGGAAAATTAACAGCTGTAGAGAATATACAAATACCATTGATATATCAAGGTATGACAAATGAAAGTTCTAAAAGAAGAGCATTTGAGTTACTTGAGAAAGTGGGGCTAAAAGGAAGGGAACACCATTTACCAACACAATTATCAGGAGGTCAGCAACAAAGGGTAGCAATAGCAAGAGCATTAGCTTGTAATCCAGAGATAATACTTGCTGATGAACCGACTGGTGCATTAGATTCGAAGACAAGTGTTGATATTATAAATGAATTAGAAGAATTAAATAATAAAGGTCAGACAATAATAATTATTACCCATGATATTAATGTGGCAAAAAGAGCAAAGAGGATGGTTAGAATAGCAGATGGACAATTATTTGAAGAAATCTAAAAAAATCAACATTAATATACTAATTTTTTAGTAAGATAGTCAAGAAAGGATGAGAAGATGACAAAGTTTATAAATATCTTAAAGGGTTCATTAAAAAATATAGTAAATAACAAATTAAGGTCATTGTTAACTATGTTGGGTTTAGTTATAGGAATTGCATCTGTTATTATATTAGTTGGAATAGGAAGCGGAACATCAAGTGAGGTAACATCACAGGTGCAGTCACTTCGGAGCAAACATCCTAACTTTAAGCCTTACATCAAGTGATACTACTTTAGACTATTCACAGTTAGATGATTTACTAGAAATTTCTAATGTCGAAAGTGTAGCTCCATATAAAAATGTCAGTTCTACAGTAACAAGGGAAGATACAACGGCACGGAAGAGCAAGTATAATCGCAACAACAAGTTCATACATGGATGTAGTTAATCTTACAATTAGTAGTGGAAGATTACTTTCTGAAATAGACTTGGAAAATAATAGCAAAGTGTGTTTGCTTGGAAATGATATGGCAACAACATTGTTTAGTTTGAGCAGTCCAGTAGGACAGAGTATAAAGATAGATGGAGATAATTATACTGTAATTGGAGTTCTAACAGCAGTAGGAAGTTCAATGGGAAGTAATGTAGATGATATGATTATTATTCCATTTACAACAGCAAAGTATTTAGGCAGTGATACAAGTATTGATAGTTTATATATTGAAGTTTCTGATGAAGATTTAATTGATACTACAACAACATTGATAGAAAATTATATAACTTCTACTTTAGGAATTACAACAGATGATTTCAGTGTGTCTTCACAGGATTCTATGTTGGAAACAATGGAGAATATAAATGATACTTTAGCTCTATTATTAGGAGGTATTGCAAGTATTTCTTTGATTGTAGGTGGAATTGGAGTTATGAATGTAATGCTAGTATCTGTTACTGAAAGAACTAAAGAGATAGGAATTAGAAAAGCATTAGGAGCCAAAAGGATAGATATATTGATGCAATTTTTGATTGAAGCACTGGTTTTATGCCTGTTAGGAGGGATAATAGGAGTTGCATTTGGTTTAGGAGTTGGAACTGTATTAGGACAAATGGGTTATACATTTAGTCCAAGTGTTTCAATAGTTTTGATAGCGTTTTCATCAAGTGCATTGATTGGTATTGTTTTCGGAATTTTCCCAGCAAACAAGGCTTCTAAATTAAATCCAATCGAAGCATTACATACGGATTAGGTAGATACATGGCTTGCCTCTGCCCGTTGAAAAATCATTATAAGAGGAGGAATTTATATGAAAAGGAATTTAAAAATCACTGCTACTATATTATCATTAATTGTATTGTTAATACCTATTACATATGCATATGCTATAGAATTGACAGAAAAAAACAATAATGAAATCGACTTTTTTGAAATATCTAAATTAGAGGTTACAAAAAATGATACTATAGAAATGACAATCAATATAGATCAAATCAAATATAATAAATCAATATTTGTGCTAACCTCAAACGAAGAAATTGATAACATTGAAGCAGAGGATGAAGTTAAGGTAGAAACAAGTGGTAATGAGATATCAATAGAGATAGACAAAGAAACCTCTAATTTAAGCAAAATAATTTTATATTATGAAGTACCAAAAAATAAACAGGTAAATGATACAATAGAATTTATAGCTATTATAACAAATGCTGAAAATGAAGAAGAGCAAGAAACCGTAGAGATAGAAATAACAATTGTAGAAGAAAATGATGAGGATGAAGAAAATCAACAAGTAGATAATGTGGATTATTCACAGATGGCTAATGATGAAAAAGTAACATCACAAGTTGAGACTTTTTCAAATGTAAGACAGTCTGGAACAAATACAACATCAGTAAATAGCCAAAATACAGTTACCTATAATGGTTCAGATAATAATTATTTAAGTGAATTAATAGTCGGTGATTATACTTTAAATAGAGAATTTTCAAAAGAGAATACAACTTATTTTATGACAATAGATAGTGATGTAAATGAATTAGATATTACAGCTACTGCAGAGGATAGTTCAGCAACGATTTGTATATATGGAAATGAAGATTTAAGTGAAGGGACAAATAAAATTTTAATTTCCGTAACAGCAGAAAATGGAAATGTAAGAAGTTATAGAATATATGTAACTAAAAGTGCCTAGGAAGGGAGATTAAAGTGAAAGAAAAGATTGATATTAGAATACTTATTATTATTGTATTATTGATTATTTTAATTATTATGTTATATTTCTATTTTACAGAGGATAGTAATGAAACTTTTGACAATATGAACTTTGATGTAAGTGAAACAATAGATAGTTCTGATAGTATTACATCTACTACAAGTACTACCACAACGATAGTGAACACCACGGCAGAAGTAAGTTCTAGTTTGACAGAAAATATAGAGTTACATTCTACGTATTATTTAGAGGAAAGTTATGTACAGACCAATCAACTAGTCGAAGCAGGAGAATATATTTTACAATATACAAATGGAACATATTTGACTGCACCTTATGATTGTGTTATTACTAAAATAAACATACCAGATGAAGAGGGACAATGTACTAACGAGCATTATATACAGATATCATCTTATAATGCTTTAATGGTTCAATTTAAAGTAGATGAAACGAAAATAGACAAAATTAGTTTGGGGCAAGAAGCTACAATAGAAATTACAGCATATGATGATAAAGTATTAACAGGTAATGTTACGAATATAAGTAGTACAGCAAGCAATGGAAAGTTTACTGTTACAGTGGAATTTGAAAATGATGGAGATATTATGATAGGAATGACAGCGAATGTTGAGATAAAGGGATAAATTCCCTTTATTATATAATAATGCTTCGCGACAAGATGCACACGAATTTCTTTTCAAGAAATTCGGCGCTAGAACAAATTTACGGAAAGCCATACAGGAAAGTTAAAATGAAGTGTATATTAAGGCTTTCCGATTTGTTCTTTCCATAAACATGAAACGGTACAAATTGACTGTCATATAATTGTTATGATACAATAGAAAGGAATTATAAAGGGTTGATTAATGTGAAAATATTATTGAAAAATTTTTCACATGATATTTGTTACAGAAAGGAATGTTTGTTAATATGAATAGAACTAGTAACAAAAATAAACCTTCAGATGGTTTGACACAAGAAGAATCTATAAAAAAAACCAGACAAAAAAATAAAAAGAAAAAAATTATTAAATTTACATTAATAATTATTGTAATTATATTGCTTATATGTTTTATAAATCTTATGGTGTCATTATTTCGCTTCAGGAATTTAGCAAAAGAGATGATACAAAACATGCCTTCTACGGTGGTAGATAGTAGTGGAAATGTAATTGAGCAAATAGGAACAGAGAGAAATCGAGATAATGTTTCTATGGAGGAGATGCCTGATAATTTAATAAATGCTTATGTTGCAATAGAAGACCAAAGATTTTATAGTCATATAGGAATTGATGTTAAAAGGACTGCTGCTGCAACTCTAAATTATATAATATCTTTTGGAAATGCTTCTTTTGGTGGAAGTACCATAACCCAACAATTAGTAAAAAATTTAACAGGAAATACCGATTCCACAATTTCAAGGAAAGTGGACGAATGGACTAAAGCACTGATGCTTGAAGTTTTATTGACTAAAGATGAAATATTAGAAGCATATTTAAATATTATTTACGTTGGACCTAATATATATGGAGTTCAAATGGGAGCAGAGTATTATTTTGATAAATCAGTTTCAGAATTAAGTTTAGCGGAATGTGCTTATTTGGCAGGAATAAACAATTCCCCAAATTCCTATAATCCTTTTAGAGATGAGGATAATTCAGAAAAAATTGAAAATAGAACATTTACAGTATTATCAAAAATGTTGGAACTTGGATATATAACTGAAGGAGAATATGAAGAGGCAAAACTAGAAGTTGAGTCTGGGCTTAATTTTAAAAGAGGAGATATAGATGTTCAAAATAATGTGATTTATTCATATCACACAGATGCTTTAATATCAGAATTAATTTCAGATATTGCTGATAGTAAAAATATTACAGAAACCTTTGCTGAAAACTATTTGTTTATGGCAAATCTAACAATATATAGCACACAGGACACAGACATTCAAGAAACAATGGAAGAGGAATTTGATAGAAGTAAATATATTCTGACATCTAGTTCAGACAATAAAACAACATCACAAGCTGCCATGGTAATTATAGATCATTCTACAGGAGATATTGTAGGATGTGTTCGGTGGTCTTGGAAAAAAAACAACTTCAAGAGGATTTAACAGAGCAACTCAAGCTAAAAGACAGACAGGTTCTGCAATAAAGCCGATAGCTATACTAGCACCATGTATAGAAGAGAAGATTATAACAGCAGCAACTGTTCTTGACGATAGTAAAACGACTTTTGATGACGGAAGTGATGAGGGATATAGCCCAGTAGATTATGGTAGTTATTTAGGAAATATCACTGTAAGAAGAGCAGTGGAGTCATCGCAAAATATACCGTTTGTTTATATGATGGAATTATTGACTCCTAAGAAATCATTAAGTTATTTGAAGAAAATGGGTGTTACAACTTTAACCGATAATGATGAAAATTTGTCTCTTGCACTAGGAGGGTTAAGTCAAGGAATGACACCTCTTGAAACAGCAGCAGCATATGCAACTATTGCAAATGATGGAGTCTATGTAGAGCCTACGTTTTATACAAAAGTTGAGACAGCTCCTGGTAAAGTAGTTTTCAAAACAAGGCAAAAAACAAAAAAAGTTTTTTCTAAACAAACAGCATATATAGTAAAGGAATTACTTACTCAGCCTGTTACAGGCTCTTCTGGAACTGCTACAAATTGCAGTATTTCTAACATGGAAGTTGCAGCTAAAACAGGTACTACTAATGAGAATTATGACAGATGGTTATGTGGCTTTACCTCATACTATACAGCAGTTACATGGTATGGCTTTGATATAAACGAGACTATAAACTATGGTAGTCAAAATCCAGCTTCATTGATTTGGGCTAGTGTAATGAAGGATATTCATTCTAGTTTAAAAGGTAAAAGCTTTGAAAAACCAAGTAATATTAAAACATATACAATTTGTGGTTCTACAGGAAAGCTAGCTAATAGTACTTGTACAGATACATATGAGGAGTATTTTTTAAAGGGAACTGCACCAGAGACTTGTACTATACACACTTCGACTAATAGCAAAAAGAAAACTCAAAATACAGTAGTTCAAGAGGAAACTCAAAGTGAGGAAAATAATATAATAGAAGAAAATGTTGTAACTCCGAGCATTGATGAACAAGAAGATACTAATCAAGAAATTAATAATACAGTAACAAATTCTAGTCAGAGTAATACAAGCAACACTACTACAAATGAAAGCACAAATACAATAAATTCAAATACTACAAATAATCAGACAAATTCAAATAATACTACAACTAATAATACTTTTTTTGAAAATACGACTTCTACTAATTCTACAAATTTGGAAACACATCATTAGGTTTATTTCATGTGATATTGAAAATGAAAACATATGCTATTGAAATTTTTAATGTATAATTTATAATATGTATGGAGGGAAAAAACTATTAATAAAATAAAGAAACAGGCTAAATATATAGTTTCGTTTATAATTCTTAGTTGGCTAATAGCATTGATAATTTTTGGAATATTTTATTTTGGATAGGGGGAAGTACATGAATAAAACTTTAAAAATAGTATTAATAGAAATTCTAACGATGCTGGAAAATTAGTTATGATGACAATAGATTATAGTTCATTTGGATATACAATTACTATTCAAAAAGGTGAAGGTACTTTTACTATGTATTAAAATTGAAATAAAAAAATATACTGACATATTGGACATATTAATTATATCTGATATGCCAGTATATTTATTCGATTTGTATTATTTATTCTTTAAAATTCACTCATAAACTTCATTTTCATTAAGTTTGCCTTTTTTCATTTGATTAATTTTTTCTTTAGCTTGGTTTTTCCAAGTTTCAAAATTTTTGAATCCTACTTATTACACCACTCCTTTATGGAAATATTTGGATTTTCATCGATACCATTATACCATTCGTGTCAGAACAAATTTACGAAAAGCCATACATGGAAGTTAAAATGCATTGCATATTAAGGATTTCCGATTTGTTCAAAATTTTTTTAAAAAGTAACTTACTTGTAACATTGGGTGTAATATAATGGATTTGTAAATAGAGAAAGGAGCTTTTAATCATGGAAATTTTAAGAGTTGAAAAT
>CAZWIF010000015.1:0-20887 GCA_964634355.1 uncultured Clostridium sp.
CTTTGTTTAAATACACATGTTGGACAATATTCTTTTATATACTCTATATCGTCTTTTAAAATTGCCTCTCTGATTTTGGTCGCCGATAATCCGTTAAATTCATTTTTTCTTGAAAAAAATTTAAAGTTAATTCTTTCTTTTAATTCATCTTCGAACCAACCTTTAATTAAATCAGGTTCCTCAGAACAATAATATGAAAATTTCTTTACATACATCGCTGAAACCACATTATAGTAAATTAATCTTCCCCATTCTTGGTCATCATTATTTTCTTCTGAAGACCAATCTGACAATTCAATTACTTTGATTTTTTCTTCATAATCTGTTCCAAATTTTTCTTTTAATGCTTCTTTTACTAAGTACTTCCTTAACTCAATCCCAAAGGGATTTCTTTTAGTTTTACTTTTATTTGCACTTCCTATAATTACCAAAACCTTATCATTCTCTTTTAATGCATTTTCAATCATCCATAAGTGTGCATTATGTATTGGTTGCATTCTACTTAAAAATACTCCTACTTTTTCCATTATTTATTTCTCCACTATCTAAAATATTGACTTATTCTTTATCTATTCATATTATATCGTAATTCCATTTCTTTTACAATGTTTTTCATCTCTATAAATGTAATTTTCTGTTTTTTTCATTGGGCACGGTACACCGTGCCCCTGCATATAATATAATATATATTTCTAAGGAAGGATTTTAATAATTATGGCGAAAATATTAGTTTATAATAATGATACAGATAGATTTGAAACTTATTATAGAGATGAAAATTCTGCTATGCCTTATAACTCTAATTCTACATTATTAGTAAGGGAATTTAGAGGCTCTAGTAATAGTTCTACTTTATGGACTACTAAACGAGTAATGCAAGCGTGGAATACGCAAAGATATCTATGGGGAGGTCCTATTCCTGTGGGGTTTGCTTTTAAAAGACCTTGGGAGGGTGGTCATTCTCGGTCAATCTCAACATTATGCAGGAACAGCTTTTGATGTTGCTCAACTTTGGACTAATGCACAAAGAGCAGCATTAAGAAACAGTGCAATAAACTCTGGTGTATGGTCATATATTGAACCTGTTTCTATTTCTCCTACATGGGTACATTTTGATAGAAGACAATCACCTCCTGCATGTTCATCTGGTGGATATCCTACACTAAAAAAAGGTAGCTTAAGTGTTTATGTTTTAATTCTGCAAGATAATTTAAATACTTTAGGCTTTACAACTGGAGGTCTAGATGGCATTTTTGGTTCAAAAACTGATTCCTCTGTTAGAGCGTATCAAAGTAGCCGTGGTTTGGTTTCAGATGGTATTGTTGGATGCAATACATGGCGTTCATTACAAGAGAATGTGGTTGGAACTGGCAGAACTTCTACTACAATAGATTAATAAATATCCCCCAGTTAGGGGATATTTATTTGATTGTTACATCTTTCGCTAAAACACGTGCCATCTGTACTCCACTTGCTGATGCCATTATTAAACCTCTTGTCAATCCGCCTCCATCTCCTATTGAATACAACCCTTCAACACTTGTCTTAAAATTATTATCTATTATTAATTGATTTGAATAGAATTTTATTTCTGCCGCATATAGTAAATTATCTGGATGTGCAAATCCTGATATTACTTTATCCATTGCTTTTATAAATTCAAGTATATCCACCATAGTTCTATACCCTATTGCATATGTAATATCACCTGCTATTGCAGTCTTTAATGTCGGTACTACACTATTCTTCTCTAATTCCTCTTGCCATGTACGTTTTCCAGCTAAAATATCTCCTAATCTTTGTACTAAAACATTTCCTTTTCCTAATTGGTTTGCATTTTCTGCAATATTCATACCATATTTTATTGGTTC
Source organism: uncultured Clostridium sp. (assembly GCA_964634355.1). Taxonomy (GTDB): domain Bacteria; phylum Bacillota; class Clostridia; order TANB77; family CAG-508; genus CAKPSH01. The sequence goes on from CAZWIF010000015.1 coordinate 1,872, forward strand.
TTTAAATGGATTATTAAAATGATGTGAAGCTAATAATGCTAAGTTTGTATTTGTACTTTTTCTATCTTTATATGAATGTCCATTTACTAGTGTTAAATTATTATCATATACCTCATTTGCTACAAATCCACTTGGATTTTGGCAAAATGTTCTTACCTTATCTCCATATGGAGGTAAATATCCTACAAATTTTCCTTCATACATATATTTATTAACGTCTTTCATTATTTCATCTGGTAATTCATATCTCACTCCAATATCTACTACACCAGCTTGGTTTTCTATTTCATGCTTTTCGCACATTTCAGCAAGCCATTCTGCACCTTTTCTTCCTATACCAAGTACTACTGTATCAGAGAATAATTTTCTGCTTTCCTCAGAGACTCCAGATTTTTCAATCTCTACTCCCTTAACCTTATTTTCTTCTATTATCAAATCTCTTACATTGGTATTGAACATTATCTCAATATTATTTTCCAGTAAATATTGTTCTATTTTTCCATATAGCGCATGACTTTTTTCTGTTCCTAAATGCCTAATTGGACAATTGCATAATAAAATTCCATTTTCTTTAGCCCTATCTGAAATCTTCTTTATTTCCTCTAAATTTTCTAATCCTTCTACTTTCGTATCTGCACCAAATTTCAAATAGACATCGTCTGCATAAAACATTAATTCCTTCGTCTTCTCTACACCCAAATACTCTTGTAAACTTCCTCCAACTTCAATATGGTCATCATCTTTATTAGGCAATGTTAATTTTCCATCTGAAAATGCTCCTGCACCAGAAAATCCACTTGTTATACTACAATATGGCTTACATTTTACACATTTGCCAACTTTTTCAATCGGGCAATTTCTATTTTCTACTCTCTTGCCTTGTTCTATCATTAAAATCTTTTTATCTTTATTTAATCCTAATTGTATTAATTCATATGCAGTAAATACTCCACTTGGTCCTGCTCCAACTATTATTACATCATATTGATTTTCCATCTACGCTTCATTCCTTTCAATGTTCTGCTCGTCATCTTTTTTCTTCTGTTTCAGTTTCATCAAATACAAATTTAATTACACTATCATATAATTGTAAATTATTTAGCCTTTTCCATTTGATTTCTTCATTATCTAGAATTTGTAGCTCTATCATATCCCATATTGCTACCCACCATATAACACATAAAAAATTGGAAATTACCTCTCCCAAAAATCTTTCTAACAAACATTGAACTATAAGTAATATAATTCCTACTATCGCCAATCCTAATGATTTCTTATTTACGACACTCATATCATAATCATTGTCATCAATCTCCATTGCATAATTATTTTTAATAGCTTTCTTCGCCCTTTCTTGAGTTTCTTCACTAATTTCTGGACAATGTATCTCTAATACAATGTCTTTTTGAATAGGAATTATATATGCTATTTCTTCTATATAGTCACAGACTGAATCTGATAATTCCATTTGTTTATAATCATGTTTCATATATAAATCTTCAATTTTATCTAATTTCACTGGAATTACTGCCTTTCCATGTTGTATATAATTTTTCTCCACATAGTTTTGTTCACTAAATTTGATTCTTCTATTTTTTCTTCTTGCCTTTCGTTTTGCCATAATATTCAACCTTCTCTTTAATATTATTGTATTATTATATCATAGATTTCTCTTGAAAACAATCATCTTCCACATTAGTTAAGTGAATTTTCATAAAATATCACAATATCTAATTTCTAACTTCTAAATTAATTAAATGCTCCATAATTTGTATAGCATTACTTGCTGCACCTTTCCTTATATTGTCTGCAACTACCCACATATTAATTCCATTTTCTACACTAAAATCTCTTCTCACTCTTCCAACATAAACATCATCAGTTCCTGTAGCTTTTGTTGCTAGCGGATATATCTCTTCTTTTATATCATCTTGAACAATTATTCCCTTTGATTGCTTTAATGTCTCCAGTAGCTCCTTTTCATTAAATTCATTTTCAAATTCTATATTAATAGACTCACTATGAGAATTAAGCACCGGTACTCTTACAGTCGTTGCTGTTATCTTCAACTCTGGTCTATGCAATATTTTTCTTGTCTCATTAATCATTTTTTCCTCTTCTTTTGTATAACCGTTATCCAAAAATACATCTATTTGAGGCAGACAATTGTTAAAAATTTCGTATTGAAATTTTTCAAGTTTATACTCTTTGCCATCATTAAAACATTTTATTCCATTTATCAAATCATTAATTCCGTGAATCCCTGCTCCTGATACAGCTTGATATGTAGAATACACTATTCTTTTTATTTTATATCTATCATCTAATGGTTTTAGCGCCACTACAGCTTGGATTGTAGAGCAATTTGGATTAGCTATTATTCCATTATGTTTTTTTGCATCTTCTGGATTTACCTCTGGTACAACCAATGGCACATCTTCATCCATTCTAAATGCACTACTATTGTCAATTACAATGCAACCATTTTTAGCAGCTAACGGAGAATATTTTTTTGATGTATCTCCTCCTGCTGAGAATAATGCGAAATCAAAATGTTCATCAAATGAATTCTCATCTAACTCTCTAATTTCATATTCCTTATTCATAAATTTTATTATTTTCCCTGCAGATTTCTTTGATGCAAAAAATACATATTCATATATTGGCAGCTTCTTTTCCTCCAATACCTGCCTCATCATTTGTCCTACCACTCCTGTTGCACCTACAACAGCTATCTTATATTTTTTCATAACATTTTATGTCTCCTTTCATTATTTTATAAATACTGCATATTCCTCATTAACCATAACAGAGTTTAAATTAGCAAATTATAACCTGTAACCATTTTCCCATTCATGAATATTATATAACATAACAAATGATTTGAAAACATTTTTTTATAGGAGGTTTTAAGAAATGAACAATTGTTGTTGCTCAAATAATAGTGAAATTTTATGGTTCATTATTTTATTCCTACTACTATTCTGTTGCGGTTGTGGCAATAGATGTTGTTGCAACTAATACTTAATTAGTATTATTGTTTCCATTTTTAGCTTTTTGTTCAAGGAGGTGAATTTTCATGCCAGAGAATAGATGTTGTGGCGGAGGATGCGGCGGATTTGGTTTCGGTGGCGATTGCTGCTGGATAATAATCCTAATCATATTAATATTCTGCTGTTGTGGTAACGGCAATAACGGCTGTGGATGCTAGTTTACACTGTTATAAGGGCACGGTACGCCGTGCCCTTACTGTTCTTTTGCTGGCTTAATTTATCCAATCAAAATACCAATCTAAAATTTTAACCCTATCTCCTTCTTTTACTCCCATTTCTCTTAACTTATCCTCTATACCTAATTCTATTAATTGTTTGTGGAAATAATGCATTGATTCTCTATCTTGGATATTCACTCTTCCAATTAACCTTTCAGCTGCTGGTCCACTGACTAAATATTCTCCATTTTCTCTTTTAATCTCAAATTCATCTTTTTTATCTTCTAATGTATATATTAATCTCTCCTCTTCAACCAACTCCTCTTTTGGCAGTTTTTTCAATTCTTTAGATACAAATTGTATTAGTTCTTTTACTCCATCTCCAGTTGCTGAAGAGATTTTAAATAAATTCACATTTTGCTTTTTAGCTAACTCTTCTAATTTTTTAATTTTCTCATCATCTTGCATTGAATCAATCTTAGTAGCTACTATTATTTGTTTCTTTTTAGCTAATTTTTTACTGTATTTTTCTAATTCATTATTTATACTAAAATAGCTCTCGACAGGTTCAAATTGTGCTAAATCAGACACATCGATAAAATGCAATAAAATTCTTGTTCTTTCAACATGTCTTAGAAATTGAATTCCTAATCCGACTCCCTCACTGGCTCCTTTTATAATTCCTGGTATATCTGCAATTACAAAACTATCTCCATACTCTGTTTTAACAACACCTAAATTTGGATTAATAGTTGTAAAATTGTAATTGGCAATTTTAGGAGTTGCAGAAGTAACAACAGATAAAAATGTTGATTTTCCAACATTTGGATATCCTAATAAGCCTACATCTGCTAGTAATTTTAATTCTAATATCACTTCTTTCTCAATTCCTTTTTCACCATCTTGGGCAAATCTTGGGGCCTGACGTGTTGCAGTTGCAAAATGAGCATTTCCCTTTCCTCCTCTTCCACCTGGTATAATTAATTCAACTTGTCCTAATTCAGAAAGATCTGCAACAACTCTATCAGTTTCCACATCTTTTACTATAGTACCCTGTGGAACTTTTACATATAAATCTTCCCCACTTTTACCATAGCAATTTCCTCCGCTTCCATTTTGTCCATTTTCAGCATTAAACTTTTTCTTATATCTAAAATCTATGAGCGTATTCATATTTTTATCAACAATAAAATATACATTTCCACCTTTTCCACCGTCTCCACCATCTGGTCCACCAGCAGCAACATATTTTTCACGTCTAAAAGTTATTGCTCCATTTCCGCCATTACCAGACTTAATTGTTATTTTTGCATAATCAGTAAACATGTTACTCTCCTCTTTTTCCTTGTTCTCTTTTTATTTGTTCTTGTTTTTCTTGATATCGTCTTGCATATTCCTCCTGCATAGCTTTAATCTTCATACCAATTGCAGTTGATGGAAAATATTCTCCTGTAAGTTTTCCTTGATTATATCCGCTTTGCCCATAATTATCAGTTCTTCCCATATCTAATAATTGTCCATCCACAATATTGGGCATTAAAATATGATTATTTCTGTTAATTCCTCCAATATATGCTAATTCTCCTCTATTTTGAAAATTTTCTACACTTGATAACAAAGTTAACACTGCACGAATTTCTTCTATATTTCCTTCTTTAACAATGTCTTCTAATCTTTTATCTAATGTAAAACATACTGGTACACCCGCTGGCTCTCCATCATAAAACATCTCAGCATCATATTCATTAAAAGTTGAATTTACATATGTAGAATAAAGGTATGTTCCGCTTCCATCTTTTCCTACTTTTTGTACCGCCCTCAATCTCAATATATCTCCAGTTTTAAGATTGATACCATCATAATTTCCTTTTGCATTTAATGGACCCGTATTACGTAAATACGGTTCTGCTTTTCTAGCTGCTCTTTCTCTCATCATTTCTTCATTATAAGCTTCCGCATCTGCTCTTGCTTTTTTTCTAAATTCTTCTGCTCTTGATGCTTCTAATCTTGCATTTTCTTCATTATTTCTTTTTATTTGTTCAGCTCTTTCTCTATCCGTTTCAGCAACAATCTTCCTTACTGAGGTTTCAATGGCAACACTCTTGTTTCCAAAACCATACATCCTTTGGTCTTGCACCAATCTTCCTAAGTAGTAACTTCTTTCATTCTTCATCATACTTTCTTGGTCAAATTGTGTCATTACCATATGTATGATGTCTTCGCTTAATTCCACATCTTCTGGTAATTCAAAAGCAATATAGCTTGCTTCATCGCCAAAAACAGCATCACCAATCCTATTTTTTATAATTCTTGCCATTTTTAATCTTGTTTTTTCTCCATTTCTATGTGTTACTTGTCCTTTATCCGATACTCCATATAATAAAATTTCATTTTCTCCATCTAATGAATATTGATTCCAATGATTCACTACACTCCTTTGTCTTTTTTCTTCCTTTTGTTCCCTTTTTGATTTTCTGTTAAAAATCCCCATTTTTCCTCCTTAAATCAAATCATTATTTTATCTTATTGTTCTTCCTCAAAATAATCTAATTTCATAGCTTTCTTTACTTTTTTCATTGTTTTTTTAGCTTCTTCTCTTGCACGTCTTGTACCCTCTATTAAAATCCTATCAACTTCTTCTGGGTGTTCCTCATAATATTTTCTTTTTTCTCTTATTGGAGATAATTCTTTGTTTATATTTTGAGCTAATTGTTTCTTACAAGCAACACAACCTCTTAACCCTTTTTTGCACTCTTCACACACATTTTTAACCTCTTCATCTGTGCTAAACAATTTATGATAATATTCAACCATACATATATCAGGATTTCCCAAATCGTCTTTTTTTATTCTATTTGGATCTGTTACTGCACTCATAACCTTCTTATTTATTTCTTCCACTGAATCAGATAAGTAAATAGCATTTCCTAAAGATTTTCCCATTTTATCATTACCGTCTAAGCCCTTTATTCTTTTAGTGTTAGATAAGACAGCCTCAGGCTCTATCAAAATTTCACCATAAATGCTATTAAATTTTCTCACTATTTCTCTACATTGCTCAATTAGTGGTAATTGGTCTTCTCCAACAGGTACTAAAGCCCCTCCAAATGTAGTTATATCTGCAGCCTGACTTACAGGATATCCTAAAAATCCATAAGTTACACTTTCACCAAACAACTCTTTTTTCTGTGCTATTTCTGTCTTGACAGTTGGATTTCTCTCTAATCGTGCAATCGTAACTAAATTTGAATAATACACTGTAAGTTCTGCTGTTTCAGGTATCATTGATTGAATATATATAGTTGTTTTTTCAGGGTCAATCCCTACAGATAAATAATCCATAGCAACTTCTCTTACATTCCTTCTAACCTTTTCTGGATTATTAAAATTATCTGTTAACGCTTGTACATCAGCAATTAATATATAAGGCTCGTATATACCCTCATTTTGCATTTTTACTCTATTTTTTAAAGAACCAAAATAATGACCTATATGTAACTTCCCAGTTGGTCTATCTCCCGTTAAAACTCGTTTTTTTTCCATATTTATCACATCCCTTTCTCAAGGCACAAATCTGGTTGGAAAAAATTAATTATAATTATTTTTTCAACCTTACATCAATCCTTCATATTTTTATTCTCTATTTCATTAATTAAATTAACTCTCTCCTCATGTCTTCCACCTTCAAAAGGTGTAGCTAAAAACATTCTAACAATACAAATAGCTTCATTTACTGTAACATAATCAGCTCCAAGGGCTAATACATTTGCATTGTTATGCATTCTTGAAAATTTGGCAGTTGTCTCTTGATAACATGGTGCACATCTTACACCTTTAAATTTATTAGCTACCATTGCCATTCCAATTCCAGATCTGCATATTAATATTCCTGTATCAGCCTGTTTAGAAGAAATCTTCTCTGCTACCTTAGCAGCATATTCTGGATAATTAACACTCTCCTCTGAATATGTTCCAACATCCTCGACTTCAATTCCTGTCTCTTCTAAATATCTTTTTACTTCCTCTTTTAATTTGTATCCTCCATGATCACAACCAATTACTACCATAATACTTCAATTCCTTTCTTTTTATTATTTAATTATCAAATATAATACCATCAATACAGTTATCATATATAAATTGTTTTATTTTAACTTTATCATTTGTACTGTAAAAATTTGAAAGTAAAATATTAAATTCTTCTAGCTTATTGTCTGGTACTTTAATTATTCCCACTCCACTTTCTATCATAATTTTATTTGCACAAATAGTACTTGTTCTCTTGTTTCCGTCCCAAAATAGTTGTGTTCGCATACCATATAGCATATACTCTATTGCTTTTTCAGTAGCATTTTCTATTTGTATAATTCTATTTATATCTTCTTTCACTTTTTCTTCATTTGGAATTTCCGGAATATAATCCGTTCCTGTTATGTGCACATTCCCGATTTCTAAGAGTTCCCCACGAAAGGCTTTCATTTCTTGCCACAAATTCATTTACTTTACAAATAAAATCTATATCAAATTTTTCATCAATATTATTTATAACATATTTCCAAGCATCTCTTAAATTTAATATACATTGTATTTCATCTAGCTTTAATTCTGGAACATTTACTCCTTCTAATATTGTTTGAGTCTGTGGGAAAGTTATATTAATTCCTTCCATTCTGGCATTTGCATAAATATTGTCTACCAAATTTCTCTTTGCCAAAAATATATTCTGTTTCTTCGTTAAATTATATTTATCTTGCATTATTTATTTTCCTCCCATTTCCACGAAAAGTATATCATATTTTTATTTTATTTACAATATAAATTTAAGTATGAAAAAAAGAAGTGTTAAATTTATTATATTTTCGATTAAAGAAAATTTATTATCAATAATTTTTATTTTATTTACAATATCACTTGTGATATTTTCAAAATCAAATTTATCTGCTGCAAAAACTGGACTTTCATTATGGGCAAACGCTGTTGTCCCATCTTTATTTCCATTTTTCATTGCAACAGAATTATTGAGTTATACAAATGTAGTACCTTTACTTGGTTCTTATTTGAATTTTTTAATGAGACCATTATTTAACGTCCCTGGAGAAGGTTCTTTCCCCTTTATTATGGGAATAATTAGTGGTTATCCAACTGGTGCAAAAATAGTCTCTAAATTTAAAAAAGAAGGAATTGTGAGTTCTGTTGAAGCAGAACGTCTTTTGGCATTTACCAATAACTCTGGTCCATTATTTATAATCGGAACTGTTGGAATTTCACTATTTGGTAATACAGAAATTGGTTTACTGCTTCTCATTACACATATACTAGCATGTATCACTGTTGGAATTCTATTTAGATTTTGGAAAAACAAAAATCCCCCTACTTTTACTTATTCAAATATAGGGGGAAAAATATCATCATCTCACAATTTTTCTTCAAAAAATATAGCTTTTACAGACCTAGGTAAAATTATGGGAGCCAGTATTACAAGTGCAACTCATACTATCATTCTAATCGGTGGCTTTGTTGTACTTTTTAGTGTTATAATTTCAATTATAAATAGTAGTGGTCTCTTACTTTTACTATGTAAATTTATTAAGCCATTATTTGATGTGTTAAATATAAATCCTGAATTTTCTTCAGGACTTATCAGCGGAATTATTGAACTTACAAATGGAGTAAATTTAATATCCTCCATTCCAGAAAAAGCAATCTCTATTAACATAATAATTTGCGCTTTTCTATTAGGTTTTGGAGGAATATCAGTTGTTCTTCAAGTATTTAGCATTGTATCTGAAGCAAACATTTCTATAAAACCATATATCATTGGGAAATTATTACAAGGAATATTTGCTGCATTATATATTTATCTCTTTATACACAATTTTGATTTATTTAATTTAGACTTACTTTAAAATCTCCTAAACCTTGTATTACTATATCCACGTGAATTATTGCATCCACAAGACGTTTCTGGCATATTTTGCGTATTTATAGTAGTATTTACTGTATTAACAGTAGTAGAATTGTCCGTTGTATTGCCATCATCATTGTTATCACTATTTATAAGCCTTATAACAAACCTTGTAACAACAGCAGATAAGAAAGCAAGAATGGTATATATAATCGCAAAAATTAAGAATGTAGCATCAAAAGCTGCAAAAGCCACAATCAGATATATAGCAAAAAACACACTAGCCACTTTTATCGGGCTGTGTAAAATAGTTTCTAAAACACTCGCCAATATAATCGTAGCAATTGGCAAAGCAAATAATAACAATAATAAATTACTCATATATTTGTAACTCCTTTAAATCAAAGTCTTTATATATAATATGCATATGTTTATAATTAGTTACAAATTATTGTTTCCTTTATTATTTATATTTTACATTCATTAAATATAATCCTTGTGGTGGTAGCGTTTTACCAGCCCTTTTTCTATCCTTTGCCTCTATAATATCTGGTATCTCATCAGGTTCTATTTTCCCAAGTCCAACCTCTAGTAAGGTTCCTGAGATTATCCTTACCATATTATATAAAAAACCATTTCCAGTAAGTTCTATATATATTCTATCTCCATCCTTTGTTACCTCTGCCTTATATATAGTTCTTATGCTACTCTTTGATGAAGTTCCACTTGCTTTAAATCCTTTAAAATCATGTTCTCCTTCAAAATACTTTACAGCTTTTTTCATAGCATTAACATCTAATTTTTGTGAAAAGCAATATTCCATATTTCTATATATTGCAGTACCATACTCCGAATTATTTATCACATATCTATATGTTTTCTCTTTACAATTAAATCTACTATGAAAATTTTCATCTACTTCTTCTGCATTCTGTATTCTTACTGATTTTTTTAAATATGTATTTAGTGCTATTGGTATTTTCTCTATTGGAATATTAGAATTAGTTTTAAAATTAGCAACTTGTCCGAAAGCATGAACTCCTGCATCGGTTCTTCCAGAAGCATTTAATTCAATTTCATCTTCCCCTGTAATTCTTTTTATTGTCTCTTCAATCTCACCTTGAATATTCAATTTGTTACTCTGCTTTTGCCAACCATTAAAACCGCTTCCATCATATTCTATTGTTAATTTTATGTTTCTCATTTCTAATCTTCTTTCTCTTTCAATCTTCCCACTATTTTGTAGTCGCTAAGAATATAATTCCATATATAAAATCATCTTTTATATGGCACGGTGCTACCTTGGCCCCTACAGCTATTTTATTGCTCTTTGTAGTCTGTTTATTACACTATCTTTTCCTAATACCTGCATAATCTCATACATATCTGGTGTGTTCGCTCTACCTGTTAATGAAATTCTAATTACAGTTGAAATATCTCCTACATGCCCTTTGTATGGTTCTGGATTTGCTTTAAATTCTTTTACTTCTCTTGCATATCCTAATTCTTCTGCTAAATCTTTCAATTTATTAAACCATGTATTCTTATCATCATTTATATCGAAATATTTTTCCACATACTTATTCACAATATTCTCAATCTCATCTTTATCGTTTATTTTTTGATATTCATAATTTATTTCTTGATTTAAATATCTTTCATCATACATATATTCAATATTCTCTCTAATGCTAGACCAAGATTCTATATCTTTTCTTGGTTTTTCATTTCCACGTTCTATTCCTAAAACTTTTAATGTGTATTCTGTATCCTTTTCTAACAACTCTTTTAAATCACTATCATAAGTGTTAGCCCAATTCATAGCATAGTCGTATACTGTTTTAGCATCATACTTAGATATAACTGTTTTTGATATATCTAAAAGTTTAACCATATCAAATAAAGCACCACTTACACTCATTTTATTTAGTAATAACTCGAATTCTTCTATTGAAGCTGATTTATTTTGTTTTCTCCACTGCTCAAAATTTGAATTGGCTATGTTTAATAGATATTCTTTTACTGCCTCTGGTGGAATTCCAACTTTTGCATAATATTCCACTGCTGCCTCTGGATCTTTTCTCTTACTTAATTTCCTCTTTGCTCCATTTTCTTCTTTTAATATTGGTGCAATATGGCAGTACTTTGGTGGTTTAAATCCTAGCACTTGGAATAACTGTACATGAACTGGAAGTGATGATAACCACTCATCTCCACGTATTACATGTGTTGTTCCCATTAGATGGTCATCTACAGCATGTGCAAAATGATATGTAGGTAATCCATCTGATTTTATAATAACAATATCTTGGTTGTTTTCAGGGAAGGTCACATTTCCTTTAATAACATCTTTAAATTTAACCTTCTTTTCAGAATCACCTGGTGATTTTAATCTTATTATATAGTTCTCTCCATTTTTAATCTTTTCTGCAGCTTCAGTAATTGGAAGGTTTCTATATTTTGCCCAAACGCCATAATAACCTGGTATAACTTTAGCTTCTTCTTGTTTTTTTCTCATTTCATCCAATTCTTCTGCTGTACAAAAACAAGGATATGCTAATCTATTTTCTATTAAATATTTAGCATAAGCCTGATAAATATCTTTTCTTTGACTTTGTTTATATGGACCATAATCTCCAAAAGACTCTTCTTCATTCTTCATTCCTTCATCTGGAACAATGTCAAACTTCTTTAAAGAATCTATAATTCCAGTTACACCATTTTCAACCTCTCTTTTTTGGTCTGTATCTTCTATTCTAAGGAAAAAGACTCCATTTGTTTGAGCTGTAACCTTCCTTGCAATAAGAGCTTGATATAAACCTCCTATATGTACAAAACCAGTTGGGCTTGGTGCAAATCTCGTAACAATTGCCCCCTCCTCTAAATTTCTTCTAGGATATTTTTCCTCATAGTATGAAACATCCTTCACATTTGGAAATATTAAATCTGCTAAATCCTTATAATCCATATAATTCAAATCCTTTCTAAAATCTATTTGTTGCAAATATTTTTATTTCTGTTCTCTCAGTGCACGGTGCGACCTTAGCCCCTACGATTGACATCAGCGATTATAGCGTAATCCCAATAATTATGCTTCAATAATAATCGGAAGCACCATAGGATTTCTCTTATTCTTCTGGAATAAATAATCCCTTATCTTATCCTTTACAGTAGACTTGATTGTAGCCCACTCTGTAACATTATTCTCCTGTAACACATCTAAACTATTTCTAACAACCTGTTTAATTTCTTCCATCAAATTTTCAGACTCTCTTACATATACAAATCCACGAGATATAATATCTGGTCCTGAAACCACTTGTCCTTCACTATTCATTGCTATTACCACAACAATTAATCCATCCTGTGATAAATGTTGTCTATCCTTCAAAACGATATTTCCAACATCTCCAATTCCTAAACCATCAATTAATATCTTTCCACTTTGAACAGAACCCGTTATTTTTCCTGTTTCTCTAGTCAATTCCAATACTTTTCCATTATTTAGAATAAATATATTTTCATTTTCAATTCCCAATAAATTTGCAGTTTCTTTATGTGCAATAAGTTGTCTATATTCACCATGAACTGGTATAAAATATTTAGGTTTTGTAAGAGCAATCATCAATTTTTGTTCTTCTTGAGATGCATGCCCTGAAACATGAATATCTGTTAATCCACTATAAACAACATCTGCACCAATCATCATTAAATCATCAATAACTTTTGATACATATTTTTCATTTCCTGGTATTGGTGTTGCAGAAATAATTACTAAATCATTTGGTGATATATGAACTTTCTTATGCTCTCCTGCTGCCATTCTAGTAAGTGCTGACATGGGCTCTCCTTGTGAGCCAGTTGTTAAAATTGTTAAACACTCATCTGGATACTGGCTTATCATATCAATATCTACAAGTGTATCTTCAGGCACATCCATATATCCTAAATTACAAGCGGTTTCAATAACTTTAACCATACTTCTACCGCAAACTGCAACTTTTCTACCATATTTTACAGATGAGTTTATTATTTGTTGAACCCTATGAACATTTGATGAAAATGTTGCTACAACTATTCTCCTTTTGCAATTAACAAACAAGTCATCAAAAATTTCACCTAGTGCTCTTTCAGACTTTGTAAATCCTTTCCTTTCAGCATTTGTGCTATCTGACATAAGAGCAAGTACGCCTTCATTTCCAAGTTCTGCAAATCTTCCTAAATCAACATGCTGTCCATCTATTGGTGTGTAATCTATTTTAAAGTCTCCTGTGTGCACAATAACTCCTACTGGTGTGTGTAATGCTATTGCTACTGCATCTGGAATACTATGCGCTGTTCTTATAAATTCAACTTTCATCTTTCCAAGATTTATTATTTGTCCTGCTTGAACAACGTTTAACTCTGTACTTCTTAATAAATGATGTTCTTCAAGTTTATTCTCTATTAAGCCTATCGTGAACCTTGTTCCATATATAGGCACATTTATTTGTTTTAGTAAATAAGGAATACCTCCTATATGGTCTTCATGTCCATGCGTAATAACTAAACCTTTTATTTTTTCTTTATTTTTTTCAAGATAAGTCATATCGGCAATTACGAAATCTACTCCAAGCATGTCTTCAGTAGGGAATGCCATTCCACAGTCTATAATTACAATTTCATCTTCATATTCAAAAACTGTAATATTTTTTCCAATCTCTAATAAACCTCCTAAAGGAATTATTTTAATAGGACTAGCCTTAAATCTAAAATCTTCTTTTACTTTATTTCTCACTCTTGTCCTATTTCCCTTGCTTTTCGTATCTATTTTCTTTGTCTCTTCCTTCTTTGTTTCGGTTTTCTCTATTTTTTCCTCTTTCTTTACCCTTTGATGATAATTATTTGTTCTCCTTCTTTTTTTCTTTACCTCTTCTCTTTTCTCTTGCATTGAATCTACCATTAGATTCTCATTAGTTATGTCTTCCATTTTCTAAATCTCATTCCTCTCTTTTTACATAATAAATTTACTCACATATATTCTCTTATATGTAAAACACAATTTACGATGTGCTACACACCTTTCACATCGTTTTTTAATATTTAATTTCTCCGTTCAACAAATATAAAATATTAAAATCTCATCTCTTACCATTACTGGTAAAAACTGTAACCATTATACTACCGTATCTTATTTTTGTCAAGAGGTTAAAATTTTATACATGAAAGGACGCCACATCTCGCGATGCGACGTCCAGTTTTGTACGCTCTAGTAGAATCCCACCAGAGCGGGAATAGTTGCTTACTTCTTGGTCCCCGTCTGGGTAACCTTGGCAGGCCCAGTAACTTGGTCCGGGTTGAGCCCGACAAGGCTGGCAAACATTTTCACCAGCTCCGTAGGGATCTCCCACGTTGTGACATCCTTTTTGGATCCACTGCGGTACCCGGTGATGGCTGGACCGTTGGTGAGGTACTCGTCCTTCAGGACGGTACCTACCAGCAGGACACCAAGGAGAACCTTGAGGAAAATCCTCCCAGGATGATCCCACTGTAGATAGGTGATTATCCAGGCCGAAACCTGGAAGATTACCAGCCCTATTAAGAACCGGGTTCTCGCCTCATCCTTCTCGGGTCGAGTCCCCCAGGCAATCATCAGAGTGCAAATCCCGATGAGTACCATTAACGGGATCAACGTCCACATGAAGGACTGGAACCATAACCACCATCCGCTTTTACCCGGATTCATTAGCGTGACCACCCACGCAATGGGGGTCTGCGACCACCTGAACTGCAAGTAACAGACAGCCACGACCACACTGATTCTCAGTAGGTACACGGCCTCCATGGCATCGGAGACATTACCCTCCCCGATATTTTTCGGGGCCGTCATGGCCTTAAAATACCGGATGGGGAAAGTGCAAATCCCCTTTGCAATTGTGATGATCTTATTCTTCATAATTGTTCCTCCAATCCCCCTCTTGGGGGTTTTTTCATTATTAATTATACCATTTTTTTAGCAATAAGTCAATTTTTCTTAAATCCCTGTCCAAATGCTTCTCTTGCATTTGAAATTACTATAAAGGATGATGGGTCTATTTTGCTTGCTATTTGCTTTATCTTTGAAATTTCTCTTCTTGATGCTACACACCATAACATCATTCTATCTGTTTCATGATACATTCCTTGTGCATATATACCTGTACTTCCTCTACCTGTTTTTTCACCTATTTGTTTTGCTATTTCTTCATATTCACTTGATACTATAAATATCATTTTTGTGAAATTTGTTCCTTCAAATATAAGGTCTATCATCTGCCCTGATAAATATATTGCAATAGCTGAATACAGTCCTATCTCTATCTCTTTAAAAAATAATACATTTAATGCTACTACTATTGAGTCTATTAAAATAATAAGATTTCCCGTTTTAAATGTTGGCTTAAATTTTACAATTATATTTCCCAATAATTCTGAACCACCTGTTGAAGCATTTGCTTTTAATATAAGAGCTGTTCCTACCCCAATTATTATTCCGCCATATATACTTGCCAATAATCTATCTTCTGTAAGTGTCTCTACTCCCTCAAACCAGTTTAAAAATAAAGAAAGCATTCCCGTTCCAATTAATGCTTTTACAAAAAATCTCTTTCCAAATTTAAATAATGCCATTATAAATAATGGCAAGTTTAAAATTATCATAACGCTTCCCATAGGAAAACCAAATAAATAATATGTTATAGTAGTTATTCCTGTAAATCCTCCTGATGATAATTGATTTGGTAATAAGAAAAATGCTGTTCCTAAAGATAACAATAGTGAACCTATTATAATTAAAATAAGCTCTATTAAATATTTTCTTAATATTATATAAATTTTTTTTATATCATATGTCATGGATTTTCAATCCTTTCCATATGTATGATTTCCATTTTTTGTAATTTTATTCTTAATCTTTAATTGTCTTGAGATGGGATTTAAACGAATTTAAATAATAATTTGACTTAAAAAATATAATAATTTTTGAAATAATTATGTAATTTTAGAAATGTGTTAAAGTCTTGTTTACAATTAATAATAGAAATAATATAGATTGTTTTATTAGGTTCTGATACATAATACATAATTCTATATCCAGAATGTCTTGTCTTTCTATATATAATTTCTCGAAATCGCTTATCTTCTATTTCTGGAATATATCTACCAATATAAGGAGAATCTTCTAAACTATCAATTCGTGTCATAATATTTTTATTTGTAACAATAGCATTTTTCAAAGAATACTGGTAATTATAATAATATATATCTAAGAGTTGCTGTTTAGCCAAATCTTCGACTAGTACTCTCATATAATTCCTTCATTTCTTTATGAAGTTCTTCTAAGGTTATATTTTTGCCATTTTTTATATCTTCCACACCTTTTGCAATTCCAATAAGTGCATATAAATCATATAATGAACTATAAAATGTACCATCAT
Source organism: uncultured Clostridium sp. (assembly GCA_964634355.1). Taxonomy (GTDB): domain Bacteria; phylum Bacillota; class Clostridia; order TANB77; family CAG-508; genus CAKPSH01. The sequence goes on from CAZWIF010000015.1 coordinate 18,442, forward strand.
CAGTTTTTGTTTTCTTTAAGAGTTCACTGATTTTTTCTATTGAAATGTTTCCTTTATTCGTATCCATCAAAACTCTTTCCTTTCTCTAATTAATTTTATTTCCAATTAATGACCTTATGCATTCTTTATCATTCTCGGATAAATCATCTACACCATAAGTATCAACATATTTTTGAGTTACTTCTTGTAAAATTTCTTTTGTACTTTTTTTTAAAATTTCTTCATCAATGTCATAAGGTAAAGATTTAATGACATTAATAAATTTCTCTCTTACTGGAGACATATAAGAACTCCCTTCTTAAAAAATTGCTTAATAATATTATATCAAAAATTAAATAATATATTAATCCTCATAAATTGTTAAAATTTTCATTTCTGATCTTCCTGGCTTTATTTTTTCATTTGGTATTACTTTTATATCTACTGAATAAAGTTCTTTTAATTTTTCAGCATTTTCTCTTTCATATCCAATTACATTATTTACGTTTGTTGGATGTACTTCTATTTTTACTTCTTTTACTTTATTATTATATTTTTTCATTTTTCCAACTATACTATCATACCAAATGCTATCTTCAACTAATTGTGCAAATGCTTCATGTGTAGGACCTGCTATTATTTTTACTTCGTCTTTTTTTATATTATTTTCATTTAAATTTCCCACAGTTATAGCTTTTATTCTCTTTTTATTAAACATATAAATTAAATCTTTACATCTATCTATTGCTTGAGGTAATGTTAGTGGTTCATATTCTCCATTTTTATATTCTTTTTCTAAGTCTGTATCTTTAATTACAAGTGTTGGATATATTCTCACTAGACTTGGTTTGCATTTAATCAGCTGTTTAGCGCTTTCCTGTTCATCAATCTTAGTACTATCAGGAAAGCCTACCATTAATTGATATCCCAAAATCATTCTATTTCTTCTTATCAGTTTTGACGCCTTCTTTATATCTTCTACTTTATATCCTGCATTATATTTTAATAAAATAAAATCATTAGCAATTTTAACCTCTAACTCTACTGTTATAACATTATATTTTTTTAATAAATTCAAAAATTCCTTTGATACTTTAGTAGGCTCAACTGAAATATGTAACTTTTCTAATCTTTTAGTCTTCATTTTTTCATTTGCATCTTGTAAAAACTTTTCTTGTTCACTTTCTTTGATTGTAGTCATACTTCCTGCATAATATTGCTTATAATTTTTCATTTCCATCTTCCTTTCTTTTAGATTTTGGAAAACTTATTATTTTCAATGCCTTTTGTTATTTTAATTTTTCTAATGCATGTTGTGCTGCCTGCATTTCGGCTGCCTTTTTACTTTTTCCATCTCCTACTGCCAATACTTTTCCATTACATGACACTTGTGCTTCAAACCTTTTATCATGGTCTGGACCTTCTTCTTTTAATATCTCATATGTTATTTTTACATTTCCATGTACCTGTAACTTTTCTTGCAATACTGTTTTATAATCCTTAACTCCAACATTTTGTGTTGCCTGTTCTATTGCTTCTTTAAGGTTATCTATTATAAATTTTCTTGCAACTTCTATTCCTCCATCGATACACATTGCTGCTATTACTGCTTCGACACTATCTGCTAAAATTGCTTTTAATTTTATTCTTTCTGTGTGCTGCTCGCTCTTTCCTAAAAGCAAGAAATCACTAAAATTATGCCTTAAAGCTACTTGATAAAGACTGTCTTCACACACTACAGTTGCTCTAACTTTAGTCATTTCTCCCTCTTTCAATTTTTTATAATTATTGTATATATATTCACTTGATATATACTCTAAAATGCTATCTCCAAAAAATTCCAATTTTTCATTACTTTGAATATTTTTTTCATTAGCATATGAAGTATGCCTAAAAGCTTGTTCTAAAATTTTCTTATCTTCAAATGAATATCCTATATTTTTCTCTAATAATGTAAAATCCATATACTCCTCCCATTATGTCGTTATTATATACCGTATCAGTTAAAAAATCAACAAAATTCCATAATAATATACAAATTTTCCCCATTTATTTCCATTGTTTTTATCTTTATTTTATGTTAATCTATATTTATAAAGAATAATCTTTTTGTTTTAGAATATTAATGTCTAGAAGGGATTGTGGTATGATGTTAGATAAAGTTATTAATATGTTTAATTCTGTTAATTCAAATATAAAAAAGATTATGAAAGATGGCTTTATTTTTTGCTTTATGCTAGCTATTGTTTCTGGCATTCTCCTATATACATATGACACATTTTATAGCTCAATTATGCTTTATTATATTGGTTTTTATTTATTTAAGAATAGCCTTTTATTTGCTTGTGCCTTTTTTGTATTTGGAATTGGATTTGATAAAATTAAAAAGGATTTAGAAGAATGAAAATTCAATTTTGAACTGTACCCCAAAAGGTGGACTGTGAAACCAGCCCCACCCTTAATGGGT
>CAZWIF010000016.1:0-20207 GCA_964634355.1 uncultured Clostridium sp.
TTAGTTGATGCTTTTGAAGGAGCAATGCCTCAAACAAGAGAAGTTTTAAAAAAATCTTTGGCATTAAACTTAAAACCAATAGTAGTAATAAATAAAATTGATAGACCAGGTGCAGACCCTGAAAAAGTATTAGATGAAGTAATAAGTTTATTTATAGAATTGGATGCAACAGATGAACAATTAGATTTTCCTGTTGTATATACATCTGCTAAATTAGGGGTTGCAAAATTAGATTTGTCAGAGCCAGATGGAAATATGGATTGCTTATTCAGAACAATAGTAGATACAATAAAAGCACCTAATTGTAATGAAGAGGGACCAATGCAAATGTTAGTTTCTAACATTGACTATGATGATTATGTTGGAAGAATTGCTGTTGGTAGAATTGAACGTGGAGTAGTAAAAAATGGTATGGCAGTTGTGGTATGTAAAAAAGAAGATAAGAAAGTAAATGGAAGAATTGCAAAAGTTTATACACATGTTGGATTAGAGAAAGTTGAAGTTGAAGAAGCAAAAGCAGGAGATATTATTGAAGTGGCAGGTATAGCAGACATTGGAATAGGAGAAACAATCTGTGATATAAATAATCCTGAAAAGATAGATTTTATTAATATTGATGAACCGACTGTAACAATGACGTTTAGCGTAAACAATGGACCTTTAGCAGGTCGAGAAGGAGAGTTTGTAACTTCACGTCATATTAGAGATAGATTATTTAAAGAGCTTGAAAGAAATGTGAGCCTAAGAGTAAAAGAAACCGCACAAGCAGATTCGTTTGAAGTTGCAGGACGTGGAGAGTTACATTTATCTGTATTAATTGAGAATATGAGAAGGGAAGGTTTTGAACTGCTAGTTTCTCGTCCTAGGGTTATTATAAAAGAAATAGATGGGGTAAAATGTGAACCAATTGAAAATCTAGTTGTAAATGTTCCAGATGACTGTATTGGTACAGTTATTGAAAAATTAGGAAGAAGAAAAGCTGAAATGGTAAATATGGAACCAGCAGAAGCAGGTCATACAAGAGTAGAGTTCAAGATACCAGCAAGAGGATTAATTGGATATCGTTCTGAATTTATGACAGATACAAAAGGAAATGGTACAATGAACCATGTATTTGATTCCTATGCACCATATAAAGGAGATATAACATCAAGAGTAAGAGGCACTATAGTTGCATTTGAACCGGGCACGTCAATCACTTATGGACTATACAATGCCCAAGATAAAGGAGAACTTTTCATAGGACCTGGGGTTGAAGTATATGAGGGAATGATAGTAGGGATAAATTCACGTTCAGAGGATTTAGCAATAAATGTATGCAAAGAAAAACACTTGACAAATACAAGAGCGTCAGGGTCTGACGATGCATTACGTTTAGTTCCACCAATTCAAATGTCATTAGAGCAAGCAATAGAATTTATACAAGATGATGAATTGGTTGAAGTAACACCAAAATCTATTAGGTTAAGAAAGAAAATATTAAATTCAAAAGAAAGAGAAAGGGCAGCAAGGAGTAACAATCAATGAATGAAAAAGAATTAGAAAAGATAAAAGAAAAAGCACTAAAAGAACATATACCAATAATAATGGATGATACTTTAGAGGTAATAGAAGAAAAATTAAGTAACAAAAAAGTAGATAATTTATTAGAGATTGGAACAGCTGTGGGATATTCTGCAATTTGCTTTACTGAATTTTTATCTAATAATGGAAAAATTGATACGATTGAACGTGATTTAGATAGAGTAGCAGAAGCAAAAAAAAATATAAAAAAAGCGGAAGTTGAAGATAAAATAAATATTCTAGAAGGGGATGCGGTAGAAATTTTACCAACTCTAAATAATAAATATGATGTTATATTTATAGATGCAGCAAAAGGAAAATACCCTTTCTTCTTAAAAGAATCTTTGAGAATGATTAAATCAAATGGAATAATATTTGCAGATAATATATTATATAAGGGATATGTAATGAGTGATTATAATAAGCATAAACAAAGAACCGCTGTAAGGAATTTAAGAGAATATATTAAAGAAATCAGCGAAAATCCGAGATTAGAAACTAAAATATTAGAAGTTGGAGATGGATTGGCTATAAGTAAAATAAAATAGATTGCTTTCTTAAGCAATCTATTTTTATGAAATTTTGAACTATATAAAAAATATATAGTACTTTTGAGAAATTTAACTATTATGATTACTTAACAGAATCTAAATTCTCTTCAATAGAATTAAAACGATTGCGAAAAATGTCTGCTCTACGATTTAAAAGCCTTATCTCAAAATCAATAGAATCGAAACGGGTATCATGGTTATCAACTTTATTCTCTAATTTCTCAACAGCATCTTTTAATTGGTCAACTTCAATTCTTAATTGAGCAACGTCAGATTTTAATTGAGCAACGTCAGATTTTAATTGAGTAACATCAGATTTTAATTCAGCAACTTCAATTTTTAATTGAGCAACATCAGATTTTAATTCAGCAACTTCAATTTTTAACTGAGCGACATCAGCCTTTAAATCTGAAATGTCTCTTTTCATAATATCCATTTCACCTCTGATTAAAGTAAAATTACGATCCATATCTTCTCTAAGATTAAGTATAGAAGCTTGGATGTCTGCTTTAACTTCATAAAGAGCGGTTCGCAAAACAGTTTCAAAATTATCCATAAACTCACCTCCTTATAAAAAAGTAAAATAATTATAACATTCTATAAAAAAATATACAAGAACAAAAACGCAAAAAATCTTCACATTTTAGAAAAGTTATGATAGAATTATGTTCATAAAGAAAAAATATATTTAAAGAAAAAGGTGTTTGTGAATAATGGAACTGGAAAAGAAAGTAAAAACAAGATTTAATATTATTGCAATTATATGTATATTGATATTTTGCATAACTATATCACCAAAAACATTGCAAAATGATACTTTTTATACAATAAAAATAGGAGAACATATCATAGAAACAGGAACAATAGATATGAAAGATCCTTTTTCTTGGCATGAGAATTTGACATATACTTATCCACATTGGCTGTATGATACAGGAATATATTTAATTTATGATGTGGGAGAGAATATAGCCACACATTTTGGAATGAATTCTGAAATGCGGAGGAATGACAGCAATATATATATCAACAATGATATTAGCTTCAATTTTAGGTATATTGATTTATAGAACAAATGTCAAAATAAATGATAATCATGTATTATCCTTTTTCTTAACATTAGGAGTCATTTATCTCTTAAGAAACTTTATAGCAGCACGAGCACAGTTAGTTTCATATATATTTTTCACGTTAGAAATATTATTTATCGAGCAATTTTTAAGAACTAAAAAGAAAAGGTTTGCAGTTGGATTATTTATATTAGCAACTTTAATAGCCAACTGTCATGCAGCAGTTTGGTATTTATTCTTCATATTAGCTTTACCATATATTGGAGAAGCATTTATAATAAAACTAATGGAATCAAACATGTCATTAAAAATTGAAAAGGCTAGTTTAAAATGTAGAATAAAAAGATTGGAAAAAAAGGTTTTAAACTTAAAGAATGAAAAACAAATTAACAAGATAAAAGAAAAGTTGGATAAATTAAAAGAACAAATAATAGAGATAGATGAAGATATAGATAAAGGTTCTGCTGCAGTAAAGAAAATGGAAGACAATTCTTATAAAATAAAATTTGAAAAAAGAAGGAACATTAAATGGTTAATATTAGTATTAGTAATTTGTATTTTTTCAGGATTACTTACTCCACAGACGAGTTATGAGCCATACACACATATGCTAAAACTATTAAGCGGGAATACAACTGCAAACATATCAGAGCATCTTCCAATAGTATTAATAGAATCATTAGATGCATTACTAATTTTAACCATTATTTTATTATTATTAATGTTTACAAATGCAAAGATAACATTGAAAGACCTATTTATGTTAGGGGGATTAACTATTTTAATGCTGATGTCTAGAAGACAAATATCAATATTGGTATTAATTGGAGTGTATTCCTTAAATAGGATAATAATAGAATTTATAAGAAATTATGATGATAATGGATTAGATAATAAATTAATGAAAAAAATTGTACAGCCATATGGAGCGTTGGTGATTTTATTATTAGCAATATGCTGTGGAATATCATTTTATGGAGGAAAATATAAAGAAGATTATATTGATAGTTCATCATACCCAGTAGAAGCGACGCAATATATTTTAGATAATATTGATATTGAAAATATGAGAATATATAATAATTACAATTTTGGAAGTTATTTAATATATAAAGATATTCCAGTATTTATAGACTCAAGGTGTGATTTATATAGTCCAGAATTTAATGAAAAGGATATTTTTTCAGATGCATTAGATATAGCTGGTTTATCAGTATATTATGAAGATAAATTTGATGAATATGGAGTAACACATGTTATAACAAATTCAGATAGCAAATTAAAAATGCTACTAGAAAAAGATGATAACTATAATGTTTTATATGAAGACGACTATTTTTGGATTTTTGAAAGAACAAATTAATAACAAATATTATATTGTATGTAAGAGCCAAGGTCGTACCGTGCCCTTGAAAAGGAATTTAAATATTAATGTATATTATAGAGGAGAAAAATGGAAAAATACATAGTAGATATGGAACAATCAAACATAAGAATAGATAAAGCAATAGGGATGATGAATAAGGCTTTATCAAGGATGGCAATTCAAAGACTTATTGATAATGGGAACATATTAATAAATGGAAAAACAACAAAAGCATCTTATAAAACAAAATTAGGAGACCAAATAACAGTAAAGCAAGAAGAACCTAAAAAGTTAGACATAGTTGCACAGGAAATTCCAATTGAAGTTTTATATGAAGACAAGGATATAATTGTTGTAAATAAACCAAAAGGGATGGTGGTTCATCCTGCCAATGGGAATCCTGATGGAACTTTAGTAAATGCTATTATGCACTTATGTGGAGATAGTCTTTCTGGCATAGGGGGAGAAATAAGACCAGGAATAATACATAGACTAGATAAAGATACATCAGGGGTGTTAGTAGTTGCAAAAAATGATATGGCACATATCAATATTAGTAATCAAATAAAAAATAGAGAAACTAAGAAAATTTATATTGCACTAGTAAGAGGAGTAATAAAGGAAAACGAAGCAACTATTAATATGCCAATAGGAAGAAGTAGAAAAGATAGAAAAAAGATGACAGTGACTAAAGAGGGTAAAGAAGCAATTACTCATTTTAAAGTGTTAAAGAGATATGATGGTTATACACTCTTAGAAATAAAAATAGATACTGGAAGAACGCATCAGATAAGAGTACATATGTCTGAAATCGGATATCCAATTGTTGGAGACTATGTATATTCAAATGGAAAAAATCCATTTGGCGTAGAAGGACAAATGTTACATGCAAAACAAATAGAATTTATACATCCAACAACGGGGGAAAAAATGAAAATAGAGGCACCATTGCCAGTATATTTTCAGAATATATTAGATAAATTGGAATTAGGCTAAACTCTGAGTTGTATGGAATTAGGTTGCACCTTGCCTAAAGAAAAGAATAAAAATCATCTAAAAGGAGAAACAAAATGGAAGAACAAGTAAGATTACAAAAATATTTATCAGAATGTGGTGTTGCCTCAAGAAGAAAGGCAGAGGAATACATCTTAGGAGGAAAAGTACAAGTTAATGAAGAAACAGTAACAGAATTAGGAACAAAAATAAATCCTAATACAGATACTGTTTATTTCAATAATAAAAAAGTAACAATACAAAATAAAAAAATATATATTTTATTAAATAAACCAATAGGATATGTAACAACAACTAAAGATCAATTTAATAGAGAAACAGTTTTAGACTTAATAAAAGGAATAAATATAAGATTAGTACCTGTTGGAAGACTAGACATGTATACTTCAGGAGCATTAATTTTGACAAACGATGGAGATTTTATATATAAAGTCACACATCCAAGTCATGAAATAACTAAAACTTACACAGCAACTATAAGAGGAATAATAAAAGATGAAGAGATACAAAGACTAAGAGATGGAGTAAAAATAGAAGATTATACAACACGTCCTGCAAAAGTGAGAATATTAAAAACAGATATTGAAAAAAATATATCTAGAATAGAAATTACAATTCATGAAGGGAAGAATAAACAGGTAAGAAAAATGTTCGAAACGATTGGGAAAAAAGTAATAGCTTTACATAGAACTAAAATCGGTGAAATAGATGTAAAAGATTTAAAAATAGGAGAGTGGAGGTATTTAAGACCAGATGAAATAAAATTTTTTAGATAATTTATGATTAGGCGTATAAATGGGCAGATGCAAGGTTTGCCCCTACAATTGAAATGTTACAATTTTGTAATAAATTAATGAAATGATTCTGAAAAAATCAAAAAAAATGTATACAAAAGAGATAAATTGTGTTATACTAATACAGGTTTTTAAAAAATGAGAAAAAAGGAAGGGTTAAAATGAAAAATTTAAGAAGAACAAAAATCACATGTACAATTGGACCAGCAGCAGAGGCAGAAGAAATGTTAACAAAGTTGATTAATACAGGTATGAATGTAGCAAGAATTAATTTTTCACATGGAGGATATGAGGAGAATGCAGAAAAAATTGAGACAATAAAAAGAGTGAGAGAAGCCTTAAATCAACCTATTGCTATGTGTCTAGATACTAAAGGTCCAGAAATTAGAACTGGAAAACAAGAAACAGGAGATGAGAAAGTAGAAATTAAAGAAGGACAAACATTCACATTTGTTAACGAAGACATAATAGGAAACGAAACGAAAACATCAATAAGTTATAAAAACTTATATCAAGATGTTAAGCCAGGAGCAAAAATTTTAGTCGATGATGGTTCTATTGAATTTGAAGTTCAAGAAGTAGTAGGAAAAGACGTCGTTTGTAAAGCTTTAAATACGGGAATGCTAGGAAGTAGAAAAACTGTAAATATCCAAGGAGTAATTGTGAACTTGCCTGCACTTGCAGCAAAGGATATTGATGATATTACAAAAGGGGCAAAAGTAGGATTTGATTATATATTTGCTTCATTTGTAAGAAGATTATCAGACGTTCAAGAAATAAGAAAATTATTAGATGAAAATGGCGGAGAAAAGATTGGAATTATTTCAAAAATTGAAAGTCAAGAAGGAATAGACAACTTTGAGGATATATTAGCAGCGTCAGATGGTATAATGGTTGCTAGAGGAGATATGGCTGTTGAAATACCATATTACAAGGTTCCAGCAGTGCAAAAACACTTTATCAAGAGATGTAATGAAGTAGGAAAACCAGTAATAACAGCAACACAAATGCTTGAATCAATGACTAAAAATCCACGCCCTACAAGAGCAGAGGTCAGTGATGTGGCAAATGCAGTGTATGATAGAACAAGTGCAATAATGTTATCAGGAGAATCAGCAATGGGTGCTCATCCAGCACTTTGTGTTGATACAATGGTTAAAATATCTGAAGAAACAGAAGCTCATATTAATTATGAAAAAAGATTTTATGAAAATAGATATGATCCAGAAACAGCTGATGAATATCAAATGCTTGGATATTCAACATGTGTTGCAGCAGCAAATATAAATGCTGATGCAATCATCTTATATACAAAAGATGGAACAGAAGCAAGAGAAATCGGAGGATTATCAGCAACATGCCCAATAATAGCTGTTACAGATGATAAAAAGACATATCATAAAATGTCTGTATATGGAAATGTATATCCAGTTTATACTGAGACAAAAGAATGTGGTTGCAAAATGATAGAAGCTGCAATCGAACAATTAAAAGAAAATGGAACACTTGAATCTGGAGATACTATAGTAGTAGCAGGAACAAAGAAAGATGATAATACATTATCATTAGGAAAAATATTAAAAATTTAATTTTATAAATAAATATCCCCCAGTGGGGGATATTTATTTGAAAAAATGAACTAGAAATAAAGAATTGTAAGTGTTTATAAAAATAGATAATGAAAAGTTAGAAATTGAAGAAGAAATAATAAATAATATTTTTCTATATTAAAGAAATTTCAATCAAAGGGGTTGAAATTTCTTTTCATTTATTATAAAATTCAATAGTTAATATACAAATGACAATTTTAATGTATAGAAAGGAAGGTTATTGATTTTGATGATAACTCTTGAAGATGTAAAGAAAAATCCAGAAGTACATGCTTTGGTAAGTGGCTCACAAAAACAGTTAAATGTTTTAGGCTATACAGAACACTCTATAAGACATACTTCTATTGTTTCAGAAAGAGCTGGTAAAATTCTGCAGGATTTGGGATATCCCAAAGAAAGAGTGGAGCTAGCCAAAATTGCAGGATATTTACATGACATTGGAAATTGTGTAAATAGACAGGATCATGCACATACAGGTGCGATATTAGCTTATAATATTTTAAAAGACATGGGAATGGATGTACAATCGAGAACAGAAATTATGACAGCGATAGGAAATCATGATGAAGGAACTGGCACCGCTGTAAGTGACATTTCTGCTGCATTAATATTAGCAGATAAGTCTGATGTGCACAGAAATAGAGTTGTGAAAACAAATATAGCGACATTTGATAAACATGATAAAGTAAATTATGCAGTTACTGATGCACAATTAACTTTAGATAAAGAAAAAAGAAAGATTGTTTTATCAATAAAAATAGATACAGAGATATGCCCAGTATTAGACTACTTTGAAATATTTATAGATAGAATGATAATGAGTAAATTTGCAGCAAAGTATTTAAAACTTTGGTTTGAGCTTATTATTAATGATACAAAATTATTATAATTGAAAGGATTGATAGAAGTGGAAAAAAAATTAAAAATCGTATTAATAGTACTTGTTATGATACTCATTTGCTTAATAGGATTTGGAGGAGTATATATAAAAAAGCTAGTATCGTATAATAACATATTACCAGAATATGAATTGGGTTCAAACTTAAGTGGTTCAAGAATAACAACTTTATCAGTAGATACTGAAACAACTACTGAAGTAATCTATGATTCTGAAGGTAATGTAGTGGATGAAATACCAGAGGATGAAGATGAATCAACATATACAACTGAAGAGGTTTTAGTTAACAGTGAAGATAGTTTCACCAATGAAAATTATGAAAAAGCTAAGGAAGTTATGATAGATAGGTTAAATGCCTTAGGAGTATCTAATTACGAGGTAAGATTAGATAAAGAAAATGGAAATATATCTATTGAAATAACAGAAGGAGATAATACAGATACTGTTTTAACAGACTTAATAACAGCAGGAAAATTTGAAATGGTAGATACGGAAGATGGAACTGTATTATTGACAAATGATGATATAAAAAGTGCAAATGTACTTTATAATTCATCAACATCAGGTGTTGTAGTATATCTAGATATTAAATTTACCAAAGATGGAAAGAAAAAATTAGAACAAATTAGCAAAGATTATATGGCTGTTGAGGAAACAGAGGACGAAAATGAAGAGAGCGAAGAAGAGACAGAACAAAAGACGATAACAATATATGTAGACGATGAGGAATTTTTATCAACATATTTTTCAGAAGAAATTACAACTGGAGAATTAACTGTATCAATAGGAAGTGCAACAACAGACTCTGATACACTTAATGAATATTTAACAGAGGCACAATATTATGCAACAATAATAGGTAATGGAGAATTACCATTAGTATATACAGTTGTTTCTAGTGATTATGTATATTCTGTATATTCAAATACATTATATCAATATGTATTATTAGGAGTACTTGTAATACTTATATTAGTAAGTATAGTGTATATGATATTTAGATATAAAAAGCTAGGTTTATTATCATCAATAGTGTATATCGCGACTGTTGCCTTAGTATTAGTATTAGTAAGATATGTTGGAGTTGCAATTACATTAGAAACTATATTAGCAGCAATATTATTGATATTAATTAATACTTATGCTAATTGTACAGTTTTAAAAAGTCTGAACAAAGATGAAAATGAAAAAGAAAGAAAAGATAATTTAAAGAAGGTATATTTAAAGATATTTAATGTTTTGATAGTTACGTTAATATTATCAATAGTATTTACCTATAATTCATTCTTATCAATTACTTCAATTGGAACTTTCTTATTCTGGGGAGTAATTACCATACTTTTGATGAATGGATTATTTACAAGGAAATTATTACTTCTAGAAGTTAAAAATTAGAAATATAGTTGCAAACAATGTTCACCAGCAGAAAGAATATTTAGAAATAAGAAATGTGGGGCTTAGGTAGCACCATGTCCAATAAATAAGGAGGATAATATGAAAAATATAAAGAAAATAATACTAATATTGATAGTCTTAGTTATTATTGCAGGAATAATAATGATATGTTTAAAAGGCTTTAATTATAGTCTATTATATTCAAAAACTCAAAGAATAAATATATATATGGAAAAAGATTTTGAATTAACTGACATAGAAGAGATTGCAAAAGAAGTATTTGGAGAAAATGCAGTAAAGGTTCAACTTTCAAACTCTTTTGAGACAGTCGTATCAATAGTAGCATATGAGATAACAGATGATCAAAAGAGTAGCTTAATAGAAAAAATAGATGAAAAATATGAAATGGAAATTGATACAGACAACGATGTTATAGTAACGAATATACCTCAAATTAATATTTGGGATACAATTGAAAAATATGTAAAACCTTTACTTGTTGTAACATTAATAATACTCATATTCTTTGTACTTAGATTTAGAAATCAAGGATTAGTAAATACTTTGCTATATCCAGTTTTAAGTTTATTATTAATTAATGCTTTTTATGTTAGTATAATCGCTTTATGTAGAATACCTATTAATGAATTTTTTGTTATAGTTGCAGTGCTTATTTATGCTCTAACATTAATTGGCAATACGATAGTATTGGGAAAAGCAGAGAAATAAAAGGCAGAAGAAAAATAAATATATAAGATTGTATGAGTCACAGTAACAACCCATACATAGCGAGTCGAGTGACGAGCTTATTGTTATTCAAAATAAGAGGGAGATAAATAAAAATGCTAGAGTCAATGGAAAAGATTGTTAACTTATGTAAATCAAGAGGATATATTTATCCTAGTTCAGAAATATACGGAGGATTGGCAAATACTTGGGACTATGGTCCTTTAGGAGTGGAATTAAAAAATAATGTAAAAGCACTATGGAGAAAAAAGTTTATACAAGAACAGAAAAATATAGTTGGATTAGATTCAGCTATTTTAATGAACCCAGAAACCTGGGTTGCATCTGGACATATAGGAGGTTTCTCAGACCCCCTTATTGATTGCAAAGAGTGTAAAACAAGACATAGAGCAGACAAATTAATAGAGGAATGGGCACATGATAATGGTAAAGATTTGATAGCAGACGGTTGGTCTGATGACGAAATGATAGATTACATAAATGAAAATAAAATAGCGTGTCCAAAGTGTGGAAAAGTTAATTTCACAGATATACGTAAATTTAATTTAATGTTTAAAACTTTCCAAGGAGTTACAGAAGACTCTACAGCTACAATATATCTAAGACCAGAAACTGCTCAAGGGATATTTGTAGATTTAAAAAATGTCCTAAGGACTTCTAGAAAAAAAATGCCTATGGGAATAGCACAAATAGGTAAGGCTTTTAGAAATGAAATTACACCAGGCAACTTTACTTTTAGAACTAGAGAATTTGAGCAAATGGAATTGGAATTTTTCTGCAAACCTGGTACAGATTTAGAGTGGTTTAAATACTGGAAAGAATTTTGCAAAAATTGGCTATTAGACTTAGGCATAAAAGAGGAGAATATTAGACTTAGAGACCACTCAAAAGAAGAATTAGTATTTTATAGTAAGGCTACAACTGATATAGAATTTAATTTTCCTTTTGGATGGGGAGAATTATGGGGAATTGCTGACAGAACCGATTATGATTTATCTAGGCATGCAGAACATTCAAAACAAGACTTGTCATACTTAGATTCTGAAACAAACGAGAAATATATTCCGTATGTAATAGAACCTTCACTAGGAACAGATAGAGTGACATTAGCATTTTTATGTAATGCATATGATGAAGAAGAAATTGCAGAAGGCGATAGCAGAGTTGTTTTACATTTGCATCCAGCACTTGCGCCATATAAAGTAGCAGTATTACCTTTATCTAAGAAATTAGCAGATAAAGCAAATGAAGTTTATGATATGTTGGCTAAAGAATTTGTATGCGATTATGATGAGACTGGAAGTATAGGAAAAAGATATAGAAGAGAAGATGAAATTGGAACACCATATTGTGTTACAATAGATTTTGATACATTAGAGGATAATACTGTGACTATTAGAGATAGAGATACAATGGAACAAATTAGATTACCAATTGACGAATTAACAAAATGGATAAAAACAAAAATAGAATTTTAACTTTAGAGGGTGGGCATTGTCGTGAGAAATTTGCAAAGCAAATTTCACTCGGTTAAAAACGTCCACCCCTTTTGGAAGTGGAGAGATTATCAGAAAGGAATGATACCATGCCAGAAGAAAAACAAATAACATTAAATGATTTAATTAACACAATAAAAAAGAATAATAAGAAAACAGACTTAAAATTGGTAACAAAAGCATATAATTATGCTTTATTACATCATGGAGATCAAAAAAGAAAATCTGGAGAACCATATATTATACATCCATTAAATGTAGCTAATATTCTTGCAGGACTAAGTATGGATACAACAACGATTTGTGCAGCATTATTACATGATGTAGTAGAAGATACGGATGTTACTAGGCAGGATTTAATAAAGGAGTTTGGAAAAGAAATAACGGAAATAGTAGACGGTGTAACTAAGTTACAGAAACTGCAATATACGGATAAAGAGGAACAACAGGTTGAAAATTACAGAAAGATGTTCTTAGCTATGGGAAAAGATATTAGGGTTATACTTATAAAACTTGCTGATAGATTGCATAATATGAGGACATTAAAGTATTTAACAAGGGATAGACAACTTGCCATTTCAAAAGAAACCATGGATTTATATGCACCGCTTGCTAATAGAATTGGTATATATTCTTTAAAATGGGAGCTAGAAGATTTGGCTTTTAAATATCTATATCCAGATGAGTATAGAGAAATATTAGAGGAACTTAATGAGAAAAGAGAAGAAAGATTAGCTTTTGTAGATAAAATAAGAGAACAAATAGTAGTAGAATTGAAAAAAGCTAAAATTATTGCAGATACAACAGGTAGAGCAAAACATATATATAGTATTTATAGAAAAATGCAAAGGGACAATATAACCTTAGATCAGGTTTACGACCTTTTTGCATTAAGAATAATAGTTAATTCAGTTAAAGATTGCTATGCAGCTTTAGGAGTTGTGCATGATTTATATAATCCAATGCCAGGAAGATTTAAAGATTATATAGCGGTGCCAAAGGCAAATATGTATCAATCATTACATACAACATTGATAGGACCAAATGCAACTCCTGTTGAGGTACAAATTCGTACATGGGATATGCATAGAATAGCTGAGTATGGTATTGCAGCACATTGGGCATATAAAGAAGCTAACAAGTTAAAAAAGACAAATGTTAAAGTTGAAAAAGATGAATTATCTTGGCTAAGAGAATCTTTAGAATGGCAACAGGATATGAATGACCCAGATGAGTTTTTAAATACTTTGAAGAAGGAACTATTTGAAGATGAAGTATATGTTTTTACGAAGAATGGAGATATAAAGGTTTTGCCAAAAGATTCAACTCCGATTGATTTTGCGTATAGTATACATACAGAAGTTGGAAATAAAATGACAGGATGTAAGATTAATTCAAAGATGATGCCAATAGTTACAAAACTAAATAATGGAGACATTGTAGACATAATAACTTCTGAAAATTCAAAAGGACCAAGTAGAGATTGGTTAAAATTTGTACAGAGTACTAGAGCAAAAAATAAAATTCAATTATGGTTTAAAAAAGCAAATAGAGAGGAAAATATTGAAAGAGGAAAAGAGCTACTTTCAAGGGAAATTAAAAGATTAGGCTTAACAGAAACAGAGATATATAAACAAGAATATGTAAATGCAGCACTTACAAGATATAATTTCCCAAATATAACTGAAATGCAGGCATCTGTGGGATTTGGAGCAATATCAGCAGGAAAAATAATTTCTAAAATGTTAGATGAATATTCTAAGGATCATAAAGAAGAAGAACTGGAAAAGAAACTTGAAGAATTGTCTAGCTCAAATAAAAAGAACATTTCAACAAAGACTTCAAATTCAGGAATTATTGTTAAAGGAATAGACAATTGTTTGGTTAAATTTGCAAAATGTTGTAATCCAGTTCCAGGTGACAAAATAATTGGATATATAACAAAGGGAAGAGGAGTTTCTATACATAGAAGTGACTGCATTAATGCAAAGGATTTAATAACACAAGAGGATAGAATAATTGAAGTTGCATGGTATGAAAAGGCAAAAACCTCATATAACGTGGATATAGAGATTTACTCAAATGACAGAGATAGATTGTTGGCAGATATTGTAAAAGAATTTGGAAATGAAAAAGTAACGATGATAGATGTTCGTTCAAAAGTTACTAGAGAAAAGATTGTTATAACAGAAGTTATAGCTGAGATTGAGAATTTAGATACATTAAATAAATTATTTAGGTCATTAAGAAAGATAGATAGCGTTTATGAGGTTAAACGTAAAAATTAAGCTGTCTATTGCGATTAAATTAAACAAACACTAAAGGGAGAAAAATATGATATTAAAAACATTGAAGATAAAAACGTATTTGATAGATACAACAAATTGCTATATTATACATGATGAAGAAACAAAGGAAACAATGGTTATTGACCCAGCAGGAGAAGTAGACAAGATAGTAAAGATATTAGAAACATTACAAGCCAAATTGAAATATATTGTAATTACGCATTGTCATGGAGACCATATTGGAGGAGTAAATGAGTTAAGGCAACGAATGGGAGGAACAATATTAATACATAGAATATGTAAGAAAAATTTAAATAATCAAGAAATAATGTTAACACAATATATTGGAATGGAAGCAATTATATTAAATGATGTTAAGATAATAGAGGATAAAGATTTACTACATTTGGGTAATGTAGAATTGCAAGTAATTCATACTCCAGGTCATACAAATGGAGGAATATGCCTATATTGTAAAGAGCATAAAATGTTATTTTCAGGAGATACATTATTTCGAGGAACATGGGGAAGGACAGATTTACCTACTGGAAGCATTGAAGATATTATGGATTCAATAACAAATAAATTATTGATATTGCCTGATGATACTCTTGTTTATCCAGGACATGGTATGCCAACAATTATTGGAGAGGAAAAACCAATTTATTTGAAATTAGAAGCAAGGGGATATTAGTAAAAAAAGAGTATCCCAAATAAATATAGAAAGGATTTTGTTATGGAGTTACTTATAGGAATACTATCAATCATACTTGCTATTTATTGGATAATATTATTACTATTCTTTGAAATTGAAGATGGATGTGAATTTTCAGATAATGAAAACTTAGAAGAGGTAATGGAAAAATATAATCCATTAATCGCAGGATGTATTCAAGGAAATAGAAATGTATTAGGAAGAGATATTATTTCTTTGATTTTATATATGTTACATAAAAAATATATAAAATTACAAATGAAAAAAGAGGTAGGAGAGGATAATAATAGAGCTATTTTGTCAAGAGATTTTAGTAAAGAAAAAGAGCTTGATGAAGTAGAAAAAGAAGTATATGACTGGTTATTTGCAAAGAATAGTACCGTGGATTTGGCAGATAGATTAATGGAGATTACCCATGAAGAAGATGCAGCTCATAGATTATGGATGGTAGATAAAAAAGCTACAAAATATTTGGAATCATTGGGAGCAAATAGGAGAAAAGTTCCTTTCTTATTGAGAACCTTTAACAACATGATTTTTGTAATATGCATAGTGCTAGTGTTTACGAGTATAAGTACTAATGGTTTTTCTATGATGACACATAATTTTGAAATAATACTTGGAAACTCAACAGATTGGCTAATAGGAATTGCGGCATTTGGTGGAATGATATATATGAACCCTATATTTCTTATAATTACAATATTATTCCTTGCTGTTATTGTATATGGATTATTTAAAAGTATTACTATGATTAGACATAAGTTTAGAATGTTTATTCAGAGAGTTAATGGACAGCAGGTAGTAAAGAGAATAATAAGTATAATATTAATCTTTATAACAGTAATTATTCTTACATTATTCATGGTGGAAGAAAGATATTTGATTTTAGATGAAATATTAATATGTATATCACTGCTTATAATATTGACTGATAATTTAATGCTAAAAAATGAAGACGTGATGCTAAAAGATTATTATAAGTTAATAGGTTTAAAAGATAAAATTGAAGAATTAGCTACAAGACCTAGAGATAAAAAAATATGGAAGGAAGTCAATTGGGACAAATATTTCATATATTCAATAGCTTTTGGAATTGGTAATAAAGTAGTAAGATTAAACAGAATTCTTAATATGACTCAAGAATTGAAGGATATGGTACATCAAGACACTATGTATGAACTCATCAGTTCTGATTATTCAGATTTTTATATAAATAGAAGAGTGGATAAGAAAATATTAAATGTATTTGATTATACTTTAAAGGGATGTGCGAATAAGGTTTTTGAAGAAGTAAGCGACGGATACTATGATGACTATTATTATGGATACTATGGATATAATGACTATTATTATTATCGTAATCCAGGTTTTATGGGAAGAAGAGAAACAATAGGAAATGGTAGAGCAGGTTCAGGAAAATCATTTGGTGGTGCACATAGAACAATGCATAGAGGCTCATCAAGAAGAACACATTCCTCAGGAGGATTTTCAGGGGGAGGTCGTTCTTCTAAAAAGTAATTAGAAAAAATATAAAATAGAAATATTTATAAATTGATTATAATTGGGCACGGTATCCGTGCCCAATTAGGTTTTTTTGACATATACATGTAATAAAAATAAAAAGAATGAATATATATAATAATAGTGTTTAGGACAAGGAGAATCTGATGAAGATTACAGTTATTAATCTAAAACAAATTATAAAATATATATTCATTTTTTTGTTGATAATTATATTATTAATTTTAATAGTTAAATCTAATAACTCAGAAAAAAGTATATCTGAAAAAGAAAGTAAATCAACTTTAATAGAATGTTTGAAATACGAGTTACCAATTACAAAGGTGATTGAAGAAGAGGTTGAAAATAAAGAGCAAATCAACTTGGGAATAAAAATATTATCAATGCAAATAAGCATTTTTGATAATATAATTAAAAAAGAAGAAGAAATATCAGTATTAGTAGAAGAAGCGGAAATTGCTGAAGAGGAAGAAAATGAGGATATAACAATTTCAACAGAACAATTAGAGACTACAGTTATAAGTGAACAAAATATAAAAGAAACATATACTGATATATATCAGAATGTAGAGATAAATAATCAAACTAGTTTTGATGTTACTTCAATTCTAGAAAATTCTTCTTATACATTTGCAAATACGCAAAAAGTAATAATATATCATACTCATACATGTGAAAGTTATACACCGACAGAAACATATAATTATACGATGACAGATTCATATAGGACTACAGATTTGAATTATACTGTAGCGAAAGTGGGAGATGAACTAGGAAGCCAACTAGAGAAACATGGTTTTACAGTTATACATGATAAGACTTATCATGATTATCCTTCATATACTGGCTCATATGGAAGATCATTAACTACGCTACAGAGTATATTAGCGGAAAATAGCGATGCAGAAATAGTAATTGATTTGCATAGAGATGCTGTTGGGAGTATGAGCAATTATGCTCCATGTGTTCAAATAGGAGATGAGGTTTGTGCACAGGTTATGTTTGTAGTAGGAACGAATGGCTCAGGATTACTACATGATAATTGGAGAGAAAATTTACAATATGCTATAAAGGTACAACAAGTTGCTAATGAGTTATATCCAGGATTATTTAGACCAATAATTTTAAGAAATGCAAGATATAATCAACATTTAACAACTGCCTCAACAATAATAGAAGTTGGAGCGACTGGAAATACTTTAGAACAATGCATTGCGAGTATGAAATATGTAGCAGAAATACTATATAAAGCAACACAATAAAAAATGCTTGCATTTTTAGGATTTTTAGTGTATACTATTTAAGTATAAAATTACCTTATCCTTGGAAAAAGGTTTATAACACCACTTTTTCTATGAATAAGGCGTATAAAAAATAGGAGGTGTAATTAAATGACAGCAGAAAAAAAACAAGAAATTATCAATACTTACAGAAGAGATGAAAAGGATACAGGTTCTTCTGAGGTTCAAATTGCTCTTTTAACAGAAAGAATTAAAGAATTAACAGAGCACCTAAAAGTGCACAAAAAAGATAATCATTCTAGACGTGGACTTTTAAAAATGGTTGGTAAAAGAAGAAATTTACTTAATTATTTAGAGAAAAATGATGTTGAAAGATACAAAGAAATCGTTGAAAAATTAAATTTAAGAAAATAATTATTTTTAGGACGTTTGACATTTATACAAACGTCCTTGAATTAAATTATTGAATTAATACAATTGGGTGTTAAATTGTATTTGTTTTGAAATAATAAGATTAGCATGAATTAGATGTGTAGCTTGGATAATGCTTTAAAGTGTTTAAGGTATTGTCGAAGTTACAAAACTAATTTATGTAGTAATATTAAAGAAAAGAGGTATTTTTTATGATTAAAACATTTGAAACAGAATTAGCAGGAAGAAAATTAGTAATTGAAAATGGCAAAACTTCAGAACTTGCCAATGGAAGTGTTTGGGTAAGATATGGAGAAACAGTGGTAATGGTTAACGTAACTGCTTCTAAAGAGCCAAAGGAAGGAATTGACTTTTTTCCATTATCAGTTGATTATGAAGAGAAATTATATTCAGTAGGTAAAATTCCAGGAGGATTTACAAAAAGAGAGGGAAAACCAGCAGACAAGGCAATACTTACATCAAGAGCAATTGATAGACCATTAAGACCATTATTTCCAAAGGATTTTAGAAATGACGTATGTGTAATTGCGACTGTATTGTCAGTAGAACCAGATAATTCACCAGAGGTTGCAGCAATGATTGGTGCATCAGCCGCACTTTCAATTTCAGATATTCCATTTGGAGGACCAACTGCAGCAGTAAACGTTGGATATGTTGATGGACAAATTGTAATAAATCCAACATTAGAACAAAGAGAAAAAACAGATTTAACATTAACAGTAGCAGGAACAGCTGATAAGATTGCTATGATTGAAGCAGGAGCAAATGAAATTCCAGAT
The DNA here is from genome assembly GCA_964634355.1 of uncultured Clostridium sp. Lineage (GTDB taxonomy): Bacteria > Bacillota > Clostridia > TANB77 > CAG-508 > CAKPSH01. The sequence goes on from CAZWIF010000016.1 coordinate 19,484, forward strand.
GATATAATGCTTGAGGCGATTAAAACAGCACATGTTGAAATAAAAAAACTTTGTGAATTTATTTCAAACATTAAGGCAGAAATTGGAAAGCCAAAATTTGAATACAAATCATTTGAAGTAGATCATGATTTATTTGATAAAATTGCAGAAAAATACGAAGAAAGAATGTACAATGATGTACAAGAAGTGGATAAAACAGTTAGAGATGCAAATGTCGATAAAATTAAAGAAGAAGTAATAGAATATCTAAAAGAAGAGCTTGGAGAAGAGGCTGTAGAGGAAAGAAAACAAGAAATTGGAGAAATTTTATATAAGTTAGAGAAAAAATGTGTAAGAAAAATGATACTAGAAGAACATAAACGTCCAGATGGAAGACAACTTGACGAAATAAGACCATTATCATGTGAAGTGGGATTACTACCAAGAGTACATGGAAGTGCATTATTTACAAGAGGACAAACTCAGGTTATGTCAGTTGTAACACTAGGAATGGTTAGTGAAGAGCAAATACTAGATGGATTAGATGAACAAACATCAAAAAGATATATGCACCAATATAATTTCCCAGCATATAGCGTAGGAGAGGCTAGAACATCTCGTGGACCTGGAAGACGTGAAGTTGGTCATGGAGCACTTGCAGAAAAAGCATTAATTCCAGTAATTCCATCAAAAGAGGAATTTCCTTATGCTATAAGAGTTGTATCAGAGGTATTAAGTTCTAATG
>CAZWIF010000017.1:0-20183 GCA_964634355.1 uncultured Clostridium sp.
GTTTTTATCAGATTATTTTAAAGGAATAAATAGTTTTGATTATTTAGAAGAATATAGCCAAGTTACAAAAGAATTTGTAACACAAATATTAAATGAAACATTGCAAGAAGAGAAGATGGTTGTATCAATAGTAGAAAGTAATGAACAAATCGGAAAGCCTTAATATGCACTGCATTTTAACTTTCCTGTATGGCTTTCCGTAAATTTGTTCTGGCGCCGAATTTCTTGAAAAGAAATTCGTGTGCATCTTGTCGCGAAGCGTTTTTATATAATAGGAAAGTATTACTTTCCTATTATATAAAAAGCAAAACCGGCGTATGGAATTCCAACGCCGGTCTGCTTTTTAAATCACCCCCCAATATCCCAAGAGGGCAAGAACCACGATGGTCCAGAACACGAGATTAATCCCGCGTTCTTGCCACTTCCCGAAGGCAGCGGACTTGGAGCCGCGTTTCCGGAAAAAGGAGGCCACCGCTCCAGGACGGTGAAGCAACCAACCACCACGGTGCTTGATGCTTTTACCTAATTGCCCAGGAATATTAGGGATGGACTCATCCTTTCGGGGAGCCTTAGTCCAGGCAAGCCCGGACAGGAGACGGACGACGAATACGAAGATGTATCCGCCGATTACGAGGGAAAAGATTGCTTTCAGCATAATCCTTTCCTCCTTTCTGAAAGATCTATGAGTCTCGCCCATAGTCACCTAAATTATAACATAAAATGACAAAAATGTCAAAAATATATGGCATTATAAGCAAAATAGAGGGGAATTCACTAAAATTTAACAACAACCAACAAAACTTGTAACATTTATGTCACAAAGATTAACAAACTGTCAGAATAATATATAAATACAAGAAAAATAATGCATAAAAATAAATTTAAATAACACATTTTTATTGACGATGATATAAAAATGTGCTATTTTTAATAATATAAGGAAAATTGACGGATAAAAGGAAATTTTATACAGCACTTAATATAATTTATCTAAAAATACAAACTCACAATATATTTAGAGAATTTAATAAAATATTTGTTAGGACATAAATTGTTCGGATGGAGGTTAATATGGTGTTAAATGATGAGATTTGTAAAAAAAGAGATGAACTAAACAAAAGCATATTAGAAAAAAAAGACTACAGTATTATATACAAATTAAGTGTAGAATTAGACGAATTAATAGCTGAATATTATCGAAATAACAAGAAAAATGAGGAAAAAGAGATATATTTAGTAAAAAATTAACAAAAAAAGTTGCGAAAAAAAAAGAAATAATGTATAATAAAGATGAGAAGTTGTGATAAATACTGAAACATATAGAAATGATAAGGGGGGAGAGTAATATGAAGAACAAAAAAATATTATTTGTCATGTTTATAATAATTACTCTTCTATTATTAATACTACCAACCAATTATGTGGAGGCAACTTCAGACACATTAAATTATACCCCAATTATACGGCGAAATACCAAGTGCATTGAGCAAGATTGTAGGATTTATTGTAAAATTCTTAAGAAATGTATCAATAATCATAACGATATTGGTTATTTCAATTTTAGGACTTAAATATATGGTAGGAAGTGTGGCAGACAAGGCAGAATATAAAAAAGACTATATAAACGTTATTGTAGGAGTGGTTCTTATTACGATGGTTACAAATATAATTTCTATAATTTTTGACTTAGCATCAGGAATTGACTTAGCATCAGTAATAATATAATGAAAATGAAAGTTGAGAAATTATGCATATTTCTCAACTGGATTTACATACAGAAGGGGATGATGTTAAAATGAAAAGTAGAAGGAAAAAATATATAATAATAACAATAACTATCATTATTGCTATAATATTTATAAGTAGTAACAATGTACAAGCAATATCTATATCAAAGGCAATAAACAGTGCACAATCATTTGTTAATGGAAGTGAATCTAGTATATTTAATTTTACTTCAATATATAATTTACTAGATTTCTTATATACAATTATGATGATAGTAGGTATAGGAATAGCAATGATAGTAGGAACTATACTTGGAATAAGGATTATATTTGGTGCGATAGACGAAAAAGCAGATGCAAAAAAATTACTAGAACCATATTTAATACTTATAGCGATATTAGCTTTCTCATCTGTGTTTTGGAGAATAGGCATGGATATAGTAGCAAATTTCATATAAAGATTTTAATGTTTCTCATTATAAATTGAGAGTTAAAATAAAAATAATAAAAGGAGGGAAAAAAATGAAAAAGACAATGAAAATATTATCAGTAATATTATTAGTAGCTATAATAGTTGGAATGACATATAATGTATTTGCTGCAAATCCTGTTATAAATCAACTTATAGAGGATTCAAACGTAAATGTTGATACGTCTAGCATTTCTAAAACAGCTGGTAAAATAATTTCCATGATTAGAAATATTGCCATAATAGCAGGCGTTCTTATCATAGTCATCCTAGGATTTAAATACATGATGGGAAGTGTGGAAGAAAAAGCAGATTACAAGAAATCTTTCATACCACTTATAGTTGGCATAGTTATAATAATGGGTGCAACATCAATTGCGGCATTCCTATTCAACTTATTCTAATAATTCATGATAATATAATATGAAGAAAAAGAAGAACGAGCAATTGTTCTTCTTTTTCTTCTACATTTTGAATGATTTTAATATCGAGGATACTTTTTCAGCAACCTCGCAAAAAAGTTCCTCCAAATGCTTGACATTTAAGAAAAATGATAGTATAATTAGTCCATGCAAAAAGAGAATAACGTAGGAGAGTGGAAGCAAATTCCACTCTCTCGTTATGAGGGAGGAAATTTTATTGGCTAATGTTGAAGAAAAGGTTGAAAGTCTTATTTTACCTAAGATTAATGAGTTGGGGTATGAATTATATGATGTTGAATATTCTAAAGAGGGAAAAGATTACTTCTTAAGAATATTCATAGATAACGAAAAACGGAATAGACTTAAATGATTGCGAAAAAGTGAGTGAGAGCATAAATGATATTTTAGATGACGCTGATTACATAAAAGAACAATATTTCCTAGAAGTTTCTTCTCCAGGAATTGAGAGAACTCTTAGAAAGAATAAGCATTTAGAACAAAATATTGGAAAAGCCGTTGTAGTAAATTTATTTAAACCAATTGATAATCAAAAGCAAATTGAAGGAATACTGAATAAATTTGATGAAAATAATGTTTATTTAGAAAAAGAAAAAGATATAATTGAAATAAAAAGAAAAAATATATCTCTGATGAAGATTAAGTTTGAATGGTAAATATATAAAGAAAGGATTTGATTAAAAAATGAAGGCGATAGATAATAAAGAACTAGAACAAGCATTAATTTTATTAGAAAAAGAGAAAGGAATAGATAAAAAGTATTTGCTTGAATCTATTGAGACAGCATTGGTTACAGCTTATAAAAGAAATTATGATTCGAGTGATAATGTAAAAGTAACTTTAGATGAAGAAACAGGAGAAACACATATCTATTCAGTAAAAGAAGTGACTGAAAATCTTGAAAATCCTGTATTACAAATTGGAGTGGAAGAGGCACAAAAAATCAATCCTAAAGTACTTGTTGGAGAGACTGTGGATATAGAGATTGTTCCTAAGAATTTTGGAAGAATAGCAGCACAAACAGCTAAGCAAGTTATTATTCAAAAATTAAGAGAAGCAGAAAGAAATTTGGTTTTTGGAGAGTTTAATGAAAGAAAAGGAGAAATCCTATCTGGAATTGTACAAAAGTCTGATACGGGAGTAATTATCATTGATTTAGGAAAACTTGAAGGAATTATGCCTAAGAAGGAACAAATTCCAACAGAAAGTTATAGTGTAAATGATAAAATAAAAGGATATGTCGTTGATGTTGTAAGAGGAAGTAAAGGAAATCCTCAAGTTATAATATCAAGAGCATGTGGAGATTTTGTAAAGAAATTGTTCCAATTAGAGATACCTGAAATATATGAAGGATTAATTGAAGTTAAAAGTGTTTCAAGAGATCCAGGAAGCAGATGTAAAGTTGCAGTAGCTTCAGCAGATGAAAATATAGACCCAGTAGGTTCTTGTGTTGGACAAAAGGGTGTAAGAATTCAAAATATAATAAATGAATTAAATGGAGAAAAAATTGATGTTATTGAGTGGAATGAGGAGCCAGCAATATTTATTGCATCAGCATTGTTACCTGCACAAGTAATGGCGGTTGATATAAAAGAAGAAGAAAAACAAGCAAGAGTAATAGTAACAGATGACCAATTATCACTTGCAATAGGAAAGGCAGGACAAAATGTTAGATTAGCAGCAAGACTTACTGGATGGAAGATAGATATTAAATCAGAAACTCAGTTTAGAGAAATGTTAGCTAATATGAGGGAAGAAAGAGAAGAACAAGAAGAAGTGATTGAGGACGAATAAATTTTCAAGGGGGAAATTTTGAATATAGGAAATAATGATTTATATCAAAGTAGAAAAGTATTAGGTATGTTAGGAATATCTGCTAAAGCAGGGAAAATAGTTTGTGGAACAGATGCAACTATTGAGGATATTGAAAGACACAGAGTAAAATTGGTGATTGTTGCAAATGATGCATCAGAAAAAACTAAAAAGAATATGAGATACATCTGTGATAAAAACAAAGTTATCATGTTAGAATTTGGAAATATAGAAGAAATAAGTAAAACTATAGGCAAGAACAATAAAGCAATTATAGGAATAAAATCAAAAAGCTTGTCAAAGGAAATAGAAAAGCTTATTAAAGAAAATGGAGGGGTTTCCTAATGGATAAAATGAAAATACATGAGTTAGCAAAACAATTAGGAGTAGCAAGTAAAGAAATTGTATCAATTGCAAATGAATTGGGAGCAAATGTCAAAAACCATTTAAGCACTATTGATGAGCAAATGGTGATAAAGATAAAAAATAAATTTAATAATAAGGAAAATAATCAAGGTATGGAAAAAAGTAAAGAAAAAAAAGTAAATACGCAAGAAAAGAAACAAGAAGAGAAAGCACCTGTAATTATAAGGAGAGCTGTAATAATTTCTGATGAAGAAGAAAATGAGAAAGAAAGTCATGTTTCCAATGAAAAAAATAAAAAAGAAGTTGGTAAAATTGTAGAAAGAAAGAATAAGGACTACAACATTGTGTATAGAAATAAACCAACAAAGCCAATGACTGCAAGTGAACTTTTTGGGTTAAATAAAAAGAAGAAGGAAGAGCCAGTTGTTCAAGAAGAAAAGAAAGCAACAATTGAAATTCAAGAAGTGAAGGAAGAGGTTAAGACAAGTGGTATAACAACAAATCAATTACCTGAACAACCGAAAAATACAGTAGTTTCTAATGTAGATAGTAATAAAAAAGTAAATGAAAAAAGTTTTGATAATAGAAATAAAAATCAAAATTTTGGTAATAGAAATAGTTTTGATAGAAATAATAGAAATTTTGATAAAAGTTCTAATAATGGTAATAGATATCAAAATAATGGATTTAATAGAAATAATAGTTATCAAGATAGAAATTTCAATAATCATGCTGATGGAAATAGAAATAATTTTAATTCAAATAGAAACGTTAATAATAGTAATAGGTATCAAAATAATGGATTTAATAGAAATAATTATCATGATAGAAACAATAATTTTAATAGAAACAATAATAACGGAATAAAAAATAATAGACCACTTGATGAAAAAGGTATTGAGAAAAATATAAAAAACATTATGGAAGCTGAATTTGGTGAAAAGGAAATCACTAGAGAATATAATAAAAATCAGAATAAGCAGAAAAATGTGAAATCAGATGAGGCAAGAACTAAGAAAAATATAAAATCAAGAAGAAATGATATTGAAGACAATTTTGACAGTGGAAAATTAAAAGATTTAAAACAAACCAATAGATTATCAAACATGTTTGATGACCAAGAAGGTGGAATGCTTGATTATTATGACTTGAGCAAGAGAAGAAATAAAAAGAACAAGAAGAAAAACAATATTCAAGAAGAGACAAGAAATAAACAAAAAATATTTGAATTAACTGAGATTACAATACCAGAGACAATTACAGTAAAAGATTTGGCTACTGAAATGAAGAAAACCTCCGGAGATGTTATTAAAAAGTTATTAAATTATGGAATAATGGCAACAATAAATAATGACATTGATTTTGATACAGCTTTCTTGATAGCAGGAGAGTTTGGAATAACTGCAAAGAAGAAAGAGGTTGTAACAGATGAAGACATATTATTTGATGAGACAGAGGATAAACCAGAAGAGTTGGAAACACGTCCACCAGTTATAGTTGTTATGGGACACGTAGACCATGGTAAAACATCACTTTTAGATGCTATTAGACAAACTAATGTAATAGAAGGAGAGGCTGGAGGAATCACTCAAAAGATAGGTGCTTATAAAGTTGAAGTTAATGGAAGAGAGATAACTTTCCTAGATACTCCAGGACATGAAGCCTTTACAAGTATGAGAGCGAGGGGAGCTCAAGTTACAGATATTGCAATATTAGTGGTTGCTGCTAATGATGGTGTAATGCCTCAGACTGTTGAAGCTATAAACCATGCAAAATCAGCAGGAATTCCAATAATTGTTGCAATTAACAAGATTGATGTTCCAGGAGCAAATCCTCAGAAGGTTAAAGAGGAATTAATGAGATATGATTTAGTGCCTGAAGAATGGGGAGGAAATACCGTATTTGTAGAAATCTCAGCAAAACAAAGAATTAATATAGATGGATTATTGGAAATGGTATTATTAGTTGCTGATATGCAAGAATTAAAAGCAAATCCTAATAAGCAATCTAAGGGAGTAGTTATAGAGGCTAGGCTTGATAAAACTAGAGGACCTGTTGCTACAATGCTTGTACAACGTGGTACGTTAAATACTGGAGATATGATTGTTGTTGGTTCTGTAATTGGTAAAATTAGAGCAATGACAAATGAGTATGGAAAGAAAGTAAAGAAAGCTGGGCCTTCTACACCAGTAGAGATTTTAGGATTAACAGAAGTTCCAGAAGCCGGAGAAACCTTCTATGAAGTAGAAGATGAGAAAACTGCTAAGCATTTAATTGAAAAGAGAAAGCGTCAAGCAAGAGAAAAATCAATAAATTCAGTATCTAAATTATCTTTAAATGACTTATTTAGTCAAATCGAAAAGGGTAAATTAAAAGAATTAAATCTAATAGTAAAGGCAGATTTACAAGGCTCTGTAGAGGCAGTTCAATCAAGTCTAGAGAAGTTATCTAATGATGAGGTTAAGGTAAAAGTTATTCATGCTAATGTTGGAGGAGTTACAGAGTCAGATGTAACTTTAGCAAAGGTAGCAAATGCAATTATTATAGCTTTCAATGTAAGACCAGAACCACTTGCAAAATTAACTGCAGAAAAGGAAGGAATTGAGATTAAAACATATTCAGTAATATATAATGCTATTGAAGATGTAAAAGATGCTATGACAGGAATGTTAGATCCAAAATTTGAAGAAAAGGTTATAGGAAATGCAGAAATTCGACAAGTATTTAAGGTAAGTTCAATAGGTTCAATTGCAGGATGTTATGTAACAAATGGAAAAGTAGAACGTCATGCAGGCGTAAGAGTAGTAAGAGATAATGTAGTTGTACATGAAGGAAAACTTGCTTCTTTGAAGAGATTTAAAGATGATGTAAAAGAAGTTACTGAAGGATATGAATGCGGATTACAAATCGAAAATTATAATGACATAGAAGAAGGAGACACATTAGAAATATTTGTAATGGAAGAGATTAAGAAATAGGTGAGCAAAACGAGCCTATTTCCTGAAAAAATCTTATGCCGAAACTAAGAAATAGGATGGAAGGGAAAATTATGAACAAGAATTCAAATAGATTGGGACGTATTGATGAAGAACTAAAAAAAGAAATAAGTAGTATCATCACATACGAACTAAAAAATCCAAATATAACTGGAATGATTAGTGTAACTAAAGCTAAGATTACGCCAGATTTAAAATATGCACAAGTATATGTAAGTATTTTAAATTCAAAAAATATTAAAGGAACTTTAGCAGCTTTGAAAAAATCATCTGGATTTGTTAGAACTGAAGTAGCAAAGAGAATAAATCTTAGAATTACTCCAGAAATTATCTTTGTGTTGGATGACTCAATGGAGTATGGAGAAAGAATAGATAAGATACTTAAAGAAATTTTACCACCAAAGCCAGAAAACAATGAAAAATAAGAAGGATTGGTCTGGGAGACCTTTAGGAAGGAATGATAAGATGACCTTAGATGATATAAAAAATGAAATAGAGAATGCAAATAGTATAGTAATAGAAACACATGAGACACCAGATGGAGATGCAGTAGGAAGTTGCTTAGCAATGTATTTAGCATTAAAAAGTATAGGAAAAGATGTGGATGTAGTTATACCAATTTACTCTAGAACATTTAATTTTTTACCAGGGGCAAGTGAAATAAAAACAGAGGGAAGAAATACAAGGTATGATTTGGGAATTGCCATGGATTGTACAGATACAAAGAGATTAAAAGGATATGAGCCATATTTTGAAAATGCAAGAACTACTATAAATATAGACCATCATGGAAGCAATAAAATGTTTGCTGATTATAACTATGTGGATCCAGTTGCTCCCGCATGTGCTCAAATCTTAATAGTAGTATTGAAAAAAATGGGAATTGAAATCAATAAAGAAATTGGAACCTGTATATTATCTGGAATAATTACAGATACAGGAGGATTTAAATATGAAGGAGTAACAACTGAAACCTTTGAATTTGTAGCAGAATTATTAAGAAAAGGAGTAAATGTATCTGATACATATAAAAGAGTTCTGCAAATAAAAACAAAAGCAAATTTCTTGCTTACAAAAAAAGTAATGGAAAGATTAGAGTTCTTAGAAGAAGGAAAAATTACATTTACATACATAACAAAGCAAGATGAGAAAGAGGTTAATGCAGAAGAAGGAGACCATGAAGGACTTGTAGAGTTTGGGAGAGATGTTGAGGGAGTTGAAGTATCTATATTTCTAAGAGAACTTGAAAGTGGGGCATATAAAGTATCACTTCGTTCAAAGAACTATGTAAATGTATCAGATGTATGTATAAAGTTTAACGGTGGAGGACATGAACACGCAGCTGGTTGTACAATAGATTTACCCTTAGAAGAGGCAAAAGAGAAAATTATAAATCATGTAAAGACATATTTAAAGGTTGAAAAATAATAAGGCAATTTTTTTCAACCAGATTTGATAAAAATAGATGTGGGGGCACGGGGCACCGTGCCCTAAATTATTAAAAGGATGAATGAAATGAATGGAATAATCATAATAAACAAAGAAAAAGGATATACATCAAATGATGTTGTACAAATTGTAAGACATACATTAAATGAAAAAGTTGGTCATGCTGGAACTTTAGACCCTAATGCAACAGGAGTATTACCACTTTTAATTGGAAAAGGAACTAAAATATCTAAATATTTAATAAAACATGATAAAACATATGAAGCTATTTTGCAATTAGGAATAAGGACAGATACAGGAGATGGAGAAGGAAAAGTTTTGAAAAAAGTGGAAGTAAAAAAGTCCATATTATCTAATAACAATCTAAATAATGTATTATCATCTTTTATTGGTAAACAAATGCAGACACCTCCAATTTATTCTGCAATAAAGATAAATGGAAAAAAATTATACAATTATGCAAGAAGTGGAGAGAAAGTTGAGATACCAGAAAGAAACATTGAAATCTATAAAATGAAATTACAAAAAATTGACATTGATAATAATCAGGTTCAATTTAGAGTAGAATGCTCTAAAGGGACATACATAAGAACACTATGCGAAGATATCGCAAAGAAACTAGGAACTATTGGATATATGAAGGAGCTGAAGAGAATTCAGGTTGGAGAGTTTAATATAGAAAATTCTTTGAAAATTGAAGAATTGGAAAGAAATAAACAAAATAAAGAATTTTTAAAACAACATATAATTAGTATAGAAGATATATTAAAGAATGTTGGAAAAGTAATTTTAAATGATAGGCAATTGAAATTATTTTTAAATGGAGTGAAGATAAGTGAAAGTTACGAAGATGGGGTATATAAAATATATGATGAAAGAGGAAAGTTTATAGGAACAGGAATAGCAAAAGATAAAAAAGTAAAAAGGGATATAATTTTATAATTTGCAAAAGAGGTAGAGACATGGTAAAATATATAAGATACTATAGTAAATAGGAGAGCAAAGATAATAAAATGAATGAACTGAAAAATATTAAAGCTGTTTTTTTAGATATTGATGGAACACTTGCTAACAGTAATAAACAAATAACTGAATATAGTAAAGAGCCTATAAAAAGGATGAAAGATAAAGGTATTTATGTTGTATTATGTTCAGGAAGAAGTAATAAAGATGTATGTGAATACAGCAAACAAGTTTTTGCATCTGATTATGCAATTTCATCAAATGGTGCACAAATATATAATTATAAAAAAAATGAAAATTTTTATGTGAATGATATCAGATATTCAGTACTTGAGGAGATTTGGAAATATTGTAATGATAACAACTTGGAGTTAATTTTAAATGGAGACGAAGAACAATATGGAAATGGTGTTTTTTGTAGTGATATGTATAAGGATAAGATTGTAATTAATAATGTGAAAGATTTAAAGGATAAAGACATTTTTCAAATTATTATAAATAGTAATAAATACAATGATATTAGGAAATGTGAAAATTTTATTCTATCTAGGGATAATCTAAAAATATCTAATTATAGTAGGGATTATATAAAAGGAAATATTCATGCGGTAGAACCATATTATATTTTTGTGAATAGTAAATCCACAGATAAAGGAATTGCAATTGGTAAATTTTTAGAGGCAATGAATATAAAAAAAGAAGAATCTATTTGTTTTGGAGATAGGATAAATGATATATCCATGTTTAATACTTGTGGAAAAACAGTAGCAGTAGAAAATGCAGATGAGGATTTGAAAAAAATTGCCAATTATATAACATCATCTAATGATGATAATGGAGTAGCTATTTTTTTAAATAAATATTTTGTAACAGACTAGAGAACAATTTTGATTTTTACTATGTAAGAAAGAATTAAGGAGATTTTGGAGGATTTCCAAGTTTTAATGATTAATTTTGTATTTCTTTGTTACAAAAATATTACGAAAGTATTAAAAAAGTGTAAAAAAAATTAAAAATTATTGCAATTAAATCAAACTTGTTTTATTATAATATATAAGGAGTATTATAGACTTGAATTAAAACTTAAGATAATACTAAAAACATATGATTATATTATTTGGAAGGTAACAATTGATGGAAGAAGGAAACAATGAGAATTACGAAACTTTATTAGATGATATCAATAATTTATTGATAAAAACTAATTTGTTAAAAAGTAAAGAAGAGAAAGCTGAATTTATAAAAGAAAATGCAGCTAAATTTTTGTTACTTAAAGAGAATATAAATAGCATTGCTAATAAATATTTAATAAAAAAGAGCGATAATCCTGCCCAAAATAAAACATCCGAAAAATTGAAGAAGGTTATCTTAAGTCTATTAACAATAGAAGATATTTTTATACCTGAAGAGTTTGAAAATTATAAATCTCAAATATTAGATATGTTAGCACACTATGAAAATAGATTAATGTATAGATTAAGACATAGTGATGATATTGAAATAATATTTGAATGTTTGGATTATCAAAAAGATAGAGAGGCATATATAAGCTTAATAGAAAAAAATGAAAGCCTAAAAAGTAATTATTTTACAGAAAGAGCTGTAAGAAATTATATTAATGATTCATATGAGAGAACAATGTTTGAAAATGTTATAAGAATTATTAAAGATGATTCAATAGTGATTTCAAAAAGAGATTCTAAGAAGATAATAAAAAAGATAGATTCGATAAGATTTATTGATAAATTATTGACTAAGCAAGAAGAAAATTTACAAGCAGTTGAAAAATGGATGTTACAAAAATATGCAAGTGTGATAATCCCATTAAAGGCTAGTACTTATCCAGAGTCCTTATCAAAGGATAAGTTGATAAAATCATTTTTTGATGGAAAAATAAAAAATGAAAAATTATATTTAGAAATAGCTAATGCAATTCCAATTGAAGAGTTTGAGAGTCTGATATTTGTAATTAACTTAAGAAATGCAAGTAGAATACTTAAAGAAATAAAATTAGGAAATTTAAGTGAAAAAGAGAAAAAAGAAATAGACGAATTACTAAAAAAAGCAGGAATAAAAATAAACGAAAGGAATGAAATTATTGAAGATGATGAAAATTATCTGGTGACTATTCAAGATTTAAAAGAGTTTTATTATGAAACAACTACAGAAGATATATACAATGAAAAAGCTAAATTTTATAAAGCTAATATAAGTGAGAAACAAAATGGAAAAAAATTAACTAGTTCAGAGAGAAAAACTTATTTAGAGATAAGTATTATCATAAAAATGATGACTAAAAAAATGCAAAAAAAAATTAGCCCTAAGTTTATAGAGTTTATAGAAAGAAATAAAAGCAAAAGAAATAATACTGATATTGATAAGAATAAGAAATTAAAAAATCAAAAATTGAGAGTGGAGACTAAAACTTTACTTGCCTTGATATATAGAGATTACATGTGCCCTGAAGAGGAAAGAAAAAAACTGATAAAAGAAGAAAGAAGTAAAATGGCTAGAAAAGATACTAACTCTCAAGAAGCTAATAAAGAAGTTCAATTAGCTATAATAGAGCATTTAACTTGGTACCAGAAATTTACTGAGTTGATAAAAAGAATTATAAAAAGAAAAAATAATTAAAAAAATTAATAGCATGTTCAAAAATGATAAATAAGTTTGAAGATGTATAAGAAGAATGTAACAAAATAAAAAAAATTTCATAATATATACAAAACTAAATCTAGTGTAAATTTTTACACTAGATTTGTTTATGGAAAGGAATGAGGACAATATGGATTATGAAATTATGATGAATGGTAATGTTAAAATTGGTCAATTCGCTCCAGATTTTGAAGCAGAAACGACTCAGGGACATATTAAACTGGCAGATTATAGAGGAAAATGGGTGGTTTTGTTTTCGCATCCTCGGTGACTTTACTCCCGTATGTACGACAGAAATTATAGGGTTTGCAAAAGCTAATACATATTTTAAGAATTTAAATACTAGCCTTATTGGATTGAGTGTTGATAGTAACCCATCACATTTAGCATGGCTAAATGATATTTATGAAAAAACTGGAACTGTGATACCTTTTCCTATAATCGCAGATAGAAATGGAGAGATTGCTAGAAAATATGGAATGATTTCGAGTGATGTTAGTAAAACAGAAACAGTAAGAAATGTATTTATAATAGATGATAAAGGAGTGGTAAGGTTAATATTAATTTATCCAATGCAAGTAGGACGCTCAATTTCAGAGATAATAAGAGCGTTAGAGGCACTTCAAACTGTAGATAATTGCAAAGGAGCAACCCCATTAAATTGGACACCAGGAAATCCTATTATACAGTTTGCACCAACAACTTTTGATGAATTACAACAAAGGCAACAGGAGGTTATGGAGAATAGAAATGGAATGAGCTGGTATTTAAGTTTTAAGGATGCAGCAGATTGTGAAGCAAATGCTGAAGTAGAGCATAAAAATTAGAGGTGTAACATTATATGAGACATTTGATAGTGTTAAGGTTTAGAGGCAATTTTAATCGTATGTCTAAAAAACGCAAATAATCTAAAAAATTAAAAATATGTAAAAAATGACATAATATTTTATAAGAAATTACAAATAATATTATTGTAAAATGCAATCGTAATTACAATTACATTTATATAAAGAATTCTAATTACGATTTAATTGATACAGAAAGGAAGATTTATTATGGATAAAAATCAAAGAATAAATTGTACAGTTACAAGTTGTAAATACAACAATTCTGAAAAGGATTTATGCAAATTAAGTCAAATAACAGTAGAACCAATTGATGATTGTGATACTTGTGAGTGTGATGAATCAATGTGTGCGAGTTACGAATATGGAGAAAATGACGAATAAATAAGAAAATTATTAAAGTATGGGCACGGTGTATCGTGCCCAATAATTATATTTCTATTACTTTATTTTTTAAATATTCTAAAATACCAGAATCGGAATTAAATTTAAAAACAATTTTATAAGCACAAAGCTCTTGAGTTTTTTTGCCAAACTTTTTATTTACTTCATTTATGCCATATTTACCATCTCCAATTATAGGATAACCGATATGTGCAAGATGAGCTCTAATTTGATGAGTACGACCAGTATGTAATATTACTTCAAGTAGTGATGTGTTTTCTTTGGAATTAGATGAAAGTACTGTGTATTCTGTAACAATTTTTCGGTATCCTTTTTTTTCAACATCAGATATATAGACTTGTGATTTAGTACTATCCTTAAATAAGTATGCATTTAAAACTGCATGTTCGACTTTAGGAATTCCATAAACTCTACATCTGTAATATTTTTCAATTTCCTGATTTTTAAATTTATCAAGTAATATTTGTAATGATGTATTGTTCTTAGCAAATAATACTAATCCATAAGTGTTTCTATCTAGTCTATGACATGGCATAGCAGAGGGACAAGTTTGTTGAATTTTACTTGTAAGTGAATTTTCACCAACAACTTCAATACCTGAAGCTTTATGAACAACTAATATATTTTCGTCCTCAAAAACAATGGGAATATTAAATTCAGGAAATAAAAGTTCATCAGTAATAAAAACTTTTATTGTATCTCCAGTATGTATAGTTTCATTTGTATCTATTCGAATGTCATTTATACGAATATTTTTCTTACGTAATGCTTTATATAGAGTATTTTGTTTTAAGCCATCAAAAGTATCTAACAAAAAAGAGTTTATTTTTTTATTATTATACTTAGGTGGAACAGTTAGTTCCTTCATTTTTGAAATCAATCCTCCTTCTTTAAGTATAAACAGAATTGGAATATAATTAACTATACGTCTCTATTAATATTACCATTAGTATAATCTGCCCCTTCAAGACGTTTACCTTGTTTAGTGGTTCTAATAATTTGATTTATTGTATTAATGTCTTCATCAATAATATCAATTCTAGCATAATTAATATTTAAGTCAGAGGAAGCAAGTGATGTGATTTTAGTGTTATATATGGTAGTAATGGTCTGAAGGTTGTCAGGGATAATTCTCATTGAAAAGCCCATTCTATCTTTTAAATAGTATTTGTGTTCAGAATTACAATTACCAGAACATTCAGGGTAACATTGATTTGAGTTCCCTAATAAACAATATTTCATATGCATAAGGGGAGTATTCCCATAAACTATTAATTCAGAATTTAGACCATTACATATATTATCAATATTTCCTTTATTTAATTCGGGAGATAAAGTAATAGTAGATATTCCCATATTGTTAAGTTCGCTTGCAGTATAGTCATTAAAAACATTTAATGTATAATTACCTATTAAATCATAATCTTTTTTAAATTCTTTTAATAGTGTAAAGTCTGCTAAGTTTGAGATAACAAATCCATGAATTTTATACTTTGATAATGCAAATGATATTGTATTAACGAAGATATTTTTATAATTCGTTTTCAAAATCGTAGGCATATATATATATGTACTAAACTTTGAAGTTAAGATATCTAATATGGATTCATACTTTGGTACATTAAAATATTTAAGAGGTATATATATTCGGTCAACATTATCTAAAGTGTTATAATCAAAGTCTAAATTTAAAGTATTTAAAAGTAGGGATATCTTTTTTTGTTTAGGTTTAGGAATTTGTGTTTCTGCTTGAGTATTTTTTAATTTTAATTGAGTAGGAACCCTCGAAAAGTGTTTAATAGCACAAGTTTCTAAATCTTGAATAATTTTACGCCTTAAAGCATTTAAACTTGAAATACTAGGAAGGTACAAATTATCATCTAAATCTATATCAAATTTACAAAACTCAAAAGGAGTGTTAGAAGTCTTTGCTAATTGTGTGATAATCCTTTCTTTAGAAATAGGATGATTAATAGCTTTTATAGGATAAATATCTGAAGTGATATTTATAGCCAAATTTTTGTAAAAATCAGAACTATCTAAAGCTTTTACTTTGACAGTAATAGGTTTATCCTTCTTTATACTAATCTTACAGGATAATGGGATTTTTTTAGATTCAGTATTTTCAAAGGTTTTAATTGTAAAATCCGAAAGAGATTTGCTAGATAATTTATATATTTTATCACTTAAATGAATATTTCCCTTCATTCTTCCTAAAGTAACAATCTGACCCGTTTTTCCTTTACGAATGTTTTCATTTTCAATCATTAACTCGGATATAGTATATCTAGTATTTTCCTTTTCAAAAGTAATTGTATCGCCAATTTCAATGTTATCTGCAAGGTTAACTTTTATATGTCCCTTATTCGAATCGAAATTTGCAACATTTCCTATATATATTCCCATATTATTTGGTTTTTCTTTAAAAACTAGGTCTTTATTAGGAAGCTCATTAAGATGACCAGAGGAAAATCCACCTCTATTAAATACTTGCAGTAAATCAACACGATCTTTATCGTCAACTTCAAATTCACCATTTTTAAAATATAAATCAATATATTTTCTATAAATTCGAGTAACAGTTGCTACATATTCAGCGTTTTTTAACCTACCTTCAATTTTTAAAGAAGTTATGCCAGTATCAATAAGTTTACCCAAGTTATCTAATCCATATAAATCACGAGGACTTAGCAAGAAACCTTTATCAATAGAAATTTCATTATCTTCTAGTAATTCATATGGAAGGCGACATGCTTGTGCACATTTACCACGATTAGCAGAACGCCCACCAATCATACTAGAAAATAAACATTGACCAGAATATGAGATACAAAGTGCACCGTGAACAAAACATTCAGTTTCAATGTTTGAATTTCTAGATATATAATCAATTTCTTCTAAAGAAAGTTCTCTAGACAAAATAACTCTTGAAAATCCAAGACGTGCAGCTTGAATAACACCTTCCAGATTATGAATAGTCATTTGAGTGCTAGCGTGTATAGGTAATTTAGGAAAACTCTTTATTAATATTTTTGCTAATCCTAAGTCTTGAACAATTATAGCGTCAACACCAAGTTCATAGGCATAGCTTGCCAGCTTTAAAACTTCTTCTAATTCATCATTTTTTATTAAAGTATTTAATGCAAGATGAACTTTAACATTTCTTACATGCGCATATTCTACTGCAAATTTAAGTTCATCATAATCAAAATTTGCTGCACTTGCTCTAGCACTATAATTTGATGCACCAAGATAAACCGCATCTGCACCGTTTTGAACAGCTGCTTTTAAGCAATCAAAATTACCGACAGGAGATAATAACTCGACATTGTTCTTCATCATATATTTGTAATTATCCTTTCTTTAAAATTACAACTATATTGTATCACAAGATTATGAATTTTCATAGTCTAATCTATGAATGTTTAAGGAAATTTAACAAAATATTACAAAATTACAATATACTGTATCACATAGCTACAAACTTTCATAATATATTATATGAAACTTTAAAGGAGGAGGTATTAGTTATGCCAGAAGAACAAAGAAATTGTGGATGTAATCAAAATAATAATTGCTGCTGTGGGGGAGGATTAAGCAACTTATTTGGAGGAGGTTGCTGTGGAGATAGTGAAATATTATTCTTTATAATAATTTTCTTACTTTTATTTACAAACTTTGGTTGTTGCGGAAGATAAGACTAGAAGACAGATGAAACATAGGGGATGTTCCTTTTTGTTATCTTGAAGGTGAACAAAAAGGAACGTCCCCTATGTTTCAAATTTCACTTGCAAAAAAAATATATATAGTATAAAATAGGAACATAAATATTTTTTATGGAGGGATGCATATGGGAAACATAAAAGTTAGATTGGAAAACACAGGAATTGAAATGAGAAAAATAATGGAATATAAAAAACAAGTAGAAGATATAGATAAAGCAATGAGAACTAAATCATCAGATCCTAAAGAATTTTTAGGATGGCTAGAACTTCCTACTAATTATGATAAAGAGGAGTTTGAGAGAATAAAAAAAGCGGCAGAAACTGTAAGAAATAATTCTAAAGTGTTTGTATGTATAGGAATAGGTGGTTCATATTTAGGAGCAAGAGCTGTTATAGAAGCATTAGTTAATGGATTTAGTAATGATGGACCACAGATACTGTATGCAGGAAACAACCTGAGTTCTACATATTTAGCTGAGATGATAGATGCAATTGGAGATAAGGATGTATCAATAAATGTCATATCGAAGTCAGGGACAACAACAGAACCAGCAATTGCTTTTAGAATTTTTAGAGAATTTCTAGAAAATAAATATGGTATGGAGGAAGCAAGGAAAAGAATATATGTAACAACAGATAAAGAAAAAGGTGCACTAAAACAACTAGCAAATGACGAAGGCTATGAAACTTTTATAGTTCCAGATGATGTGGGAGGAAGATATTCTGTTTTTACAGCGGTAGGATTATTACCAATAGCAGTTGCAGGAATTGACATTGATGAATTAATGAATGGTGCAAGACTTGCTCAAAATAAATATATGGATTCAAATTTAAAATATAATGAGTGCTATCAATATGCAGTAACAAGAAATATTTTATATGATGATGGAAAAGAAATAGAGATATTAGCAAATTACAATCCAAAATTACATTATTTTACTGAATGGTGGAAGCAATTATTTGGAGAAAGTGAAGGAAAAGAAGAAAAAGGAATATTCCCAGCAGGCGTTGATTTTACAACGGATTTACACTCTATGGGACAATACATACAACAAGGGCAGAGAAACCTATTAGAGACGGTAATAAACATAGTAAACCCAGACGTTGACATTGAAATTAAGAAGGATGAAGATAACTTAGACGGAATGAACTTTGTAGCAGGGAAGACTGTAGATTATGTATGTAAAAAAGCTATGGAAGGAACTATAGAAGCACATGTAAATGGGGGAGTCCCTAATATTATAATTGATATAGAAAGATTAGATGCATCAACAATTGGAAACTTAATGTATTTCTTTGAATTGGCTTGTGCAATGTCAGGAAATATACTAGGAGTAAATCCATTTAACCAACCAGGTGTAGAGGACTATAAGAAAAACATGTTTAGATTACTAGGAAAGCCTGGATACGAGAATAAATGAATAAAAAAATTGCATATTTGTAAAGACATAGTAACAAATACTAAAAATTAAACTTATATATTGTAGACTAACTATACAAGGGGCTAAGGTAACACCTTGCCCCTTGAAATAAATTTATTCAAAACTATTTACAAAAATAAAAAAAAATGTTAATATGTAAGCGTTGTAAATATATATGCAGGTGTGGTGGAATTGGTAGACGCGATAGACTCAAAATCTATTATAGGAAACTATGTGTGGGTTCGAGTCCCACCACCTGCACCATAACTAATTATTATTTGAAGATGAAGAGTTGCTTTCTTCATTTTCTTTTTTATTATCTGTAAGTTTAAAAGTATCTTCTATAACACTTGCAGAAATCTTTTTAGAATTAGTATCTAAATGAGCATATAAGTTTGCAGTAGTAGAAAAATTAGAATGACCAAGCCACTCTTGAATTGATTTCATAGGAATACCTTTGGCAAGTAATAAACTTGCACAAGAATGTCTTAGATCGTGAAAACGAATATGCCTCATATTATTTTTATCAAGTAACATACTAAAGTGTTGTGTAACATAAATTCATTATAAAAGTTTTGAATATGGATAGGCTCTAAATCTTTTAATTTTATAGGATGTTCTGTAAAATATCTCTTTATATGATTATTAGCTTGTTGCCTATAAGAAGTAAAAGTTGAACTTTCTATTGTGTGTTGTATGATTTTGAGCCAATAAAAAAGATATTCTATGAATAGAATATCAGTAGTGTTATTTGTATTATTTGACTTTATTTCTGTACTTTTTAATGCATTTAGTTGTAATTCCTTTTCTAATTTCTCTTTTAATTGTTCTGCAACTACTAACTTTCATTTAGTGGTATTTTTGTTTGTTGATTTTTAGATACAAAAATCCTAAGGACTTTTAGGTAGAA
>CAZWIF010000018.1:0-20033 GCA_964634355.1 uncultured Clostridium sp.
AGGCACATGACTTTGACTCATGCATGCGCTAGTTCGAATCTAGCCAGCCCAACCAAAAATGATAAAAGGTGACGTGGTTTTTGTTTCAAAAGCTCGTCACCTTTTATCATTGCATCAAGCAAACTTTTTTAATCTTAGAATATATTCTTTAAATTTAAACTATATTTATCTTCTATGTGCTCCAATATATACACACATTTATCCAATTCTACTATTGCTTGACTATATTCTTCTGCATTCACATTACTATCCAATCCAACTATATATAAATGAACCTTTTCTAATTCATCATGTTCAATATAATATGCCAGTTTATTATATCTTTTTTTCCACTCATTCTTTAATTCTGATATAGCCTCAGTAATAGCACCCTCATCTTCTTCTTGCTGTATTTCCTCTCTTATATTACTCAACTCTGATTTTATAATTCTAACACTATTTTTTGTATAATTCACTGTTATTACATTTAAAACTATTACTAAGATAATCACAAATATACATATTATTATTTCTTTTTTCATTTTCCTCTCCTTTGTTCTAATCTTTCTCTATTATTTTTCAATCCTTTTGATCTTTTTTTTGACAGAATATCTGTCCTTTTCCATCTAATGTAACAACTAATGCTTGTTCAGGATTAAATCCAAATTTTTGCGTTGACTTTTTTAACCATTCATAATTTTTTCCTATTTTTCGTAAATTTTCCTTCATTATCACTCCATCAATTACTAAATCATAAGGTATTCCTTCATAATCTGGCATTATATTAAAATCTTCTGGTATTGTCGTTCTCTTATTTGGTTTCTGTATTACTGTCATTTGTCCACTTGTCTCTAATATTGCATACTCAACATCACCAATATTATTTATATTGTTTCCTCTAAGTCTCTCTTCCAATTCATTTATTGTAAATCTCTCTTTTTTTAGCATTTTCTCATCAATTTTTCCTCTATATATTAATATTGTTGGTTTTCCACAAATAAATTCTCTTATTCTTATACTTTTCATATTTAATATAGATATAATTAAATGCATAATAAGTAATCCTAAAATTGGGATAATTCCATTAGAAATTGGCACTCCACCTTCTGTCATTGGAATTGAAGCTAAATCTGCAATCATAATAGCTATAACTAATTCAAAAGGCTGCAATTGTCCTATTTCTCTTTTTCCCATTAATCTCATTACAATAAGAATAATTATATATAATATAATTGACCTTACAAATGTTACTAACATAATTTCTCCTTTTAATAATCATTTGTGTTTTATTTTTTCCACTTTATTTTAAAATTATTCTATAAATTTTGAATAAAAAAATTTTTTAAGTAAATAATATCAATGAGAAAATTAATTTCTCAATTTATGAAATCGATTTTTTAGGAGGTAAACTAAATGGATAATAGTCGTGTAAATGATAATAATCAAAGCGGTGTAAGTACAACATGGCAAATCATAGGTAGGCTAATTGTTGCCGCTATTGTTCTTGGAATTACTGCATTTTTTACACCTGGTTTCTCTATTAATAATATATGGTCTTTAGGCTTGGCTGCAATAGTCTTAACAATCATGGACTATGTAATAGTAAAATTCACTGGATTACATGCAAGCCCTTTTGGTAAAGGTTTTGTAGGATTTATCCTAGCTGCTGTAACATTGTATTTGACACAGTTCTTTGTAACAGGATATTCAATTTCTTGGATAGCTGCAATTATAGGAGCTTTAATATATGGCGTAGTAGATTATTTAATCCCTGGTGAACAACAGATGTAACACAAAAAGAGACGACTATATTGTGTCGTCTCTTTTTGTATATTAATTTCTCTTTTTTCTATCTGAAACATCCTGTTCAATTTGCTTACTTGTCTCTACTACTTTTGCTGTTACTCCTTCCCTTTCATCACAGCAATCATCCTCCTTTAATGGTTTTGGTGGATATTTTGGGCTTTTGTCTATTGGAGTATAATCTCCTATTCCTAACATTTCTGTGGTTAGTCCTAGCCCTGTTGCTGCACTAGCAAGTTCTGTTGGCATAAAAATCTTTGTTGCTC
Source organism: uncultured Clostridium sp. (assembly GCA_964634355.1). Lineage (GTDB taxonomy): Bacteria > Bacillota > Clostridia > TANB77 > CAG-508 > CAKPSH01. The sequence goes on from CAZWIF010000018.1 coordinate 2,049, forward strand.
TTCCATCACTTATTGTCTTTAATGCTTCTAATTTTTTTAGAGTAATTACTCCATCATCTGCGTTAGCTTTTTTCAACATTTCAATACCATTTGATTCGGCTTCATATACAAGTCTTATTGATTCTGCTTTACCTTTTGCTAAAGCAATTTGTGCATCTCTTTCTGCTTCTGCAGCTAATATTTTAGCTTGTTTATCACCTTCTGCACGAGAAACTACTGATTCCTTATGTGCTTCTGCCTCTAGCAATGTCTGACGTTTTTCACGTTCTGCTTTCATTTGTTTTTCCATTGCTTGCTGAATTTCTTTTGGTGGAATTATGTTTTTAAGTTCTATACGATTAACTTTAATTCCCCATGGATCTGTTGCCAAATCTATTATGTCTCTCATTTTATTATTAATTAAGTCCCTAGATGTCAATGTTTGATCTAATTCCAAGTCACCTATTATATTACGTAATGTTGTTGCTGTAAGGTTTGCTAATGCCATTATTGGATTCTCCACTCCATAAGTAAACGTTTTTGCATCAAAAATTTTGTAGTAAACTACTGTATCAATTTGCATTGTAACATTGTCTTTTGTAATAACTGGTTGTGGTGGAAAGTCTGCCACCAATTCTTTTCTTGAAACTATATTTGATATTCTTTCTAATAACGGAATTTTAAAATGTAAACCATTGTTCCAAGTTGTTTTATAACTTCCTAAAAATTCTATTACATAACTCTTAGCTTGTGGAACAATTCTTACGCAAGAACATATTATTGCTATTATGATAACTGCAAATATAATCCATCCCATATTTTTTCCTCCTTAAATAAAATAATTACTTTATAATTATACCATATTCGTCATTTTTCTACAATATATTTTGTTCAAATTTTCCTCTCTACTGTTACTGGATAATGGTTTATTTCAAATTAATTAGAGAAAGCAAGATATATAAAGAAAAAAACGAGTTCGACCTTGAGATTTTATTTGCTTTTGTATGATTTATCACTGCAATTTTAATATATTCTTACTTTTTACCTCTTTCTTTTCTGTATGTGATATGAACATTTTGCAAGTATTGGTATTGGTGTTATCTTTGAGAAAAACTTTGCTAGTTTTATTGTAAATCCTGGTACTATATAAAACTTATCTTTTAACATTTTCTCTACCGCATATTTTGCCACATACTCACTAGTTAATGAATTTATTTCAAACTTTACATTTGCCACATTGTTAAAATTCGTTTTTACTGGTCCTGGGCACAGTAAACTTAGTTTTACATCTGATTTTTGTTTTTTTAATTCTTCTCTTATCGACTCTGATAACTTTACTACATAGGCTTTTGACGCATAGTATGTTGCCATTAATGGTCCTGGCATAAAACCTGCTATTGAGGCTACATTTAATATTCTCCCACTATTTTTTTCTACCATATCTTTAAGATATAGTTTTGTAAGAATATGGACTGCTGTTATGTTCGTTTTTATTATTGTTAGTTCTTTTTCTAAGTCTGTTTCTGTAAATGCTCCAAATTCTCCAAGACCTGCATTGTTTACTAGAATATCTATGTCTCTTGCTTGTTCATGTAATTTTTTACAATTTTCTTCACTAGTTAAATCCATACTTATAATTTCTACATCTGTTTTTAATTCTGCTTTTAGTTCTTCTAATTTTGCAGTATTCCTAGCTACTATTACTAAATCATATCCCCTACTAGATAATTCCCTTGATATGTCTCTTCCAATTCCAGAAGAGGCTCCTGTTATTAAGGCCCTCATTTATTTTTAATTCCTTTCTTAGACGATTTCTAATCACTTTTATAAATATTGTAGGGGCACAGTGCAACCTTAGCCCCTACATAGGATAATATTGTCATTATATATTGCCAACAATCCTAGCCTTATGTTGACAAGATTATTATTTTACATTCTCAACATCAATGTTAATTTTTTCTCCGTTTATATTACACTCTGTGTAATCTTTTCTTTCTGCATTATAAACAACTTCAAGTGTCAAAGTTTCTTTTTTTATTGTTGGCTTATTTTTTTCTATAACTTCTTCTAAAGTTTTATTTCCATCTACATATAAAGTAATTCTGTCTAATACCTCAAACCCTTTATCTTTTCTCATATTTTGAATTTTAGATATTATTTCTCTTACGTATCCTTCTTCTTTTAGCTCTTCTGTTATAGTTGTATCTAATACTACCCCTAAAGTTCCTGTACCTGCAAATGCAAATCCCTCTATTCCTTGCATTGTCACAATCAAATTATCAGCATTTAATTCAATTTCTGTTTCTTCAATTTTAACAACCTCTGATTCACCATTCTTTACCTTTGTAGCAAGTTCCATTTGATTCTTAGATGCAATGTACTTCTTTATTTCAGGTATCAATTTTCCATAAGTCTTTCCTAAAACTGGTAAATTAGGCATTATACTAAAGTTTACATATTTTGATAAATCTGCACCTAGTACTACTTTCTTTACATTTAATTCATCTTTTATGATATCTCCATAATAATCTGGAATAGACTTTTCTGATATTAGCATCTCTGAAAGTGGCTGTCTATTCTTAATGTTTGCAGTATTTCTAGCACTTCTACCTAATTTTACCAAATTATATGCCAATTCCATTTCTTCCTCTAATTTTGAATTTACTTCATTTTCATTATATTCCGGCCACATGTTTAAATGCACACTCTCTTTTGCATTTGGATTAAGTGATACTACTAGGTTTTGGTACATACTTTCAGTTATAAATGGTACAAATGGTGCTGCTACCTGGCATAATGTCACTAATACTCTATATAATGTTACAAATGCACCTAATTTATCATCTGTTAAAGCATTCCCCCAAAATCTACTTCTATTTCTTCTAACATACCAATTTGAAAGTTCATCTGTAAAGTTTTCAATATCTAATGCTGCTCCTGTTATATCATAAGCATTTAATTTCTCATCTACAGATTTTACCAATGTATTTAACTTTGAAATAATCCACTTATCCATCACATTCTCTGAAACAAAATCATTATGTTCTAATGGATTGATTTTATCTATTTCAGCATATAAAACGTAGAAAGAATATACATTCCATAATGTGCCTAAAAATCTTCTTGAGGTCTCTCCAACATCTTCTTTAGAAAATCTTGTTGGTAACCATGGAGCACTTGAAGTATAGAAATGCCATCTTGTTGCGTCTGCTCCTTCTCCATCCATAACTTCGAATGGATCTACAACATTTCCTTTAGACTTAGACATCTTTAAACCTTTTTTATCTAGCACATGTCCTAAAACTATGCAATTTTCAAATGATGCATTTCCAAATACTGCTGTTGATACAGCAAGCAATGTATAGAACCATCCTCTTGTTTGATCTACTGCTTCTGAAATAAATTGTGCTGGATAATTCTTTTCAAATAATTCTTTATTTTCAAATGGGTAATGTAATTGTGCAAAAGGCATTGAACCTGAGTCAAACCAACAATCCATAACTTCTTTTACTCTTGTCATTTCTTTTCCACACTCAGGACAAGTTAAATGAACATTATCTATATAAGGTTTGTGTAACTCTATATCCTCTGGTACATTTATTCCCTTCTCCTTTAATTCTGCTATACTCCCTATACATTCTTCATGTCCACATTCACATTGCCATATTGGAAGTGGTGTTCCCCAGTATCTGTCTCTTGAAATACACCAATCTATTACATTCTCTACAAATTTCCCAAATCGTCCTGTCCTTATTGTATCTGGATACCAATGTATCTTATTATTATTCTCAACAAGTTGGTCTTTAAGTGTAGTCATTGCTACAAACCAGCTTTCTTTTGGATAATATAATAATGGTGTATCACATCTCCAGCAATGTGGATATGAGTGCATGTGTCTTTCTGATTTATATAATCTATTCATTTTATCTAAATAATCAACAATGCTTTCATTACATTTTCTTACATTTTTTCCTGCCCAAGGAGTAACCTCTGATACAAATTTTCCTTCTTTATCTACAAGGTTTACAAATGTAATTCCATTTTGTTTAGCAACCACACTGTCATCCTCACCATAAGCAGGTGCAATATGAACAATTCCAGTACCTTCTGATAAACTTACATAATCTCCATGTATTACCTCAAAAGCTTTTCCTTCAACTTTTGCAAATGGAAGTAATTGTTCATATTTTGTTCCTAGTAGTTCTTCTCCTTTGAATTCTCTTATAATATCATAATTTCCTTCTCCTAATATGGTATCACATAAATCTTTTGCTAATATATATATTTCTCTAGGCTTCATATAGCAATTTTCATCTACTTCTATATCAGTCTTTAGTTTTGCTTCTACATAAGTGAACTCTTTATTTACACAAAGTGCTAAGTTTGAAGGCAATGTCCATGGAGTTGTCGTCCATGCTAAAATATATTTATCCTCTTCACCATTTATTACATTTTTCTCATCTCTAGCTATCTTGAATTTAGCTATACAGGTCATATCGCTAACATCTTTATATCCTTGAGCAACTTCATGTGAAGATAAAGCTGTACCACATCTTGGACAGTAAGGCATAACCTTATGTCCTTGATAAATAAGCCCCTTGTCCCACATTTGTTTTACTGCCCACCAAATTGACTCTATGTATTCATTATGATATGTAACATAAGGATGTTCCATATCTACCCAGTACCCAATTTGGTTTGTCATTTTCTCCCAAAGTGAAACATAGTTAAATACACTTGACTTACAATCCTTAATGAATTTTTCTACTCCATATTCTTCTATTTGTGCTTTTCCGGAAATCCCAAGTTTCTTTTCTATCTCAAGTTCTACTGGTAATCCTTGTGTATCCCATCCTGCTTTACGTATAACTTGATATCCCTTCATTACTTTATATCTTGGAATAATATCCTTCATTACTCTAGTTAGAATATGTCCTACATGTGGTTTACCATTTGCAGTTGGTGGTCCATCGTAAAATGTAAAATACTCGCCATCTTGATTTAATTTGAAATTTTTATCAATAATGTCTTTTTCTTTCCACATATTTAGAATTTCTCTTTCCATTCCTGGAAATCCATTTGAAAGTTCAACCTTTTTGTACATCTATATTCCTCCCCTTAATATTAAATTTAAATAATTTTTCTTAGACATAAGGGCACGGTGCACCGTGCCCCTACAGTATATATGTGCAGTCATGCACTTTGCTTCTTATCTTTTTGTACTACTTTTTTCTTTTTTTTCTTTTTTTGTTCTTTATTCTCATTAATTACCAATTTGGGTTGGTCGTTATTTAATACAGTTTGTTTAGTTATAATACATTTTTCAATTTTATTATTTGAAGGAATATCAAACATGATATCTCTCATAATCTCTTCTATGATTGAACGAAGTCCTCTAGCACCAGTATTCCTTTCTATTGCTTTTTCTACAATCGCTTGTAATGCTTCTTCTTCAAATTCAAGCTGTACTCCATCTAATTCTAGCAATTTTTTATATTGTTTTACTAATGCGTTTTTAGGCTCTGTTACTATCTTTATAAGTGCTTCTTTATCTAGTTCCTTTAAAGTAGTCACAATTGGTAACCTTCCTACAAACTCAGGAATTAATCCAAATTTTAATAAATCCTGTGGTAAAAGTTTTTCATAAATTTTATATTTATCGGTTTCTGTCTTACTATCTTTTTCTTGACCAAAACCTATTAACTTTTTGCCAATTCTTTCATTAATAATTTTATCTAATCCTTCAAAAGCTCCCCCGCAAATGAATAAAATGTTTTCAGTATTAATTTGAATTAATTCTTGGTGCGGATGCTTTCTGCCTCCTTGAGGTGGAACAGAAGCAATCGTTCCCTCAATAATTTTTAAAAGAGATTGTTGCACACCTTCTCCACTTACATCTCTAGTTATTGATGGATTTTCTGATTTTCTAGTTATCTTATCAATTTCATCGATATAGACAATTCCTTGTTCTGCTTTTTCCACATCATAGTCAGCAGCTTGAATTAATTTTAATAAAATATTTTCTACATCTTCTCCAACATATCCTGCCTCTGTTAATGTAGTAGCATCTGCTATCGCAAATGGTACATTTAAGATTTTAGCTAACGTTTGAGCTAATAAAGTTTTTCCACATCCTGTTGGTCCTAACAATAATACATTACTTTTTTGAATTTCTACATCATCAATATCTTCTTGATTATTTATTCTTTTATAATGATTATATACTGCTACTGATAAAGTTTTTTTAGCATCTTCTTGCCCAATAACATAGTCATCAAGAATATCCTTTATTTCTTTAGGGCTTGGTAATTCTTTTTCTTCATCATTTATAGTATATTGCATATCATCATACTCTAAATCTTCCAATTCGTCCTCATCTAATATATTTCTACATACTCCTATGCATTCATCACATATATATACTCCAGGTCCTGCTATAATTCTCTTAACTCCAGTTTGTGGCTTTCCACAAAAAGAACATTTAATATTTTTTTCTTTATTCTTTGGCATTAATTAGCCTCCTACTTATAATATTTTATATATTGTTTCTTTTGATTTAAATTTTATACTATTAAATTATTGTTGTGATCTTTCCATTATTCCATCTATTAAACCATACTTTAATGCCTCTTCTGCTGTCATATAATTATCTCTTTCTGTATCTCTGTTAATTACATCTAATGGTTGACCTGTTCTTTCACTTAATATTCTATTTAAATTTTCCCTTGTTTTTACCATATGATCAGCATGTATTTTTATCTCTGTTGTTTGACCTTGTATTCCATCACCCATTATCAAAGGTTGATGTATTAAAATTTCTGAATTTGGTGTTGCATAACGTTTTCCTTTTGTTCCTGATGCTAATAATACTGCCCCCATACTAGCTGCCATACCTATGCATATTGTTGAAACTGGGCATTTTATATAATTAATTGTATCATATATAGCCATACCTGCTGTAATTGAACCTCCTGGGCTATTTATGTATAAATATATTTCCTTATCTGGATCTTCTGCCTCTAAAAATAAAAGTTCTGCCACAATTACATTTGCGCTTGCTTGGTCAACTTGTTCTCCTAAAAATATTATCCTGTCCTTTAATAATCTTGAATAAATATCATATGATCTCTCACCTTTATTTGTTTGTTCAATTACATATGGTATCAATGTGTTTTTTTCTAACATTATAAATTCCTCCTTTTTTCATTAGAATTTTTTTGATTATTTGTATAGCTATTTGCATTTGACATATGCAATGTGCCCCTAACATTATACCTTAACAATTTTCCTATTTAATTTTTGCATTATCAATTATGAATTTAACAACTCCTTCATTTTTTAAGAAATCTTTAACATAATTCATAAATTGTTCATTTTCCTTCAATTCCTCAGGTTTTTTTCCATAAGTTCCTGCCATTTCTGTAACTTTTGTATTTATAGCCTCTTCATCAGCTTCAATATTTTCAGCCTTAACTATTGCCTCTAATACTAATCTATTTTTTACAGATATCTTAGCTTGTTCTTCATTTTCTTGTCTAAATTGTTCCATAGTTTTTCCTACCATTTTAAGATAGTTTTCCATATTCATTCCCTGATATTGTAATCTTGTTTCAATATCTTTAATCATATTATCTATCTCTGTTTCAATCATTCCTGATGGAATATCAACCTTAGCATCATCACATACTACTTTTATAGCTTCTTCTTCGGTCTCATATTTTGCTCTATTTGTGTTTTCATTTTCCAATTTTTCTTTTATACTAGCTTTTAATTCATCTAAAGTATCGAATTCACTAGCATCTTTTGCAAATTCGTCATCAATTTCTGGAATCTCCTTCTTCTTTATTTCATGCACTTTAACCTTAAATGTTGCATCTTTTCCCTTTAATTCTTCTGAAAAATATTCTTCTGGGAATTTAACATTTATGTCCTTCTCTTCTTCTATCTTCATTCCCACCATTTGATCTTCAAATCCTGGTATAAATGTATTGCTTCCTATTTCTAGTTCATATCCTTCTGCTTTTCCACCATCAAAAGATTTTCCATCAACAAATCCTTCGAAATCCATTACAACTGTATCTCTATTTTCAACTGGTCTATCTTCTACTGCAACCAATCTCGAATTTCTTTCTGCCATAGCATTTAATTCTTTTTTAATATCGTCTTCAGATACAGTATACTCTATTTTTTTAATTTGTATACCCTTATACTTTCCAAGCTTTACTTCTGGCTTTGTTTGAACAACTGCTGTAAAAATCAAATCCTTTCCTTTTTCCATTTGTTTAACATCAATCTCTGGTTTGCTTACAGCTTCAATATTATTTGCTTTCAACTCTTCATCATATATAGATGGAACCAATTCATTAAACGCATCCTCATAGAATATTTCTGTTCCATACATTCTCTCTGCCATTTCAAAGGGAGCTTTTCCCTTTCTAAAACCTGGTATGTTAAAATATTTTGCACTTTTAGCATATACTGATTTTATTGCTTTGTTAAACTTTTCTGCTTCTATTGTAAATTCTAATTTTAATTCATTTGCATTTTCTGTTTTTTCAAATTTCATGCTCATTTTTTTATCTTCCTCTCTAATCTATATAATTTTCAATGGTACTATTATATCTAGTTTTTTCAAGTGTGTCAATAGAAGAATGTTTGTTTTTTGAAAAAAAGAGGAGGTATTTTGAACTGTTCCCCCTCACTTCTCATGTATTAATTAAAAGTATTGCTTCGCTCCAACATGAATAGAGTTAATATTGCCTTATCCAATTTTCTATATTATAAAATATATTATAGAAATTTGGAGACACTTTTCCTTGCAAATCGGAAGTATATATTACTGTATTTCTGCTAAAATACAAACTAACAAAAGGCATTTCCTCTTCAAGTATTTTAATTATTCTCTTATATTTACTTTCAACTTCACTAGCACTATCACTTAAGTCTGCAATCTCCCTCAATAACTCGTTGATTTCCACATCTTCAAATTCTGATAGATTACCTTCGCCCACATAACTTGTTAAATCAGGACTAACTCCAATTATCTTTCCTGTTAGAATCATATCATAATTTTTACTTTCTAGATATCTATTGTATTGTGAATCGCTTACTTTTATTATATTAACAATAATCCCTACTTCTTCTAACTGTTCTGCTATAGTTTCCGCAACTGCCACTCTATTTCCATTACTCTCATTTACCACTAAATTAATTTTCGCTCTCACAATTGTACCATTAATTGTCTTCTGCCAATTTCCACTCTTAAGCTCCCAACCTGAATTTTTTAATACCTCTTCAGATTTATTCGCATTATAAGTAGAGCTTACTTTTTCAATATTATATAAATAATTATCCGTACTTATTGGAAAATCAGTTGTATAATACTTGTTCTCATATACAGCAGTTACAATACTCAATTTATCTATCGCATAGTTTATAGCTTGTCTTACCTCTTCATATTTTAAAATACTGCTTGAACAATTTAATGCTAAATAGTCAAATTGTCTGCCCGAATATTCTGCTGTGTTATATCCTATTGTACCAATATAATCCTCATAATTTAAGCTCTGTGTGGTCATTAAGTCAAGGTTTCCTAATTTAAAGGCATTATATGCTTCTCCTGCTGAAGTATACAATTTTACAAGAATTGTATCTAATGACAATTCAGTTCCTTCTGATATTCCCCACCAATTCTCATTTTCCTTTAACTCAATTTCTGTTCCAGTTATATTATTAATCCTATACATCCCAGTTCCTGGAGCAGTTCCATTCTTTGTACTAGTTAAGATGGAATCATCTATATAATATTGTGACGACATTATTGGAAAAGTTAAATTATACTCAAAGAAAGGAATTTTTTCATCTATTGTTATTTTTACAGTATAAGTACTCAATATCTCCACATTAACGATATGTTCTACATTTGAATAATAAATCGAACTACTTCCAACTTCCTGAATTTGTTGTATTGTAAACTGCACATCTGTTGCTGTTAATTCCTCCCCTGTTTGCCACTTAACTCCATCTTTTAAAACTACCACATAAGCAGTATCACTTAGGCTTATCCATTCTTTTGCCAAACATTTCTCTATTTGATAATCCTCAGTTATTGTAAGCATAGGTTCATATATAAGTTTAGATATATCTTGTACATTTTGGTTATTACTAACTATTGGATTCATGGTATCAAAATTAATTGCAGCTACCCTTAAAGTAGTAATAGTTGTCAAATAACTTTGTTCCTCTACCTCAATGACATCTTCTACGCTTTCTTCATTTTCCTGTCTATTTATATAATACACTGAATATCCTATTAATACTATTACAAATACTATGAATATATATTTCAAAAAATTGTATCTTCTCATTGAATTTTTCTTCCTTCCATATCTATTCCTCATCATATTCTATATTATTTTCCAATTTTATGCAATATATAAGTATTTTTTATCATGGCAATTGTTACAACTCACCTTATAATAGGAAAGTATTACTTTCCTATTTATTATAGAACAAATCGGAAAGCCTTAATATGCACTGTATTTTAACTTTCCTGTATGGCTTTCCGTAAATTTGTTCTGGCGCCGAATTTCTTGAAAAGAAATTCGTGTGCATCTTGTCGCGAAGCGTTGTTCTATAATAGGAAAGTATTACTTTCCTATTATAGAACAATATTTATTATATATTCTTTCCAAATTCTTTTTGGTTATTGTTTTATCTATTCCTTCTTCACTAACTTGAGTAAATACCTCTTCTAAAACCTTTTTTATTTGTTCATTAACTTTATTATCATCTGCTTCTTTTGCTTTCCAATATTTTAACTCACTTTCTTTTGTCCAACTCTTTCCTTCATATGTAATTGAAGCTGAAAGCTTATCACAAATCATTTCAACTGTATATTTATATGGAATTATAGGTGCTTTAACTGGTGCAGTCTCATCATACCAGTATTCATAATGATGTTTATTTCTACCTTTATGATGTAACCAAACCTTTGAAAATCCTTCTTTTTGCTTTTGAATTGGTATAGGACTTCTTTTTCCACCTTGATAATACTTAACTGAATCCCAAAATTCTATTGGAGAATACTTTGACAAATCATGAATTAATCCTCTCCAAGGAATGCCAGCCTTACAAGCAAGTTTAAAAACAATCCACCTATGTTTAGTCACCGTATTAAAATGTTTAATTACATTCTTAAATTTAACTGTATACTTTTCTTCCACTACTATCACCATAAATATTCTACAATATATTAAATTTAAATTCAAGTAGGGGTTGTATTGACTTTTTTATTTTCATTTGATTGCTATATGTATGTTATCAACTTCTGCCTCCAACTCTCTGGAAATTATATTTTGTATCTGTGCAATTTCTTCTTGAGATAAAGTTTCTTTCCCAATTATAACACTAATACTTTGATCATTTACAAAAATTATACACTTATCAAACCCTTTTGCTAAAAGTAAATTTTCTGCTATCATAATTGCATTTTGTGTTTTATTAATATTAGAAATTTCTTGTGTCGCAATTGCTTTCTGCTCTTCAGATACATTTTGATTTTCTAATACTTCTTGATAATTTGCTATCATTTGTGAATACATATTTGTCCTTTCTAATTTTGATGTAACAAAATATTCATCGTCTTCTTGGCTACCACCTATTTCACTCGAAACCTCTTCAGTCTCACCTTCATTTTCGCTCACAAGTTTTGCATCTCCTATTTTTGCTAGTTCCTCATCAAGTTCCTCAATATCCTGGCTTGCTGTTTCACTATCTTCAACATCTGAACTTATAACCTCTGTATCATTTCTTCCAGTATAATCTAAGTACCCTGCTGTAACAAGCATTAATGCAATAACCAAAATAGTTAACTCATTTTTATTAATTATTTTCATAAATCAAATTTCCTTTCTTATATAAAAATTAATTCATTTCGAAAACCTGAACCTTGTACGTCGCTAATCCTGTAATTGCCTCTACTGCTGATATTATGTTTGTTTTTACTGTGGCATTTGATGCTCCTTCTGCAATTATAATTGCTCCTTTTACAATTGGATTGACAACAGTTTTTACCTCAACTTGGTCTCCATCTGAATAGATAATCTCATTTGAAGATTCTGTTTCTTCAACAATTCTAGTTCCTCCACCAGAATCAGTTTCTTGAGTGGTTGAAGTTTTTAAATTTTCATTCTGCATAGGTATAATTTCACTATCCTGTGAATATGTAATCATAACGCTAACCTCTCCGACTCCCTCCATCTTAGATAATATCTCTTCAAGTTTTTTCTCCAACTCATCTTCGTTCTCATCCTCCTCTATACTTTCCGCTAATATTTTATAACCTGTTGATCCTTCTGCACTGTTTCCATCTGACTCTGAATCCTCCCTCCAAATAGTATTTATTGCTATTAATGTTATTATCAAAATAATTATGAATACAATCATATTCTCTATTTTTTTCTTATCTCCATTTTCATTAAACTTCGATTTTATCATCTGTAACTTTTCCTTTAACATTTTCCCTCCTTTCTGGTGAGCATTACACCTCCTAATATTTTAGTGATATACTGTTAATTTCAACACCATATTCTTGATTAATAAATGACTTTATATCTTCTTCTTCCGTCTTTGTAATCTTATTTTGATTATTAGTATTCCCTATGTTTATCTTATTAATCAATATTTTTTCTTCCTCCTCCTTACTATCTCCTTTTGATAAACTAATTTCGATACTCTCAATCCTTCCATACTCTTCACCACTTTCTAAATTAATTTTTAAGTCTATATTACTCACAATATAATTTTTTTCTCTCAATTTATTTTCTATATCTTGTTTTAGATTTAATTTATATTTTTCCTCAAAACTATCATTTTCAATATCATTTATACTCTCCTCTATATTTTGATATATCTCGCTATTCGCAAAATAATTTTCATAATCTATATTTGAAAAATCAATCAGGTTACCTCCCACTAGACTTATGCCGGGAGCAATAATTGAATATACCACATATATTCCTATAACTGTCTTTATATATTTTGTATTCTTACTATTGGGTGATAATATCATTTCCAATATAATTGCAATAACGACACTAACAATTATTTGACGTGCCCATGAACTAATATATGTAACCATTATTCCTCCCTTTATCATATATTTGAAATTTTAATTACTATTGTTAATCCAATAATTAACATAATTGAAATTGAACAAACCATTGCCAATAGTGTCTTAAATGTATCTCTCATTTGTTCTATAATATCTATAATCTTTTTATCAGCAATTGGTTGACACACTGCAGACAATATATGATAGATTGCTGTAAGAACTGCAAGTCTTACAATCGGCATTATACAAATGCCCATTATTACAATAACGCCTATTATTCCAACAGCATTCTTTAATATTACTCCACTTCCTAACACAGTTTCTGCCGTATCACTTAATATTTTCCCAACTACTGGAATTGCACTTGTAAGTATAGCCTTGGTTGTTTTAGTTGTAAGTCCGTCAACCTGTCCAGTTAAACTGCTTTCTAAAGATAATACTCCAGTAAATATTGTTAATACAATTCCTAATATCCATATTGTACTCGATTTAAATGTTTTAGCTAATTTATCTATTTGAACCCTATCTGAAATTTTTGATATTATTCCTAGAGAAGTCCCAATAAGTACCATTGGTAATAAAAATGCTGAAATAAAATTTCCTATAAAGGTAATCATCATAAGTAAAATTGATTGAATTGCACTTGCAGTTACAATATTTCCTGTTATCATCATTAATGCTAATAGTAATGGAATTAAAGAATATGAAAACCCCACCAAATTTTGAATTGCATCTTTTATATCAGAAATAATACCGGAAAAACTAGTCATAATTAATGTCACAATTAATATGTATTGAACAAAATATGTAATTTGACTAATTCCTCCATTATCTAGCCCATCACTTACGCTTTTTAAAATACTATGAATTACAATAATTATGATTATACTCACAATCATCGTAATTTGATTTTTGATTTCTGTTCCAAATAGATTGAACACCTTCTTTACAATATTTGAACTCTCTATCTCTCCTTCTATCGCAGAAGTCAATACTTCTGAAAAATTAATGTCATCAAAAACATCTTCCGTGTATTTTTGTGCCTCTGATATAAAAGATGAAATATCCAATATTTCTTCTGTATCCTCAATTATATTTTCACTCGCTAGAGATTTATTAGGTATTACAACTATTAATAAAAACATAATTATTAAAATTCTTTTTAACCTCATTAAATCCCTCATTTCTTTCTAGAATAGTTCTAAGGTAAAACTTTTACAATAGTTTCCAGTAGTGCAGATATTATTGGTATTGACATGGAAATTATTATAACTTTTCCTCCCAAATCCACTTTTGAAGCTATTGCACTTTCTCCCGAATCTTTACAAATACTTACTGCGAACTCTGTAAGAAATGCTATTCCAGTAATTTTAATCAATATAGTTAAAAAACCATTAGTATCACTTACCTTATTTGATAAATCTGTTAATAGATGTATTATCGCACTTAATCTAGACATAACTAATCCAAGAATAATTGCTCCAGCACAAATTGATATGTATATTGTAAATTCTGGTCTATACTGTTTTACTATAATAATAATTATTACAGCAATTAAACCCACACCTATAATTTTTATTATATCCATCTTAATTACATTCCTTTCTTAAGACAAATGGACGGGGTTTTTGTCTTTACAGATTGAATAAAGTTCTCACCGAATCAAATAATGTGCTAATCTCTTTAATTACTATGCTTAAAACGATAACTAGTCCAGCTAAAGTAGTCATCATAGCTTGATCTTCACGTCCTGCTCTCACTAGAACTTGATGTAGTACTGCTACTAGTATTCCTATTGCAGCTATTTTAAATAATAAATCAATGTCCATTTTTTATATTCCTTTCTAATCTTTAGTTTCTAGAACAAAATTATTACTAATCCTGCACCAGTTAGCACTCCTAAAGTCTTATATAATTTTTTGTTTTTATTTTCCTCATTTTGTGCTTCCTCTATCTGTCCATTTAAAAAATCTAACGTTAATTTTATTTTACTGAGTTGTCCTTGTAAATTAGTTTGTCCTAGTGTTTTACCAAAGTCCTTAACAATATCTAAATCTTTGGTAGTCAGTGCTGTCTCAGATATATCAACAGCATATTCCCATGCTTCTCTTGCAGAAATTTCTTTCATTTTTACTGCGGCCACTTTAAAAATGCTCCCAATTTCTAGTTTTACATTATTAGATATCTCCACAAAAATATCTGATAATGGTTCATATGTATATTCTATTTTCGCTTCAAAAAAATTTAGTGCTTTCTTCATTTCACATAATTGCACAGTTCTATTAATATATTTATTAGATATCATTATACCTGTTAAGGCAGAACCACCAAATATAGAACATAATATAATACATTTTAAAATTACCATTTCCTAATTCCCCTTTCTAGACAAATATATATTCATTGCTTGTACCTTTTAGAACTATCTATCTCAGACTTATCCAAATTGTATATATCTTTTATTTTGCCTTTATTAGATTTATCAAGGAAAATAATTTTTTCAAATATGTTTAAATCAATTATCTTTTTTAAATATAAATTTGCCTTCACCTCCTTCATATCTCCACCATGTGCAGTAAATATCCCCTTAACTCCACAAGTGGTAGCATAATTAATTGCTTCTACATCATTTTTATTTCCAATCTCGTCTGCAACTATAATATCCGGTGCCATAGACCTTATTAACATTTCCATTCCTATCCATTTAGGAACATTGTCCAAAATATCAGTTCTTATTCCAACATCATTTTGTGGAACTCCTTTGTACATTGCTGCAATTTCTCCTCTTTCATCTGCCACTCCAATATTTTTTCCTTTAAAATTTATATAATCAATTCCTGTGCTAATCTGTCTTATCAAATCTCTTAGAACTGTTGTTTTTCCTGCACCAGGTGGTGATACAATAAGAGTCGTAAATATTGTATTATTACTAATATCCAGAATATGTTTTAGCACTTCATTTGCTGCTCCAATTTTTTGTTTTGCTATTCTAAAATTCAAACTATATATGTAAGAAATATTTATTACTTTATTATCTTCAATTATGCAATTTCCTGTTACTCCAACTCTATGACCTCCCCTTATAGTTATGTATCCATTATTAATTTCATTTTGATAAGCATAAATCGAATTCTCACACACATATTGTAAAATCTCCTTAGTATTATCATTTGTAATCTTATCTACAATAACTTTTTCCTTATTATTAAACCTTAAAATAATCGGACAATTAACCCTTATTCGTATTTCCTCTAAATCATCATAATCTTGTCCAATTTCTTCTTTTAATTTTTCACGTATTCCAATTGGAAAATATTGTAAAATTTCCATATATCTCCTTTTTTAATTATAATTTATTGATTAAATTAGAACAAATCGGAAAGCCTTAATATACACTTCATTTTAACTTTCCTGTATGGCTTTCCGTAAATTTGTTCTAGCGCCGAATTTCTTGAAAAGAAATTCGTGTGCATCTTGTCGCGAAGCGTTTTTATATAATAAGAAAGTATTGCTTTCCTATTATATAAAAAAACAACATATATATTAATATATATGTTGTTTTTTTATTTTTAGAACCTCCACTAAAGAAAAATCTTTGATTTTTCTTATTTGTTATTAATTTTGAGAATATGGTAATAATGCAATTTGTCTACATCTCTTAACTGCTAAAGTTATATCTCTTTGATGTTTTGCACAAGCACCTGTAGCTCTTCTTGGTAATATCTTACCTTTTTCATTTATGAACTTTCTTAATTGCTCTGGATTTTTATAATCTAAAACAAAATTTTTATCGCTACAAAGTATGCATACTTTTTTTCTCATTCTTTTAAATTTTGGATTGAAATCATCGTCATTATTATTATTTCTTCTATTATTCTTTTTGTCTGCCATCATTTTCCCCCCTATCTAAATATTAAAATGGTAAATCATCACTAGGTGTAACCTCAAAATCAGAATTTGGGTTTGCTGCGACATTTCCAAATGTATTTTCAAAGTTTGTAGAAGAATTATCTGTATCTCTTTTTCCATCTGCAAAATATGCTTCTTCAGCGACAACCTCAGTAATATAGTGTTTTTGACCTTGGTCATCATCCCAAGTTCTAGTTTGAATTCTTCCTATAATACCAACTTGTTGTCCTTTCTTGAAATATTTACTGCAGAATTCTGCAAGCTTACTCCAAGCAACAATATTTATAAAATCCGCTTGTCTCTCTTCTCCTTGTCTTACAAATCTTCTGGTTACAGCTAAACTAAAAGTTGCTACCATTGTATTGTTAGTTTGCGTATATCTAACCTCTGGGTCTCTTGTTAATCTTCCCATTAAAATAACTTTATTCATATTTTAGTACCTTCCTTCTACTTTAATTTTGGCTCCCTAGTTTTTTTCAATTGTTAATTTGTTTTTATAAATTAATCTTCTAATCTTACAGTTATGAATTTTATAACTTCGTCTGTTATTCTGTAATTTCTTTCTAGTTCTGCTATTAATTTTGGATTAGCTTCAAAAGTAAATACTACATAATAACCTTCTTTGTTCTTCTTAACGTCGTAAGCTAACTTCTTTCTTCCAACTTCTTGAACATTTTCAATTTTTCCATCACTATTAATCAAGTCTGAAAATTTAGTTATAAGAGCTTTAATTCCCTCTTCTGTTACATCTTGACCAATAATGATAACACTTTCGTATTTATTCATTATTTTCACCTCCTCTTGGCTATATATCCCGCAAACAAACTGCGAGAAAGGATGAAAAAAGCATATTTCTCTTTTCAAACATGAGTATTCTATCACATTTTAAAAACATTTTCAAGGGTTTTTGGCAATTTTTCAAGGTAAATGTTACTGGATAATGGTTTATTTCAAATTAATTAGAGAAAGCAAGATATATAAAG
>CAZWIF010000019.1:0-7051 GCA_964634355.1 uncultured Clostridium sp.
TGGTTTAAAATCTATGTATGGGTATTTTCTATTAGATGGTTTTATTTCATCTAATTCTATTTTTTCCAACGATTTTTTTCTTGATGTCGCTTGTTTAGATTTTGAAGCATTCGCACTAAATCTTGCAATAAACTCTTGTAATTCTTTAATCTTTTCCTCTTTCTTTTTGTTTGCGTCTTTAGCTTGTTTTAAAGCTAATCTACTAGATTCATACCAAAAGTCATAATTTCCTGGATATACTGTGATTTTTCCAAAATCAACATCTGCAATATGGGTACAAACTTTATTTAAGAAATATCTATCATGTGATACAACAATTACGGTATTTTCAAAATTAATTAAAAATTCTTGTAACCAATTAATTGTCTTTAAATCCAAATCATTAGTGGGCTCATCTAAAAGTAAAATATCAGGATTTCCAAATAATGCTTGTGCTAATAACACTTTTACCTTATCCTTTGGTTCAATTTCTTTCATGTATTTATCATGAAAACCACTTAATATTCCTAAATCATTTAATAATGTTGCTGCATCAGCTTCTGCGTTCCATCCATCTAATTCTGCAAATCTCTCTTCCAGTTTTGCCGCTTTCATACCATCTTCCTCTGAAAAATCAGGCTTCGAATAAATGGTCTCTTTCTCTTTCATTATTTTATATAGCTCTTCATTACCCATGATTACAGTATCTAGCACCTTATACTCTTCAAAAGCAAAGTGATCTTGTTTTAAAACTGATACCCTCTCTGTTTTATCATGAGTAACCTCTCCCTTACTAGGTTCGATATCTCCTGATAAAACTCTTAAAAATGTAGACTTCCCTGCACCATTTGCTCCAATAATTCCATAGCAATTTCCTTTTCCAAATCTTATATTTACATCTTCAAATAAAACTCTCTTTCCAAATCTTACTGTGACTCCTGTTGAAATTAGCATTTTTTCTCCTTCCACTTCTCATAATGACACATTATATAACATTTTTTAGTTTTTAGCAACACAATTAATCAAAAGTAATTCAAAAAAGCAACAAATGTGTAAGTTTATTACACATCTATTGCTTTTAAATCGGTAAAATTACATTCCTAAAGTCATTTTTATTATTTGTGATACATCTGATGCTCTTACCTGTCCGTCTTTATTTACATCTGCTGCCTCTAAGTATGCTCCTGTTAGCTTTTTACTTGTAACACTTGTTATTACATGAGTTTTGATTTTTGATATATCTGATGCCTTTACTTGTCCATCTCCATTGGCATCTCCTTCCACAACTATTGTATATTTTACTGTTTCGTTAAATTCAATTGTCATTCCTGTTGCTATATATGATGTACTTGATACTGTAGCTCCTGCTTCACTTTTTACAACCACTTTTGTTGCATTTGTTGTAATATTATTTATAAATTCACTCAATTTTGTTTTTGCAGATACGTTTGTTATATAATCTGGTGCATTTATGTCTGATATCTCATATACTTCGCTCTCTATTACTAATTCTTCTTCTATATTACTTACACTAATTATTACCGAAGTTCCATTTCCCGCTAAATCATATACTGTTATATTCTCTGTTTTATTTTCAGTATATGTTTTTGTTAATGTTAAACCATCACTTGATAACGTCCATCCATTTATTCCTTGAATTTTTTCATTTGAAGTTATTGTTACTATTACGCTTTCAGTTGTAGTTCCTGTTGAACTATAACTTACATTTAATTTAGGTGCTTCTGTATCTTGAGTTCCTATTGTTACATAAACAGTAATTGTACTTTTATTTCCTGCTAAATCATATACTGTCACCTCTTCTTCCGCTGTTTCGGTATATGTTTTTGTCAAAGTTAATTTATTCTCAGATAATTCCCAATCATCTACTTCTTGTATTTCTTCTGATGAATTTATTGTCGCAATTATTACTGATTCACCATCAATTTCTGTCTCCTCATATGAAACAGTTAATATTGGTTCTTCTTTATCAATCCAGTTAACAGTTGCTGTTGCTGTACCGTCAACTCCATACGAATCTTCAAATTCAAATGTAAATGTTCCATTATCCGCAAATGTATACGTATTGTTTCCACCATTATTTGTTATTGTTACTGTTGCCTTGTTAAATGTTATCTCTGCAATAACATCTTGATTTGTTGACTCTTCTGTTGAATATGTTATATCTGCTCTTAATTCCTCTTCTATTACTAATGCTGAATTTTTAGCTATTCCATCATTAATTGTCACAAATGCCACATCATCCCATAGTCCTGATACTTGTACTATATTGTTACTTAATGTACAATTTGTACTACTTAATCCTGTTTCACTATAAACAATATTACTACTAATCAAAGATTTCTGGAAAATTGATGGTAAATTAAATTCTAATGTTTCATAACTTTCTGCTTGTTCTTGTGTTAATTCTATAGCTATAGTTTGATATTTTAAGCTTAAGCTATCTAAGTTAGCCGTCATCATAGTTTCTAATGTATCAATTTCTGAAATTTTATTGTAATCTAATTTTAATGTTACTAAATTCTTTAAATATCCTAACTTTGTAACATCACTAATTTTATTATTTGATAAATCCAAACTTGACAATTGTGTCAGATTCTCAATTCCACTTAAATCTGAAATTTTATTTCCATTTATATTTAATGTACTTAATTGATTTAATCCGCTTATTAAATTCAAATCCTCTATATTATTAGATGTTAAAGTTAATGTTCTTAAACTTGTTATTTCATTTATTTTTCCTACATCCTTCAAGCCATTATCTGATAGTTCCAAGTTTTTTAATGATTCTAAAACCACTAATTTTTCTAGTTGACTATCTTCTATATCATTATTTGAAAGCACTAAACTCGTTAATGCTGTTAAATTACTAATCGTTGACAAATCAGAAATATTATTTACACCTAAATTTAATGTAGTAAGTTTTGTTAATGATGTCAAAGGTGTTATATCTGTAATCTGATTATTGTATAAGTTCAATTCGGTTAGTTTCTTTGTACAACTACTCAATCCTGCAATATCTGTTATTTGATTTTCAGAAGCATTTATAGTAGTTATTGTTGAGCTAAACGCTAGACTTTCTGATATATTTTGTATTTGATTATTATTAACTTTTAATGTCGCTAATGATGGAAGTTTTGCCATTTCTCCAAAGTTGCTTATTGAATTTTGGCTTAAATCTAGGGTTGTTAAATATTTTAATCTTTTTATACCTGTAACATCTTTAATACCATAGCTACTTCCACTTAAACTAGTTACTTTCTTTAAATCTGTTTCATAAATATTTATAAGATTATATGGTGAACTCATTGTGACATACCCATAGGTAAATTTTCCTTGTGAATCCAAACTTAACAATGTATCCAATGTAGCTCGATACATATTTGAATCTTCGAATACTATTGATTCTAATCCACCACTATTTACTGCACTATATGTAATGACTGTTCCATTTGCATTTCCACCTACAATTTTTACAGTAGCAGTTATTTTATTAGTACTTAAATCATATGTATCTATAAATACAACATGTGCTGTTTCTGTTTTTCCATCTGTTCTTTCCCTTCCACAATTAACATAAGTAAAGTCCTTATTTGTTGTTACATTACTACTTGAATATAGTGTATATATGAAAATATTTGGTAATATTATTTCTTGTATATCATCATCTGCATCTCTTTTATTTACTGACACGGAAATTGATTGATATGATAAATCAATTGAATCAAAATCCTTATATGCAATTGTTGATATATCATATATCTTATTTCCTGCTAAATTTAACATTCTTAAATTAGCAAAATCTGCAAAACTAACTTTTCTTGTTACAGTGTCATCACCAGAAGAAACAGATTTATTTGTATATATTGTTGTAATTCCACTTGTTTGATATGCAGCACTTACACTTACAAGTTTTTTTAATTTTACATCACTTGATACATCACTTTCTTCTAAATCAAATAATGGAGATATATCTGCTATATTATTGTAATCCAAGTATAAAGTTTCCAAAGCTGTCATTGATGATATGCCTTTAATTGAACTTATACTATTCCCTTGTGCATACAGTTTTTTTACTCCTGTCCACTTAGCAAATGTTCCTGATGCTATAGATGTTATTCCATTACTTTCAATATTTAAGCTAGTTAAAAATCTTAATTTTAAAAGACTTGATATAGTTGTATATTCTCCTGCTTTATCTGCCTCTTCACTATATTCGTCTAAATATATCCATGTCTTCGTAGAGCTATCATATTCAGCAACTACACTAATTATTTCTTCTGTTTCTTCATCAACTATTGCTTTTGCTTTAACCGTTACTATTAAAGGTGATAGATTTGTCACCTTGTTATTTCCAATATTTAAGGTTTCCAAATTTCTTAAGTTTGATATATCAGTTATATCTGATATACTATTACCATTCAAATTCAACTCTATTAAATTTGTTAAGCTCAATATATCTTCTATTGAATCAATTTGATTATTATTTGCACTTAACTTTACTAAGTTTATTAATCCACTTATATCACTTAATAAGCTGATTTGATTATATGATATATCTAAACTTGTTAATTTATACAATTTAGATATTCCACTCAAATCAGAAATAATATTATTATTTAAATTCAACTCTTCTAATAAAGTGTTATTTGCCAAATATGATATATCACTTATATTTCCATTCTCACTCAAATTTAAAACTTTTAATTTTGTCAAATATTGTATTGACGAAATATCACTAATAGAATTTTTAGATAAGTCTAAATCTGTAAGTCCTGTAAAGTTCTCAATACCACTTATATCTGTAATCTCATTATCATTTAAAGTAAGAGTTGTCCTAGACTCCAATACATCTTTGTAAATTGTTACTGTATATTCAGTATATCCTGTACAGTTTTCACTTGTTAATGTTCGATATACAGCTTTTGCCATATTCGAATCTGCAAATGTTATAACAACTGTTTCTCTTGTATCAGAATAAACATTAGTTAATATAATGATTTGCATTACAAATAATACTATGAGTATCAATCCTATTATAAATTTTCTCTTATTCTTCATACCATTACTCTCCTTTTGGTTCTAATACCAATTATAAATTATCTTAATTATATTTGTAACATATCTTTTTTTCCATTTCAATAGTATTTTTTTCCATATCATTTTACTAACGCTAATTGGCTTACGGAAGTTTTTTTTTAAACTTTTATTACATTTTTATTACATTTTTAATTCTCTACACAGTATGGTTTACTTTTTTTAAATTATGTATATTAGATTATTGTTCATTAACGACACTTAACTATGATTTTTAATCCTGTCGTTACTGGATAATGGTTTATTTCAAATTAATTAGAGAAAGCAAGTATATAAAGAAAAAAACGAGTTCGACCTTGAGATTTTATTTGCTTACTCCAAAGCAGAGTGTGTCACGTTATTTTGAAAAACCAACATCACTTAAACGCCTTGGAGAACGGAATTTTTTTATTTATATATCTTGCTTTCTCATAGTAAATAAATATAAAAACCATTATCCTGTCCCTAAAATCACATAATTCAGTTGAAATTTGTATTATTATATGATATTTTATAGATATATTGATATAATTGGAGGATTAGTTATGGAAAAACATTATCAAAGAAGAAAAAAAAAGCGTAAGCCAAACTGGTTTAGAATTACTTTATTCTTTATTATAGTAGCAATAGTAATTTGGCGCATTGGATATAATATTTCAAATAAATTTAGTAAATTAGATACAAATAATGATACTTCATCAAGTGAAACTATTATATCCGAAGAGCATATAGTTGAAGATATTACAATACATATTGCAGCAATTGGAGATATAATGTGCCATAGTCCTAATTATAATGCTGCCTATAATTCTTCTACAAATACATATGATTTCTCTCCATTTTTCACAAATATTGAAAAATACACCTCTTCAGCTGATATAACAATTGGGAATTTAGAAACCACCTTTGCAGGAAAAGAACGTGGATATAGTGGTTACCCTACTTTTAATTCTCCATCTGAACTAGGTATTGCAATTAAAAATATTGGAGTAGATATATTGTGTACAGCTAATAATCACTGTATGGATAAGGGTTATTCAGGACTTTCTAACACACTGGATATTTTAGATGAACAAGGTTTTGACCATATGGGTACAGCAAGAAGTGAAGAAGAGCAAAATACGCTCTTAGTAAAAGATGTTAACGGTATAAATATTGCTTTTTTAGCTTTTACTTATGGTACTAATGGAATTACAATACCAACAGGTAAAGAATATAGTGTTAATTTGATTGATAAGGAATTAATATTAAAGCAAATTAATGCCGTAAAAGAACTTGGCGTAGATTTAATATGTGTAAATATGCATTGGGGGGTAGAATACTCAACTTCACCAAATAGTGAGCAAGAGGAATTGGCTGATTTTTTATTTGAAAATGGAGTTGATATAATACTTGGTAGTCATCCCCATGTTCTTCAACGAATGGAAAAAAGGACTATTACATTAGCCGATGGAACAACAAAAGATGGTTTTGTAATTTATTCATTAGGTAATTTTATTTCTAATCAAACTGATACAAATACTCAAGATACTGTGATATTGGATATACAGGTAACTAAATCTGGCACAGATGGAAAAATTAGTATTGATAGTGTAAATTATATTCCAGTATATTGTTATAACAAGGGTTCTGGCTCTACTAATAGATACAGCTTAATAGATTTAAATCAAAGTATAAAAGATTACGAAAATGGTAATAGTTCCATTAGCTCATCTTTATATAACACCTTTAAAAGTGCATTACAAAGAATTGAAAATATAATTCAAAGCCGTTAAAAACCCCCTTCTAACGAAGGAGGTTTTTTATACTATTTAATTATCTTATCTCTCTCATATTTATAAACTTTACCATTGCTATACCACTTACTACTAACAATGTTCCTAAAATTATAAATAATTTTATTGCACCATCCCCTGTTTGTGGTAGTGATGAAGCTGTTGTATTATCATCTTTTCCATCATTGCTTGTATCTCCAGTG
>CAZWIF010000019.1:7151-19610 GCA_964634355.1 uncultured Clostridium sp.
TAGTGATGAAGCTGTTGTATTATCATCTTTTCCATCATTGCTTGTATCTCCAGTGCTTCCTGTATCTCCTGTATTTCCTGTGTCACCTGTATTACCTGTATCTCCAGTATTTCCTGTATTTCCTGTATCACCAGTATCACCAGTATCGCCTGTATTGCCTGTATCGCCTGTATCACCAGTATCTCCAGTGTCTCCTGTATCTCCTGTATTTCCAGTGTCTCCTGTATTACCTGTTGTTTCAACTACAGTAATGGCTAAAGATGTTGCTCCATCAAAGTCTTCCCCTCCTACCGCTAAATTCACATAAGGAAAATTTATCACTGTACTTGAACCTATTGTTGCATTTTCAGATAATTTAAATGTAAATCCAACTACATCTTGGTCTGCACTTGAACTAACATTTCTTGTTACTGCAAAAGCTATAAATGTATCATTCTCATCTGGATTTGACCATTCTGCAAGATCACTATCATCAGGAGTAAAAGCTGTATTGATAGATTCTCCTTCAACTAGTTCTGACCAGCTTGATGCACTTTCAAAGCTCACTAACTCTAACATACTTGAATCATAGCTCATTCTTGCTATTGCAACGTCTGTATTATCTGATAAATTACTTACGTGCAAATACACTGTAAATGTAGAGCCTGGTGTAATGTTAGCTGTATCCGCTACCACTGATAGAGTAGCACTTGTAGCAAAAACATTTACACTAGCAACTAATATTAATATAAATACAATACTTGTTGAAATTAACTTTTTCATATGGACCTCCCTATTTTTTGTTTAGTTATTTTAATTATTTCATAGAATTATTATTTTTTCAACTGTTTATAATTTTATTTTTGTTTATTTCTATTGGTAATAGCTGTTTTCACGTTTTGTGTCATTTTTATTACATTTTTGTAACTTTTTTGAAATATATATAAGTATTATTTATTATTATTTTTTGCAGATTAATATCACGGAATATTATAATTCTGTACCATTTTATGAAATGACCTTTTTTTGCTTGGAACCTTTCCTTAATCTTTATAATATAATTATTAGGAAAGGATTTTATAATTATGAAAAGAAAACTTTTTAAAATTATTATTATGTTTCTTATTCTTATAATATATACTTTTTGGATTATCAGCTCTATAAGTTGTGCTATTCCTTCTTCAGGTAGTGTTATTTATCAAGGAATAGATGTTAGCGAATATCAAGGAGAAATCAATTTTTCTAAAGTTAAATCTGCTGGAATAGAAATAGTCTATATTAAATCTAGTGAAGGAACTTCCCTTGAGGACCCATATTTTAAAACAAATTATACTAATGCCAAAGCAGAAGGTCTAAAAGTTGGGTTTTATCATTTTTTAACAGCAACTAATGAGGAAGAAGCTATTGAAGAGGCTGAATTTTTCTATTCAGTTATTTCCTCTACTAGTCCAGATTGCAGACTTGCAATGGATTTCGAAGTTTTTGACAACTTGAGTATTGAAAATATTAATCAGATTGCTCTTGCTTTTTTACAAAAAGTTGAAGAATTGACTCATAAAGAATGTGTTGTCTACAGTGATGCCTATAATGCTAGAACTCTTTTTAGCAAAGAACTTGCCGAGAGTTATCCCTTATGGATTGCCGAGTATGATGTAGATGAGCCATCAAATATCGAAAATTGGAATTCTTGGATTGGATTTCAGTTTTCTGATAAAGGAACCATCGATGGAATAGATACATATGTAGACTTAGATAAATTTACCGAAGAAATATTCTTGTCTGATGATAGCTCAATATCTGAACCCGAAAATCCAACAATTCCTAATAACATTTATTACACTGTAAAAAGTGGAGATACTCTAAGTTATATCGCCTTGTTATACAATACAACGGTTGCAGAATTAGTAAAATTAAATAGCATCCAAAATCCTGATTTAATTTACGTTGGTCAAAGATTATTAATCTCGATTTCAGATGACCCTAATAACTCCAAAGAAGTAACATATACTGTAAAACGTGGAGATACTTTATGGAAAATTGCACGTCAATATGGAATAACAGTCAACGAATTGGTAGAACTAAATAATATTAAAAACCCTGATTTGATATATATAGGACAACAACTTAAAGTTCCATTGGATAATTCTGTTAACCAGCAAGATGCTGTATATTATACAGTTCGAAGAGGCGACCGTTTATGGCGAATAGCTAAAGCATATAGAACCACTATAGCTAATATAGTAAAATTAAATGGAATACGTAATCCAAATTTAATTTATATTGGTCAAACATTAAGAATATATTAAATAATTTATGCCATTACATTTCTATTCTTCCTTTTACATCTCTTTCTATTATTATTAAAACTTACCTCTACATTTTGTTAGTTTCTCTATGGAAATTCTTATTATAATTGGCATAATCTCAATTTTATTTAATAACTGTTTCAATTTTAAAAATAATATGATATAGTTTTATAAAATTGTTTAGAAAGGTAAATGAAACTAACAATGAAAACTATATTAATTGTAGAGGATAACCTAGATATTCATGACTTAATAAAAGAAATTTTAAAAAAAGAGCATTACAATATTATAAACTCTTATTCTGGAACAGAAGCCTTGATGTTGATAGAAAAAGAACATATTGATTTAATATTATTAGACTTAATGCTACCAGGGTTAAATGGCGAAGAAATTATAAATAAGGTAAAAAATATACCTATTATAGTTATAAGTGCAAAGATATCTCCAGAAGATAAGGTTAACGCTCTATTGGATGGAGCAAATGATTATATTACAAAACCTTTTGACGCAGAAGAATTATTAGCAAGAATAAAAGTACAATTAAGAATACATAATGATAAAGAAAATATGGAATTAAAATATAAGGATATGGTGTTAAACCAAGATATTCATTCATTATTTATCAAAGAAGAAGAAATCTACTTAACCAAAACAGAATTTGCAATAATGAAACAATTATTATTAAATCCTAAACAGGTTGTAACAAAATCAAAATTACTTGAACTAATAAGTTTTGATACATTAGATTGTGATGAAAATTCTCTAAAAGTTCATATTAGTAACATAAGAAAGAAAATCCGAAAAATAACTGAAGAAGAATATATTGAGTCTGTTTGGGGTATTGGTTTTAAAATTCATGAATAATCTTAACTAAATCTTAACTATTTCTTAACCGATTTCTTAACCTTTTTTATATAAAATAATTATTGAAAGGAGGAGGTTATGGAATATATTTTAGAAACATATAATCTTGAAAGAAGATATAGAAAATTTAAAGCATTAGACAATTTAAATATGCATGTAGAAAAAGGTTCTATTTATGGACTTATTGGAAAAAACGGAGCTGGGAAAACGACTTTAATTAGAGTTGTTTGCGGACTGCAAGAACCTACAAAGGGTACATATTCTATTTATGGTATTTTAAATACAAATAAAAAGATTGTCAATTCGCGAAAAAAAATGGGGGCAATTATAGAAACTCCATCTACTAGATACGACATGACAGCTGAAGAAAATTTGATAGAGCAATATAAAATTATAGGTCTTCCTTCTTATGACAATCTGAAGGAATTATTAGAATATGTGGGATTAAATGAAACAGGAAAAAAGAAGGTAAAAAACTTTTCACTGGGTATGAAACAAAGATTGGGTATTGCAATAGCATTGGTCGGAAACCCTGATTTTCTTATTTTAGATGAACCTATAAATGGATTAGATCCAAACGGAATAGTTGAAATACGAGAATTGATTTTAAAACTTAACAAGGAAAAAGGAATTTCTTTTTTAATATCAAGTCATTATCTAGATGAACTATCTAAAATTGCAACTAATTATGGATTTATCGATAAAGGTCATATTATTAAGGAAATTAGTAGCCACGAATTAGAGAAAATGAGTAAAAAACGAGTAGAAATGGAAGTAAGTAATTTAAAAGAATGTGTTAAATATTTGGAAGAAAAGAAGCTTTCTTATGAAGTCGTTTCTAGTGAAATGATTAACATATATGATAATATAAACATTACTGAAATCGCTATTGAGCTTTCAAAAAGAGATTGTATAATAAATAAGTTTAATGAAAAAGAGGAATCCCTTGAAAACTATTATATGAATCTGATTGGAGGTGGCGAAAATGTATAAATTATTAGATGCAGGTTTTTACAGATTAAAGAAAAACAAATTTTTTTGGTTAATTGCAATTGCAAATATTGGTCTAGCACTTTTCTTTATATTGAATAGATCTAATTCAAATTCTGGATACTCCAGTGGGTTCACAATCGCTGAGTTATCTATAAATAATATGGCGATTATAGGATTTCTATTGGCAATGTATATAAGCTTATTTGTTGGAAGGGAACATTCAGATGGGGCAATTAAAAATAAAGTAATTTCAGGATATAGTAGAGCTAAAATTTACATGTCAAATGTAATTATCAGTGTAGTAAGTTCTTGCTTTTTTGAACTTTTATATTTATTAACTATTGTAATTGTTGGGATTCCACTGTTTGGAAAAATAGAAATAATACCTCTATCTGCATTTGCTCTTATTGTTTTAGATGCGTTCTTAATTATTACTGTTTACTCAATAATTTTTAATTTCATATCAATGTTATCTCACAATATAACTAGCTCTTTAATAATTTGTATACTTATTTTTGTAGTAATGTTTGTCTCAATTGAAGCATTAGTAATACCAGCTAATGCAGAAGAATTTAAAGAAGTATGGCGTGAGAATGAGGATGGAGAGTGGTATGTTGTACAAACGCTAAATAAGGATTATCACGGAAAAGTTGTTAAGAAATTATGCGAAACAATGATAAAAATTATGCCCCTTGGACAATATTACGAAATATCAGGTGCAATGACAGATTTTAAGCAATATGGTGAAACAGATATAAATATAGGAATTTTATCATTATATTCACTAGGAGTAATAGTAGTAATAAATGGAATAGGAATATATCTTTTTAAAAGAGAAAAATTATATTAAAACACATGAATAATTTAAATGAAAGAGTAATAGTTTGAAAGATAATTAAAACACAATTCTTTTTCAAACTAGATGTGTGTCTTTGGAAAGGAATAAAATTTAAAATGGGTATCTGGTCTTATTTAATAATTGGTATTTTATTGATTATTTTAATATTTTTAATTATAAAATTTCTTTTTATAAAAATATCCTTGAAAGAAATAAGAATTTCTTTTAGAGATATTTTAAAATCAGATACCAATAATTTAATATCTATATCTACATCAAATAAAGAAATAAAAGAATTAGCTAATGATTTAAACATTGAACTTAACATCCTTAGAAAACAAAGATTACAATACGAAAACGGGAATCAAGAATTAAAAAGATTGATGACAAATATATCCCATGATATGAGAACACCCCTTACTGCGATAAATGGATATATTGAATTAATTGATAAAAATCCTAGTAAACAAAATGAATATATAAAAGTAATAAAACGAAAAACAGATGATTTAATTTCATTAACAGACCAATTATTTGATTTTTCAAGAACAATGGATATAGGTGTTAAAATAAAAAAAGAAAATTGCTGTATAAATGAACTGTTGGAAGAAAGTTTAGCAAATAATTATGGTATTCTTAAATCACAAAATATAATTCCTGAAGTAACAATTTGTCAAGAGAAAATTTTTAAAGAATTAGATAAAAATACAATTATTAGGGTATTTGAAAATATTCTATCTAATGTTAGTAAATATAGTAATGGTGATTTTAGAGTTATTCTTGATAGTACTGGAAAAATAACTTTTTTAAACAAGGCAACTTCTTTAGATGCAACGACTGTACAGAAAATTTTTGATAGATATTTTACAGTAGAAAATGCAAAAAAATCTACAGGGTTGGGCTTGTCTATTGCAAAACAATTAGTAGAATTAAATGGAGGTAACATTACAGCTGAATACATAAATGGCTATCTAATTATAGAAATAGAGCTATGATTTTTACTAAAAATTATCCTGTAATATCATTATATTAATTTATATTTAGGTGGTAATTCTTTCATAGAAAGAAGTATATAAAAATATATTTGAAAAAGAAAGTAGACAAGAAGAAACTGCATGAAAATACCTATATAAAATTTATTTTTATATAGGCAAAATATTGAAATGGTGGGCAATCGGGGGGTCGAACCCCGGACCTTCTGATTAAGAGTCAGCTGCTCTACCAACTGAGCTAATCACCCGTAAGTATAATATTTAACTATTAACTTAGTTATTATACCATACCTTTTTACATCTTGCAAGGATAATTATAAATTTTACTGGAATTTTTGATTTTAGATTTTTTAATTTCAGGAGATTTCCTACTCCCAGAAAAACACTTCCGAAACTTTTCTATCTAATGCCTTTGCTATACTCTGCATAACATCTCCAGATGGATTTTTTCTTGTACCTTTTTCTAAATGACATATATATCCGTGATGATATTCCTGTTCTGTCAGACAACTCTTTTATTGTAATCCCTTTGGCTATACGGATTTCTCTTATCTTATTTTTACTCATTTTTAACCACTCCTTTTATGACAATAAAATATTATCATATAACTTGTTGACAAGTCAATAGTTTTGTGATATTTTTAAATAAAAAGTTGCAATTATGTCTCTAAGCACTTTCTTACCTAAATTTTTGCCAAAAAAAATAATTTTTTGTAAAAATTTGCGTTTACTGCTAGACAAATTCCAAATTTTTTTGTATAATAATACTATATTTTATAAGAAAGAGGTTGAAAATTATGATTGGAGGTATGCTTGCGAAAGCTAGAAAAGCTAAAGGAATGACAAAGACTGAACTTGCTAGACTTACTGATATTAACATTGGACATTTAACTCATATTGAGAAGGGAGAAAGAAATCCAAGCCATAAAGCCTTAAAAAACATTTGTAAGGCTCTTGATATCCCATATCAACAATTAATGTACACATATGACAAAACTATTAATGAGGAACAAGAAAGCTATAATGTTATAAAACACATTTCTTATGACAAAATACTTGCTGTTGATAGTATCGATAATTTTATTGACTGTCCATCAAATATGCCAAGTGCAGCTATTGCAGTAAAAGTTACAGATGACTCAATGTTAAAAACTTTTGAAAAAGGAACCTATGCATTTGTAGAGTTTAATACACCTTTAAACAGTAAAGATTATGGTTTATTTAGTTATAACGATCAAATTCTTATTAGAAGATTTTATGATAAAAAGGGAAAGATTACTTTAAAAGCTGAAAACCCTGACTGTAAAGATATTCAGGTAACAAATAATGATACATTCTATATAATAGGAAAAGTTTTAGTATCAAAGGCTAAAAAATAATTGAATTTTTTGAAATAAGGGGACGGGGTTTTTATCTCAAAAAAGCCGTCCCCCACCTTGTCTCATACGCAAATATAATCTTTTATGTCTTCGTATTTTGCATCTCCTATTCCTGATACGTTTTTTATCTCCTCTATTGAATTAAAATTACCATTTGTCTCTCGATATTCAATAATACTACTTGCTGTTGCTTCACCTATTCCTGATAAACTCTCTAATTCACTTAATGTTGCTGTATTGATATTTATTTTACTACTTGTACTTTCTTCGATTCTGTTATCCACTATAATATCTTCACCATTTTCAGAAGTTATTATTATTTCCTCCTCTGTATCATCTATGCTAGGTATATAAACCTTTTGTCCATCTTTTAAGACATATGCCAAATTAACTTCTGTTAAATTGGCTTTTTCTGTTAAACCTCCCGCTTCTTCTATAGCATTTACTATTCTATCTCCTTCTTTTAGTGTTACAATACCTTCATTTTCTACCGCTCCCATAATATGTACAACAATTTCCTCATTCTTATTTATCTCTTCATTTGTCTCTCCCTCCTCTTCTGTTTCCTCCATAACCTCATTTAATGCCTCATAATCATAAGTACTTGTTTTTGTCGACATATAATACATAAATATTCCCACGACAAAAACACCAACTATTATAAGTGCCATCTTTTGTTTAGACGAAAGCATTTCCATAGTTAATCTCGTTCCTTTCTTATATTATTTAATTGATTTTCTTGGATTTTCCCTCTAGAAATTGAGGCTTTGAAATATTGAATTTGTTCTTGAATTTAAATTATTTTTATTTTATCACATTTATCAAATTTTGCAATACATTTTTAGCAATTTTGTGTTTTTATTTCTTTTCTTTCAAAAAACACAATAACCAAGGAAAATTTGTATAACAAATTTCTCTTGGTTATAAATACTTCTATAATAGCGCATTTAATTATGTAGTAGGACTAATTTATTCAATCACTGCATCAATACTATTTTTAATTGTTTTCTCCAATGTATTCCAGCTTGCATCAAATTTTAATTGTTCCTGTCCTGTCAATTTTAATTCCAATATTTCTCTCATTCCATTATTATTAATAATCGCTGGAACACCTATAAATAATCCTTTGTGATTATACTCTCCTTCTAATTTAGTAGATACCGTCAAAATTTGGTTTTCATCATTTAATATTGCTTTAGTTAACTTTGTAAGAGCTAATCCTATTCCATAATATGTTGCCTTTTTTTTACTAATAATCTCATATGCAGCCTGCTGAACATCTTTATATATATCATCCAATACGCTCAAATCTGTATGTCTATCTTCTAATATTTCACTTATTTTTTTACATCCAACATAACAATGTGACCAAGGCACAAATGATGAATCTCCATGTTCTCCAAGTATATATGCATGAACATTCTTACTAGACACAGCTAAATATTCGCCTAATATATATCTCAGTCTCGCAGTATCTAACACTGTTCCTGAACCAATTACTTTATTTTTAGGAAAACCTGATACTTTCGCAACTATATATGTCATAATGTCCACTGGGTTACTTGCTACAATAAATATTCCTTTAAATCCGCTTGCCACTACATTTTGAGTAATATCCTTTATAATATTAGCATTAATTGTTGCAAGTTCTAATCTTGTTTGTCCTGGTTTTTGTGCAACACCTGCTGTAATTACAACAATATTTGCATCTTTACATTCTGAATAATCTCCTGACTTAATATTAATTCTACTTGGTGCACATGAAAGTCCATGAGACAAATCCATTGCTTCTCCTTCTGCCTTCTCTTTTAACACATCAATTAAAACGAGTTCATTAACTCCTCCTTGGTTCAATATTGAATAAGCAAAACTCATTCCTACAAAACCCGTTCCCACTAAAACAATCTTTCTTTTATCAACCATTTTTCTTGTCTTCCTTTCCATTATTTAGAAAAATCTCTCTATTACCTGATTTTCCAATTTCAATTACAATTTCATAGATAGTAACTTACTAATTCCATTCTCTTCCATCGTTACTCCATAAACAGTAGAAGCCTGTTCCATTGTTCCCTTCCTATGTGTTATTGTTAAAAATTGAGTCTCATTTGTAAATTTCTTTAAATATTCAGCGAATCTATATACATTAACATCATCTAAGGCAGCTTCAATTTCATCTAAAATGCAAAAAGGTGATGGATTAATTTTTAACATTGCAAATAACAAGGCAATTGCTGTAAAAGCTTTCTCTCCTCCAGATAATAAAGTCATATTTTGCAATTTCTTTCCTGGTGGCTGAACCCTTATCTCAATTCCCGTCTCAAGTATATTGCTCTCATCTTCCAATATGAGCTCAGCTGTACCTCCACCAAATAATTCCTTAAATGTAACTTTAAAATTCTCGTTTATTATTTTAAATTGTGTAAAGAACTGATTTTTCATAGTTTCTGTCATATCATCTATTACTTTTTTTAATTGTATCATTGAACTCTCCACATCTAATCTCTGCTCGCACATAAAATCGTATCTTTTAGAAGTCTCTTTATACTCCTCTATGGAATCAACATTTACACTTCCTAAATTTTTTATTTCTTCCCTTATGTATTGACTTCTCTTGGTCGCATTTGCAATATTATCAGGCTTTTTATATCCCTCTGATACATTATTCGGAGTTAACTCATACTCCTCCCATAATTTATTTGTTATTTCCTCTATATCTTGCTCTACTTTATCCTTCTTTATTTCTATTTTAGTCAACTCTGACTTAATGCTTTCTAGTGTTGAAAATTGGCTCAAAATCCTTTTTTCTGTCTCTTCTAATTTCTGATTTCTTGCATTTCTTTCTTGCTTTAACTCTTGAACCTTATTATCTCTATTTTCTAACTGATTATCGATTTCTATTAATCTATTTTCAAAATCCTTTATCTCCTGCTGTAATCTCTCATTTTCTATAGTCAGTTTGTTCATATTTTCTTCTTTATGCTTTACGCTTATATCATTTGATGCAATTTCATTATTAATCCTATCAACCATCTCATCAAGTGACATTTCACTCTCATTAAATGAATTTACTGATATTTTCAAATTTGTTACATCATAATTCAAATCGTCAATATATTTTTGATTATCTTTATTCAGATTAGCATATTCACTTATTATTGCACTTAATTTCTCCTTTTTACTATCCAGTTCTTCAATCTCTTTTTGTGTTTCTATTTTTTTAGTATTTGTGCTTTCCTTTTCCTCCTGTATATTTTTTAAATCCTCTCTTAGCTTTTTCAGTCTATTTTCTAATTTGGAAATATTCTCTTCTACAGATGTAAGTTTTTGCTTCTCTGTTGCATAATGTATGTCTATTTCTTTTAAGCTATCCTTCAATTCATCTGCTTTTTCGGTAACATCTGCTACTGAATTTTCATAATCCTCTTTATCCTGTTGCAATTTTTCTATTTTCTTATTAATATCTTTTAATTCTAACTCTAAATCCTTTATTTCTCCGGCTCTTCCTAATATATTTACTGTCTTAGTTGGTGTTGATCCTCCAGTAATCATTCCAGAAGGATTTATAATATCTCCTTTAAGAGTAACTATTTTAAAAGAATATCTATTCTGCTTTGCTAAATCAATTGCCTGTTGCATTTCTTCAACTATTACCGTTTTCCCCAATAAATTCAGCATAATCCCCTCATACTTTGGATTATATTTTACCAAATCTGAAGCAATGCCTTGAATTCCATTAATGCCTTTATCCCTTATACTATCTAGTTTTTTTCCCTTTACTGTTGATACCGGTAAAAAAGATGCCCTACCAATATTATTTCTTCTCAAATGTTCAACCAATTTCTTAGCATCATTTTCAGTCTCTGTTACTATATTTTGCAAAGCTCCACCCAATGCCATTTCAATGGCTAATCCATACTTCTTATCTACTTCTATTAAGCTACTTAGAACTCCTTCTACTCCACTGGATAAATCCTTATTCTTTTCACAATCTAATAAAAGAGTTTTAACTGCTTTAGTATAACCTTCTTTTTCCTTTTCCGTTTCCTTCAAAAACTTTAGCCTAGACTCTTTTATTCTATAATCAGATGATAATAAATTAATTTTATCATCAAATTCCTTTATTTGGGTTGCATTTTCATCCTTATCTTTTGAAGCTACTTCCAATTTTAATAATACATCTTTTCTCTTATTCTCAATACTATAAAATCCTTTAGCAATCTCCTCTTTAGTCATTCTAGTTCTATCCAATTCAGAAACACCTTGTTGAATTTCTACTTTTATATTTTTCTCTCTTTTCTCCAAATTCTCAATATTAACATCACAAGCACTAATTTCAGCACTCTTTCCAAATTTTTCTTCCACACAGTTATCCACAGTTTGCTTATATTCTTCTATCTCTTTTTCCTTCTTAGATAGTTTACTATTTAGCTCATCTAATTCTCTTTGTTTCTCCTCTAACTCTTTCTCAAATTTTTCTTTACTTGCAAATAAATTATTCTTCTTTTTATTCTTTTGTTTTATCTCCTCCTCTAATAATTCCTTCTTTTCCTTTAGCTCTGTAATTTCATCCTTAAATCTATTATAGTTTAAATTATTATTAGCAATTCTTCCATTAATAACCTTTATGTCGGAATTTATCTGCTCTTTTTCCTGCAATGTCCTAGACTCCAAATTATGTAATTCCTCTATTTGTTCTGTAATCTCATCTATTTTATCTTTTAAATTTTGCTTCAATTCATTTATTTCTTCTAGTTTTACATTCTCATCATCATTTTGACACCTTAAAATTTCTTCATCTTTAATTATTTTTTCTAATCTTTCTTTATACTCATTAATATTATACATAAACAATCCAATTTCAAGATCTTTTAATTCTTCTCTTAAATCTAAATATTTTTTTGCCTTTTCTGCCTGATATTTAAGTGGTTCAATTTTTTGTTCAATCTCATATATAATGTCATTAATCCTCAATAAATTTAACTTAGTTTGCTCTAGCTTTTTCTCGGCCTCAATCTTCCTTGTTTTGTATTTAACAATGCCTGAAGCTTCCTCAAAAACATGTCTTCTGTCTTCTGACTTATTACTTAAAATCTCATCAATTCTACCTT
>CAZWIF010000020.1:0-15108 GCA_964634355.1 uncultured Clostridium sp.
CACTATAATAATATTAATAATATAAAAAATTATGCAATAAATTATAATTTGTAGGTGGGATGTGAGAAATGAGATGTGAGAATGTAGGGGCGGGCCTTGCGTCCGCCCGTTGAACAAAAATTTAATTTTGTTTTAAATAAATACATTTAAAATTAATAATGCAAATATTTTGAATATATTGCCATTTCCAGGGCAGACGCAAGGCCTGCCCCTACAGATTAAAATAAATAATATTTATAAATTATAAAATACAATAAATATGTCATAATCATCCCAACAAACAACAATTTATTTTTTTGCCACGTCCCAAAATCATTGGCATAAAATAAAAAATTTAAGAATATAATTTAATAAAAATATATAAGGGAGAAGAGAATGGATAATTATGTTATAAGGATAGCAAGTGGTATTACTATTTCTATATTGTTAACTTTAGTTTTATTATTTATATTTTCAATAATCTTAACATACACAGAGGTTAGCGAAAGTACAATTACTCCTGTTATTATAGGAATAACGGGCGTGAGTATATTGGCAGGTAGTTCAATAACAACTGCTAAGATAAAACAAAAGGGAATTATTAATGGTATGATAGTTGGAGGAATATATATTTTCTTGATATATTTGATTTCTAGTATTTTAAGCACAGGTTTTAGTTTAAATATATACTCGGGCATAATGATGATAATAGGTATATTAGCAGGAGCAATTGGTGGAATTGTAGGAGTTAATTTGAAATGAAAAAGAAATAGGAGAATTTTTGGAAAAAGGAATTACCCATACCTGTAGTCAAAAAAAGGAAAAAGTGTGGTTTAAACACACTTTTTCCTTTTTTTGACTAACTCTCTGAAATTATATTAGCAATTTTATAAATGAGACGTTGTTTATCAGGGGAACAGTTTTTTAACAAATTACCTAAATCACTATTTAAGTAATTTGCTGAATCATCTGAAACACCAGATAGAATTTCAGCTTCGGAAACACTCAAAAGTTGACAAATTTCACTCAAACGTTTTAAATTTATTTTTGTTGTACCAGTCTCAATTCTACTTAAATATGCAATAGAAATATTTAGAGACTCAGCCAAATTTTCTTGAGTTAGTCCTTTTGCTAATCTTGCTTTTTTTAATCTTTCACCAATAAGATTATAATCTATAGCCATAATGCCCCCATTCCAGCAAAAAGTTGCTAACAAAAATTAGAAAACTTGCTCCCAATATAAAAGTTTTCTATTAGTAAATATAACATGTTGATTAAGGAGTTAAAAGAAACTGCACAGTTAATATTTACGAAGATATATGAGATATTATTTCACAAAAAGTAAAAATTATTCATGAAGAGTAATATAATATTACAGAAGTATTAAATTTTTATTACAATTTAGTAAATTCTATTGACTTATATTTGAAAAGAAATAAAATATATACATAGAATGTTAAATTCTGTAAAGGAGAAGATTTTGAGAATAATAAGTGGAAAAGCGAGAGGTACAAAATTAAATACTTTAGAAGGAGTAGAAACAAGACCAACATTAGATAGAGTAAAAGAAGCTTTATTTAATATAATACAGAATAATATCTATGATGCTAAGGTTTTAGATTTGTTTGCTGGGAGTGGAGCTCTAGGAATAGAAATGCTTAGCAGAGGTGCAAAAGAGGCTATATTATGTGATAAATCATATAAGTCCATACAAATAATTAAAGACAATGTGGAAAAAACCCATTTTGAAGAAAAAGCTAAAGTAGTAAATGCTGATTACAAAAAAATATTAGAAACACTGAGAAATGAAAAGTTTGATATAATTTTTTTGGATCCTCCATATAAATCTAATTTTGATATTGAGGCTTTAAAGATTATAATAAAACAAGATATGTTGTCAGAGAATGGTATTATAATTCTTGAAACTGATTGTGAAAAAAAGAAACAAGAAGAATTGAATAGAATTAATATAAATATATATGACTTAAGAAATTATGGAAGAGTAAGTTTATTTTTCTTAAATCGAAAGGAGAAATAGTAAATGGAAATATTTACATTATTGGAAGAGTTAGAAGAATTGATGGATGATGGGAAATCAATTCCTTTTACAAGTAGAGTATTAGTAAACAAAGAAGAAGTATTAGACTTGATTAAGGAAATTAGATTAAAACTTCCAGAAGAATTAAAGCAAGCGAAATGGGTTAAAGAAGAGAGAACAAGAATACTAGTAGAAGCACAAAAAGAAGCTGATGGTATTGTAAAAGAAGCTGAGAATAGAATAATTGCTATGGTAGATGAGAACGAAATAACTAGAAAAGCTTATGAACAAAAAAATGAAATAATTCAAACTGCAAATGAAATGGCAAGAGAAATATCAAATGGAACAAAAGAACATGCAGATGCAATTCTAGGAAGAATAGAAGATGTACTGCTAGATACACTAAAGACAATTCAGAATAATAGGAAAGAATTAAAGTAGCATTTGAATTGTGTTGGGGCGGGGGGACTCCCCTGCCCTTTAATAGTGAATAGTTAATGAGTATTTACTATTATCTATTCATCATGTTATAAAGAAGGAGAACATATATGGCTAATAAAAGAAAGAAAAGAAAAAATAGTATCTCAACAAGAACGAGAAAAACGACTTATACTAGAAAAAAGAAAGTAGATAAAAACCTACAATTTCTAATAATAACAATAGTAAGTATTTTACTTGCAATATTAATTTATGTAAAGTCAGGATATATAGGTAAAAATTTAAGCCCTTTATTGGGAGGGATAATGGGACCTATTAAATATATTGTGCCTATTGGAACATTTATCATTGGAATAACTATTTTAAAAGAAGACAAAGATTATTTACAAGCAAAGCTAATTCAGTATGTTGTAGTAATTATGTGTATATGTTCATTGATGACCTTAATACAAACTCATAATCAAGAACTGAATATGAATGACGATTTTTCAGATATAATAGAATTAGCATATAATCAGGGGTCTCAAAATAAAGGAGGCGGACTTTTAGGTGCTTTTGTAGCTTATCCATTATATAAATTGTTTGGATCATTGGGTGCGACAACAGTTTCGGTAGGGATGGCTTTAATATTAATGATATTCACGTTTGGAATTAAACCAGCAGAATTAATAGATAATATTATAAATGCACTAAGAGGACAGGTACCTGAAGAAGATGAAGATGGTGATGACGAAGTTGAAGAACTAGAAAAGCAAAAAATAAAGATGAAGGTTGATAAAGGTAAGAAGGAGAAGAAAAAACAGGCAAAACAGGTAAACGAAGAAATTGCAGCTATTCAATATGGTATAGATAAATTTGAAGATCAAATAACTATAAATAATCTAAATGAAACCTCGGAAGAAATGTCTAAAGGAAAATATAATATAACTTTACCATTTATGAGTAAAAAGGAAGAAGGCAAAA
The DNA here is from genome assembly GCA_964634355.1 of uncultured Clostridium sp. Taxonomy (GTDB): domain Bacteria; phylum Bacillota; class Clostridia; order TANB77; family CAG-508; genus CAKPSH01. The sequence goes on from CAZWIF010000020.1 coordinate 3,419, forward strand.
AAATTAATCCAGATGTTATAGAGGAGAATTTATTCAAAGAAACACAAGAAGAAAAGAAGGAAAATACAAAACAAACTTTGCAATTAAAACATACTCAGATTGTTGAGGATGAGAATTATGAAGCTCCACCAATTGCAATACTTGAGAAGGGAGATTCAAAACAAGTAAAAGGAGGAAAAAGAATAATTGCAGATAATGCTACAAAATTACAAAAAACATTATATAGTTTTGGGGTTTCTGCAAAAGTAGAGAATGTTTCAATAGGCCCTGCAATTACAAGATATGAACTAAAGCCAGCAGAAGGAGTAAGAGTAAATAAGATTGCAAATCTAGCTGATGATATTGCATTAAATTTAGCGGCACCAAGTATAAGAATTGAAGCTCCGATACCAGGAAAACAAGCAGTTGGAATAGAAATACCAAATAGTGAAACTGAAGTAGTACATTTAAGAGATGTTATTGACTCAGAAGAGTTTGTAACAAATTCTTCTAAGGTGTCAATTGGACTTGGAAAAGATGTTAGTGGACAAAGAGTTATTGCAGATATAGCAAAAATGCCTCATTTATTGATTGCAGGAAGTACTGGATCAGGGAAAAGTGTATGTATTAATACCTTGATAACAAGTATAATATATAAGGCAAAGCCTAGTGAGGTTAAACTTGTGATGGTAGATCCTAAGATAGTAGAATTGTCAGTATATAATGGAATCCCGCATTTGTTAATTCCTGTTGTTACAGACCCTAAAAAAGCAGCAGGAGCACTTGCATGGGCAGTTCAAGAAATGGAAAACAGATATGCTCTATTTGCCCAAAAAGGTGTTAGAGACTTAAAAGGATATAATCAAGCTTTAATTAATGAAGCAGAAAATGAAGAAAATGTTATTGGAAAGTTATCTCAAATAGTAATTATTATAGATGAGTTAGCTGATTTAATGATGGTTGCAGCAAAAGATGTTGAGGACGCAATATGTAGATTGGCTCAGAAAGCTAGGGCAGCAGGTATGCATTTAGTAGTTGCTACACAAAGACCATCAGTAGATGTTATCACAGGTTTAATAAAAGCAAATATACCATCAAGAATAGCCTTTGCAGTATCATCACAAGTAGATTCAAGGACAATATTGGATATGTCAGGAGCAGAAAAGCTTCTAGGTAAAGGGGATATGCTATTTTATCCAGCAGGTTATCCAAAGCCTGTGAGAGTTCAAGGAGCCTATGTGTCAGATAAAGAAGTTGAGAAAATTGTAAGCTTTTTGAAGAAAGACGGGGAAGCTAAATATAATGAAGAAATAATGGAAAAAATAGAGAAGGCCAACATAACTGATAAAGAAAAAGCAATTTCAGAAGAAGATGGTGATGATACAGATCCATTCTTAAATGATGCAATAGAAGCTGTTATAGATATGGGGCAGGCATCTGCATCAGCAATACAGAGAAAGTTTAAAGTAGGATATGCCAGAGCTGGAAGGATAATAGACCAGATGGAGGAAAGAGGAATTATTTCAGGATACCAGGGAAGCAAACCAAGAGAAGTTTTGATGACAAGAGAAAGATGGGATGAACTAAAGATGGCTACAAGCCAAGAAACAGAAGAATGACGGAAACATCAAATGTTAGAGAATAAATGATTGAATACATAGGATAAGAAGGAGATGAAGAGTGAATGGCTAAAAAGAGTTTATTTAATAAAGTGTCTTACACAGAACAATTAGAAGAAATACTAGAGACCAAAACTTTTACAGCTGACACGAAAAATCTCCTTTTAAGTATGCTATATAAATTAGAAACGTCATATAGTGATTATGAAACTGTAAAAAGAATTGTAGATCCAAAAAATGAGGCAATAGAGGATATATTGAGGATTATAAAAGATTGTAATGAGATTAAATTGATAGATCCAGCATCAGCAAGAATGAAACAATTTAAAGCAAAGAATAGAATGTTTAAGGTGGATCAAAAAAATAAGAAAATTGAGACAGAGCCAAATGAAAAGGCAATGTTAAATGCAATATATAGTTTACCAATTGAAAAAAAAGTATATTTAGATGAAGAACATTCAGCAATAAGGATAGCTTTACCATATATTTTGGAAAAAGGAAAAAGTATAAATAGAGCAGAGATAATAAGAGATTTTGATGCATGGTCATGGAATACTACATTTAATGAAATCTCAGATATTGAAAGTAATTTGATTTATCAAAATCTACAAATATTATTAGGAAGAGAATTTTTGCAGGATTGGATGAAAATGGAGCATACTAAAAATTCTCTTGATATATTAGTTAAAAGATTAAATGAAGTTTTGGAGGAGGAAGATACAAAAAAGTTTTTAAACTTTATTTTTAAACTATCAATTATAATTTGTTGCGAAGATAATAAGAAAGAAGAAAAAAGACTAAAAGAAGAGCTAGAGTGGAATACAAAAGAGTTAGACAGATTAAATAATAAGGAAAATTTAATAAAAGAACTTTCGGCTGTTAAAACAAAATGTTTAAAAGATATAAAAAAAATAGATAAGATAATGAATGATAAACAACTATTTTCAAATGAATTAAAAAAAGTTAATGCAAAGGTTAAAGAAGATTTTAGAATTTTAACTCCAGAAGATTTGAAAATTAATTTGAAGAGGCAAAGAAAGAAGATAGAGAAAAAAATAAAAGATGCTAATGATATGTTAGATGTGAAAAAGTATATACAGATTAAATCTCAACTTGAAAGGGAGAATGATTTACTTAAGACTATTAAAGAGAAGGATAGAAAAGAAGAATACGTTTTTGAATTACAAAAATATTTCATAAAAGGAATTAAATCAAAGATTGTATCTGAAGAAAATAAAAAGAGATTAATTGATTTGATGTATATATTGAGATATTATAACTTTATTCCATATTTAGATGGAAAATATATTAAAGATATACAAGAATTAAAATATAGGATAAATGAAACTGAAGATACATTGGTAGATAAGTTGGTAAGATTAAAGATAGTTAACAAGTTTTCAAATAACCAAGATTTCGATAATAAATTAATAAAAAAGATTTTTAGAATTAGATTAATTAATTTAGAAAAACTTTATGTGGAATTTGTTAATGGAAATAAGGTAAGAATAGTTTTTTATGATGAGAAAACTATCGAGAAGGAATTTCAAATAGAAAATAAACAGATAAAGATTGCAAAGTTTAATAAAAAAATTAGAATGTTCATATAAGATAGGAAAGGGTGAAGATTAAAGAATATGAAGATTACTTTTTTAGGAGCTACTGGAGGAGTAACAGGCTCTAATTTTCTAGTAGAAGGAGCAGGAAAAAAGTTTTTAGTTGATTGCGGAATGTATCAAGGGCGAGCAAAGGAAGAAGAAAAAAACTTCGACAAGTTTGCTTATAATCCACAAGAGATAGATTTTATGCTTTTAACTCATGCTCATATAGACCATTCAGGAAGAATTCCGAAACTATATAATGAGGGATTTAGGAATCCAATATATGCAACAAAGGCAACCTGCGATTTATGTGGAATAATGTTGCCAGATAGTGGACATATACAAGAAATGGAAACAGAATGGAAAAATAAAAAGAGAATGAGAGAGGGAAAAAATTTATTTACCCCATTGTATACAGCGGAGGAATCATTAGAATGCTTAGAGATTTTTAAACCTGTAAAGTATAATGAAATAATAGATGTAAGTGAAAATATTACTGTAAGATTTAATGATGCAGGACATATGCTAGGTTCAAGTATAATTGAAGTATGGATTGTAGAAGACGGCAAGACTGAGAAAGCAGTTTTTTCTGGAGACATTGGAAATAATGATATTCCACTTCTATCGTCCCCAACGATGATAGAGAGTGCTGATTATTTAATAATGGAATCAACTTATGGTGACAGATTACATATGAAAAATGATAAGAAAGCAGAATTGTTTTTGGATATAGCATCTAGTACAATTATACAAGGAGGAAATGTTATAATACCTTCTTTTGCTGTTGGAAGGACACAGGAAATTTTGTATGAATTAAACAGAATAAAAGATGGAACAAATGACCCTGAGTTTATTCATAAATATAATGTATTAATGAGCACACAAGTATATGTTGATAGTCCATTAGCAATATCTGCAACAGAGGTGTTCAGGCAAAATGAAGATTTATTTGATGATAATGTGAAAGAAGAGATTGAAAGAGGAGACAATCCATTAGAATTTGATGGATTAAAATTCACAAGGACTGCTGAAGAGTCAAAGGCATTAAATGAAAATGCGGAACCATGTATAATTATTTCTGCAAGTGGAATGTGTGATGTAGGGCGAATTAAACATCATTTGAAGCATAATTTATGGAATCCTAAATCAACAATATTATTTGTAGGGTATCAGGCAGCAGGAACCTTAGGAAGAGCAATAGTAAATGGAGCTAAAAAAGTAAAAATATTTGGCGAAGAAATAGCAGTTAATGCAAGAATAGAGTATATTGAAGGGTATTCTGGACACGCAGATCAAGAATGGTTACTTAATTTTATATATTCCTTCTTTATAAAACCAAAGCATATTCTACTAGTACATGGAGAAGGAGATGCAAAAGAAATATTAAAACAAAAAATAGAGGAGACGACTAACATTCCTGTAACAATACCAAAATTGGGAGAAAAATATGAACTTAAAGATGATAGCATAAAATTATTAGAAACAGTACAATTACCAGAAAAAGTAGAGTCTTTAAGAGATGATATATTAGCAAAAGTAAAAACAATAAAATATGAAATTGATGACATGGAAACAATATTACGAGAAGATATATTAAAACAAGATGGCATTTCAAATAAGGAAAAAGAAATAAAACTAAGATTGAAAGAAATTGAAAGATTGATTGTAGATATTATAGAATAGAGTGGTATGGGAGCGAAGAGCACGAGGAGACCTAAGCACATTTACAAAAAACATTAAAATTAGAAAGGAAATATGAAAAATGAATAAATATTTTAATGATGCAATTATTGGAAATAATAAAATAAGGGCAGGTTTTACAAAAAAAGGAGAATTAATAAGATTATTTTATCCCAATATGGATTTTAAACAATTTATAGAGGAATTTAAAGTAGGGGTAAAAGTAAATGATTCAAATTTAATACATTTTGAAGAAGATATAAATAATGTATACAATCAATACTATTCAGAGGGAACCAATGTATTAAATACAGAGATTAAAAATACATATTTTAATTTTGTTATAAAGCAAACTGATTGTGCCTCAATTGAAAATGAAAACTTATTGATTAGAAAATATGAATTATCAAATAATAATACAATTCCTTTAAATATAAAATTAGTAGTAAAATCAAAATTATTAACTAATGAAAATAATGAAGTGGGTTCTAGGATAATTGATAATGGATTGGTACAGTATACACATGACTATAATTTGGCTATATTTTCTAATAAAGATATTATGTCACATAAATTACATGAAATAGATGATGTAATAGATAGTGCAAGTTTTGAAGATAAAGATTATATAGGAATGACTAACAATGCGGGAATTATATATGATTTAAGAGAAATACAACCTGGTAAAAAAGTGGAAATTCCATTATATATATATATAAATAACAATAATGAAAAATATAAATTAGGAGATTTAGAAAAAGAATTTAATAGAATTGTCAAACATGATTATAAACAAGCAATTACAAAAACAAAAAGATATTGGAGACGATACTTAAATAAACATTCAAAACATGAATTTGAAGAGACTGTGTATGAACAAAGGGTAAAAAAAATATATGATAGAACAATATTGTTATTTCCTTTGCTTGTGAATTCAGAAACTGGTGGAATATCTTCAGCAATGGAAATTGATGAAGGGAAAACAGAATGTGGAAGATATGCCTATTCATGGCCAAGAGATGCTATATTTATAACAAAGGCGTTGGATTTATTGGGTATGAATAAGGAAACAGAGAAATTTTATAAGAATTTCTGCAAAAATACTCAAAGTAAAAATGGTATGTGGGAGCAGAGATTCTATACAGATGGAAGGCTAGCTCCATCATGGGGATATCAAATAGATGAAACAGCAAGTGTAATATATGGAGTGTATAGTCATTATTTGAATACAAAAGACTTTAAATTTATAAAAGATAATTTTAAAATGATGGAAAAAGCAGAAAAATATCTAGATAAGTATATTGATAAAATATTGAATAATGAGAAATTAGAAAGAGAAAGTTATGATTTATGGGAAATGCATGAAGGGATAAGTCTATACTCTCTAGCTAGCATTTTTGCAAGTTTTGAAATAATGATGAAGGTAAATAATCTAATGCTTCCTGAATTTGTAAATAATAGATTAAAACAGAATGAATTAAAAACTCAGATACAAAAATTAGAGGATACATTAATTAAACTTAAAGAATATATTGTAGAAAATTTCTATGATGAGGAAAACAAAAATTATGTAAGAAATTTGGAGGACAAAAAATTAGATGTAAGTATATTAGGAGCAGTTGTGCAATTTAATGTGTTTTCTCCAAAGGAAAAGAAAATAGAAAATACAGTACAAAGGATGAATATGACGTTAAGAACATATACAGGAGGATATTTGAGATTTGAGTCTGATCATTATACAAAAGATAGACCATGGGTTATAACAACATTATGGATGGCTTTGTATTACCTAGAAATTGGTGACGTAGAAGCTGCCAAAGAGTGCTTTAACTTTGTAGTAAGAACTCAAAGTCAACATGGTTTTTTAGCAGAACAGATTGATAATGAGAGAATGGAACCAGCATGGGTAATAGGACTTGGTTGGTCACATGCAATGTTTATACTTGTATTAGATAAATTAAAAAAAATAAATTAAAGAAAGGTAGAGCGCCCCTGTTCATCAGGGACGCCTCTGATGAACAACGAAAAAGGAAGGTTTAATCAAAAGATGGAAGAAAGAATAAGAGAGGCAAAACAGAAAAATGTTAAATTATATCCCATATACAAGTTATTTGCATGGGACTTACTATTCTTTTATTCTATATATTTTTTATTTTTAAATCAGGTAAAAGGATTATCGGCATCAAGTATAGTATTTGGTAATGCATTTTATCCGATTTTTAAATTATTATTTCAACCCTTTGCAACTGGAATAGTTCATAACATTGGCAAAAGGAAAGCAACTATTTTTGGAAACATATTTGTTTCACTAAGTATTTTATATATAATTTTATCAGAAGCATGTGTTGAAAATTGGATAATATGTAATTTAATTATGGCAGTTGGTTATGTTTTAAAAGGGATATGTGAAGCTAGTATACTTGATGAATGTATATTAAGTAAAGAAAATAAAAATTCAAAATTTGCAAAAATAGATGGAAAGGGTTCAGCATTTTGGTATACTTTTGAAGCAATTTCATCTGTAGGAGCAAGCTTTCTATTTGTAATAAATGGATATTTGCCTATGTATATATGTTTTATATTCTGCATAATAGGTACTCTAATTTCATTTAAATTTGAACATTATGAAGTAAAAAAAGTGAAAAAGAGGGAAGAACATAAAATAAAACAATTTTGTAACCGAATGGATTTAGCAAAACAAGAATATTTATTTATATTGAAATCAAAAAGATTAAGAGCTTTATTTATGTTCTCAGGATTATTTTATGGAATGTTATATATACGCTCATCTATAACAAGTAGTTTATTAGTAGATATGGGAATACCAGATCAGTACTTTGGAGTTATAACAGGGGTACTTACAATATTTACGGCATTGACAACATGGAAACAGAATTATTTTCATAAAATATTACATAATAAAGTGCTAACATTCTTTTCTATAACATATTCTATATCATTTATATTAGTTGGATTAACAATTGTTTTGGATATCAATTATACTTTTACAATAGTTTTCGTATTTATAATGATGGCAATACAAAATATGATAAAAGGGCCTTATTATACATTGATAAAAAGATATCTAAATAGTTTTTCAAACACACATCTTTCAGTGAAAATATATTCTATTAATGGTATAATGGAGGATGTAGGAGGTATAATAGTATCTTTAGCTGTATCTAAATTATTGGCAAATACAACTACTGCATATACAACATTAATTGTAGGTATAATTTCTTTCGTGGTGTTTATTCTAATATTAGACTATATGAAATCAAGAATAGGATTAAAACCTGAAGAGTATAGGAAAGAAGATATAGAATTTGTACCAAAGACAAAGGAAGAAGAAAAAGTCGAGATAGCAGAAATAGCAGTAGGAATTAATGAAAAAGGAGAAACAACCATAGATATAAAGTAAATAGAATTATTTTCTATATTTAGAATTTGTTACAATAACGTTGGGAGATTTACGTAACTTAAACAAATTGGCAATCAAAATTAAAAGTAGATAAGCCAAAATAAATACTGATATTTTGATTATTACAATTGTTTTTCTACTGGTTAAGTAATAATCGAAGGTGTCAAAAGCAAATTTAATTATAAGTATTAAAATCAAAGGTAAAATTACACAAAATACATAATCAAATTTAAAATGAGTTTCCTTATATAATTGATATAAACTGACAGTGAAATTAAAGATTTCGCTAATGTAGAGTATAATTATGTAGCCATATATTCCATAAATAGGAATAAAGGAATATATAAGAGTAATTGTAATAAATAAATCAGCAATATTACAATACATAACTTCTACTTGTCGGTCTAGACCTTTTAACATAGAATCTATAATTGTATCTAAGTACATAAAAATGATAATAGGACATAGAAGTACAACGAATTTAACAGTTTCAAGATTATGATACACAATAGTACAAATTTCCTCAGTAAAAGTAAGAAAGATACCAATTATACATATAGAGAAGATGGAGGCTAGTTTAAAAATAAAACAAATAATCTTATTCATCATAAAATAGTTGTTTTTTATTTTAAAATTAGCAAATTCAGGGATTAATAGTCCAGAAAACGAATTTATAAAGACGCTAGGGAACATAAGTAAAGGAAAAGTCATACCATTTATAAGACCATATTGTGAAAATGCTAAACTAGAGGAATGAGTATATTTCTCAAGACGAAGAGGTATTAATGATTGTTTCAAGGTTGACAATCCAGAACGAATGATAGATGTAATGGCAACTGGCAAAGATATCCTTAAAATTCGTGATAAATAATTATTTTTTCTAGTTTCTAAGTACAATATTTTTTTCTTATCTATGTAATAAATGATATATGAGCATAAAAATTCAAAAATGCTAGCAAGAGTACTAGAAAGCACTAAAAATGTGCATACTAAATCTATATTATCTGATGGAAAGATATATATAAATAAGCAAGTAAGTCCAACTCTAATAAATAAACTTGAAATTCTAACAAAAGAAGTTTTTGAAACTTTTCTAACACCAGAAAAATAACCGAGAAAGAGATGTAGTTACAGACACAAATGGTAAGCTGATAGATAATATATATAAAGGCTTAACTGATACTTTATCCATTAATAGATTAGAAACTAAAAATGAAGTACATGCAAATAATATAAGCCCTGCAAGTATTCCAAAAAACATGCTATAACAGATACATTTTCGCATAGCAATAACAAGTCCACTTGAGCCATTAGTATCAAATTCTTCTGCAACAATGCGAGTTGCAGCGAGGCTAATACCAGCATTAGCAACAGTAGTTGCAAAAAGATATATTGACATTATAAGTTCAAAAAGCCCTGAGCCTTCACTGCCAATTTTATTTGCAACATATACGCTAAAAAACATATCAATGCATCTAATTAATATTGAGGTTATTGTCAGAATAATAGTATTAAATAAAAATAATTTAAGACGATTCATAGAAATATGTATATTAAAAAGTGAAGAAAAATATGATGAAAATACTGATAAAAAAATTAAAAATTATATTGATTTAATAAATATAAAATGGTATAATAAAGATAACTTAATAATAAATAAATATCCCTGCGTAGTGCGCTTATGGAATAGGAAATTTTAGAACCTACAAAGTAATGGATAAGGGAGTTGAGCTCTTGGTATGGCGTGTATGCTTGCATTTGCTCGTTAAAAACGTCAAAACATGTAAGAAACCCACAAGTATTGAGGTAAACACCCACCTGTATATAACAGGTCCATAAAATTTCTTAAAAATACGGCTAATGTGGGGGTATTTTTTTCTTTTCAAAAAATGGAATTAAATCAAAAAAGCGTTAGTATTATTAAATTAAATATGACAAATAATAAAAAGTAAAAAAAATTGTAGAATTTTGTTTACTTTTTTCGAAAGTTAATATACAATTAAAGTGTTAAAACATAAGATTATATAAAAGGAGGAGTTTATGAAAATATTAATGCTCACTTGGGAGTATCCACCAAGGATTGTAGGAGGTATTGCAAAAGTTGTATATGATTTATCACGAAGGTTAATAAAGGATGGACACGAGGTTACAGTAGTAACTTATAAAGAGGGAAATTGTCCATATTATGAAAATGATAAGGGTGTTGAGGTATATAGAGTAGACAATTATATGATTAATCCTATTAACTTTATAGATTGGATTATGCAATTGAATTTCAATCTAGTTTCAAAGGCTAGTGAAATAATTAATAAAAATGGTAAATTTGATGTTATACATGCACATGATTGGTTAGTTGCAAGTGCTGCAAAAACTTTAAAATCATCTTATAATATTCCAATCATTGCAACAATACATGCAACAGAATCAGGTAGAAATGGTGGAATTAGAGATGAGCAACAAAGATATATAAATGATACAGAATGGATGCTAACATATGAAGCTACTGAAGTTATAGTCAATAGTAATTATATGAAGAATGAAGTTCAAAGATTATTTGGATTACCATTTGAAAAAATAAATGTTATTCCAAATGGTATAAATTTGAATATATATAATGGAATAGAGAGAAACTATGAATTTAGAAGAAAATATGCTAGAGATAATGAAAAGATAATTATGTGTGCAGGAAGATTAGTATATGAAAAAGGTTTTCAATATTTAATAGATGCAGCACCAAAAGTTCTAAATGGCTACAATGATGCAAAATTCATAATAGCTGGTAAAGGTGGAATGTTAGATGAACTTAAAGCTAAAGCAGATTTCTTAGGTATTTCTGATAAAGTATATTTTACAGGTCAGTTATCACCTAAAGAATTGTATACAATGTACAGGTGTGCTGATGTTGCTGTATTTCCAAGTACTTATGAACCTTTCGGAATAGTGGCAATAGAAGGAATGTATGCAGGAACTCCAATAGTAGTTTCAGACACAGGAGGATTAAATGAGATAGTGGAACATGGAGTTACAGGAATGAAGAGTTATGCAGGAAATTCAAATTCAATAGCTGATTCAATACTAACTTTATTATTTGATCATCAATTAGCCTATAATATTGCAAAAAATGGGAGAGCAAAAGTTAAAAACGTATATAATTGGACAAAAATTGCACAAGACACACATTTTATATATCAGAAAGCTATTTGTGAGACAATGGCTGCAAAACAGGCAAAAGAAATGGAACAAGCGCGTGCAAAAAAAGCAAAAAGGTTAAAACAGTCAAATTTAATAAATTTTGTAAAACAAGAGTCTTATGCTTAATTAAAATTATTTATATATAGGGGCACGGTGCACTGTGCCCTGATTAATTTAAATGAATAAATCAGAAAGGAT
>CAZWIF010000020.1:15208-19396 GCA_964634355.1 uncultured Clostridium sp.
TAGGGGCACGGTGCACTGTGCCCTGATTAATTTAAATGAATAAATCAGAAAGGATGTGAATTAATATGAACATTTACGATACAGTTAACCTATTAGCAAAAGAAATAAAAGAATCAGAAGAATATTTAAATTATAAAAAAGCAAAAGAGGAAATTAAAAAAAATCCTGAACTAAAAGAAAAATTAAATAATTTTGAAAAAGCTAGATATGATACACAAATATCTGCAATGAATGGACAAGAACCTTCAACGGAACAAATTCAACAAATGAAAAACATATATTTAGAATTAATTAAAAATGATATAACAAAAAATTATCTAGATATAGAGCTAAAATTCAATACATTATTAACAGACATAAATAAGATTTTAGGAGAAGCTGTAAAAGATATTATGGAAGGATAAAGGTACAATGAAGAAAAGCTGGCAGTATTATGAAGCAAATGATGAACTTTCAGAAAGTATATCTAATAAATTCAATATAAGTAAATTATTAGCACAAATACTGATAAATAAGGGAATTATAGAAGACGAAAAAATAAGTATTTTTTTAAATCCAAAAAGAAATAATTTTTATAATCCCTTTTTAATGCCTGATATGGAGAAAGCAACTGATAGAATAATAAAAGCCATAAAGAATAAAGAAAAAATATTAATCTATGGAGATTATGATGTTGATGGCATAACTAGTACAACAGTCTTAAAAAAATTTTTAAAGGAGCGAGGCGTAAACACTGACTATTATATACCAAATAGATTGCAGGAAGGATATGGGTTAAATAACGAAGCATTAGAGAAAATTGCAAAAAGAGGAGTTCAACTAATGATTACTGTTGATTGCGGTATTTCTGCAGTAGAAGAAACTGAATTTGCAAGGCGCTTAGGTATTGAGATAATAATTACTGATCATCATGAACCGGGAGAGTTTTTACCAAATGCACTTGCTGTTGTTGACGCTAAAGTAAAAACTAATCAATATCCATTTAATCAATTAGCAGGTGTTGGAGTAGTATTTAAACTAATTCAAGCATTAAGTATTAAATTGGGGTTAGACGAAAAAGAGTATCTGAAATATCTCGACTTAGTATGCTTAGGAACAATATCAGATATAGTACCATTAGTTGATGAAAATAGAGTTATTGCTAAGCTTGGATTGAAACTGGTTAATGTGACTAAGAATTTGGGATTAAAGACAATACTTATGTCTTCAGGTTATAAGATAATAGACTCAAATACAGTATCTTTTGGAATTGCACCAAGAATAAATGCATGTGGAAGGATAGGGACCGCAGAGGAGGCATTGCAGCTATTATTATCAGAAAATCAGGAAGAAGTTTTAAAATTAACTGACAATCTAAATAGGTATAATAGAGAGAGACAGGAAAAGGAGAAAGAAATACTTACAGAAGCTATAAAACAAATAGATATAAATGAGAAAAAAAATCCTGCAATAATTCTGGGAGGAGATGGATGGCATCATGGTGTTATTGGTATAGTATCTTCAAAAATTACAGAAATGTATTTTAAGCCAAGTATTCTTGTGGGATTTGAAGGAAATGATGGAAAAGGTTCTGGAAGGAGTATTCCTGGAATTGATTTACATGAGACAATATTAAAATGTGGTAAAAATCTTGAAAAATATGGTGGACATGCAATGGCTGTGGGATTAAGTGTAAAGAAAGAAAAATTCGAGGCTTTTAAAGAAGAGACGAATGAATATTTAAAAACAAAAAATATAGATGAAATTAAACAGATTATAAAAATTGATGCTGTTATAACTTTAAAGGATATTAATTTAGAAACGATTGAAGAATTAAACTTATTAGAACCATTTGGGGAAGAAAATAAGATGCCAATGTTTTGTGTAAGACATTTAAAAATAGATTCAATAAGAGCATTAACAGATGGGAAACATTTAAAACTTAATTTAAGAGATGATGGTATGATAATTAATGCAATTGGTTTCAATATGGGAGATAAGGTACAAGAGTTTAAATTAGGTGATAGAATTGATGTTATAGGTTCATTAGAGATAAATGAATATAATGGAATGAAAAATATACAAATAAATTTGAAAGATATAATGAAGTCTTTGTAAATTAGAACATTAAATAAAATAAAGAAATATTGTTAAATTGTAGGGGCAGGCCTTGCGTCTGCCCTTTGGAACAGAAATTAGAACATTAAATAACATATAAAAAATTGCAAATCAAATCTGTAGAGGTCGCCGTCTTCGGCGACCCGAAACAATTATTGGATTTTTGCAAGGAATATATAACGAAAAACAAGGCAAATGATTTTTTATTAACAGATAAAAATAAAAAAAGAATATAAAGAAATTATCTACACATAATAAATTGTTACAGGATAATGGTTTTTATATTTATTTACTATGAGAAACAAGATATATAAATAAAAAAATTCCGTTCTCCAAGGCGTTTAAGTGACGTTGGTTTTTCAAAATAACGTGACACACTCTGCTTTGGAGTAAGCAAATAAAATCTCAAGGTCGAACTCGTTTTTTTCTTTATATATCTTGTTTCTCTAATTAATTTGAAATAAACCATTATCCAGTAACAATAAATTTGATAAATCTCAAAAAAGTATTTTAAAATAGTAAATTTTATGCTATACTATAAATAGTATAAAAAAAGAGATGTATTGAAATGATATAAGTAAATAATATTCAAGATTAAAAAACAGCACTAAATCAAAATGGAGAAATGGTTACCTTTAGGAGAATTATTTGAATTTGATAAATAATAATTTGCGTTACATAAAGGATTAGATAATCCAATCGTGGTTGAAGAACAAATATTAATAACTCCAGAGAGGACAAGTTTTGTAACTGCTGAGTGCGCGGAACATAGATTAGTTGGTATTTTATTAAATTGGATAATGTAATTAATATATAGTAAAATGAATTATTGGAGGAGAAATGAAAAATATTAGAAGAATATTTTATAGTATAATAATAATTATTATTTCGAGTATAGTCTTGACTCAAAATTCAGTTTATGCTGTATTACAGTATACATTGCATACATATACTCCACTATATTATATATCAATAATTGTAGTCATGACTATCGTTACTGGCATTTCAATATTAATATTAAGAAAAATATATAAGGATAATAAATTAGAAAAAAGTACTGATGAAGAAAAAAGAGGAGATGAAACGCAAATATGAATATAATAGAAAACCCATTATTAAACCCATTATCAATAATAGACGAAGGTGGACCATATTACGTCTATGAGACTTATTCATGGAAAGAAGGTCTAACTCTACCTGTTGGTTCTATCCTAATAGCAGCGTTAACTAGCATGATAATTGCTTTAATGATTGGAATAAGAAAAAAAGATTGTATAGCTATTTTAGTAACAAATGTTATGACAAAAACTGTAGCAACAGCTTTAATAAAAATATTAGATAGCATAATGTATAACATTTGTTATATGTCAGGAGAATGGGAAAAAGAATATATAATTACTATAATAATATTATTGATTCCTATTATTATTGAAGGGGTTATATATAGAAAAATTTTAAAATATAACAAACATAATGGAATTACTGTTTCGTTAATATGTAATGTTGGAATAATTTTATTAGTTTTTTTATTATTTTTTTTAACGCATGTGAAACACTTTATGAAACTTTTTGATTTCGCAACACAAAGTGAAAATAATATTATTTTCAAAAGAATTATTCGTGAATAATAAATATAGAAAATATTATAACATAGTAAAAGACAATAAAGGTAAAACAGATTTTTATTCACAATGCTAGACATTCAAGTACCTGTAAGACAAAAAAATATTGTTATTCTTAAAATTACATAAGAAGATAATTAAATGCATTTTAAAATTTACGTCAAGTAAAAATTTAAATGCAATTCTGTAAAGTAAATGCAAGCTGTACGAATAAATGCGAGTTTAAAGCAATATTTGAACATGGTCATTTCATCAAATATTACAAAATCGTAATGTTTCCGAATTCGATATAAATTATCTAATCTGTAGGGGTCGCCGTTTTTGGCGACCCCTACGGACGTAAAATGAATTACCATTACAACATTTTTTATTACATTTTTGTAATATTCCATGAAATTATCCTGATTTTTAGGTAAATTATTTACAAAAATAAAATTATATGATAAAACTTATATATAAATTGATGAAG
>CAZWIF010000021.1:0-1682 GCA_964634355.1 uncultured Clostridium sp.
AGCTTTTCCTCTAAATTGAAAAGTTTCTTTTCTCCTTTCACTATACAGTCACGTACTGCCTGCCTTGTTATACCTGTCTCTTCAGCGATTTCCGCTAAAGACAAATTTGAATTATAATATAAATCCAAGACATCTTGTTGCTTATCTGTTAATACCTTTCCGTAAATATCTAGCAAAATACTAACCGTAACATTTTTTTCCATTATTATCACCTCTTAAGTGCAATGCTATTATACTTTACACCTTTTTTTCTCATTTGTCAAGCCCTTTACAGCAATTTTTCAAGGAATTTTTTATTTATATGTTACAATTCACCTAGCAATCTTCATATGCTGTGAATCGTAACATTTATATATCTTGTTTCTCATATCTATCTACAATTCTATTATCTTCTCCCAAGGTAATTCATTTTTACCAAAATGTCCATAATTAGTCGTTTTTGTATATATAGGTTCTCTTAATCCTAAATATTCAATAATTCCATTAGGCGTTAAATCGAATTTTCTTCTTATTTTATTTACTATATCCTTTTCTGGTATTGTATTTGTTCCAAATGTGTTTACGTATACAGATATTGGTTCTACTATTCCTATTCCATATGCAACTTGTAATTCACATTTTTTTGCATATTCATTTGCTACTATATTCTTAGCAATATGTCTTAACATATATGCTGCTGACCTGTCCACTTTTGTTGCATCCTTGCCTGAAAAAGCTCCCCCTCCATGATGAGCATATCCTCCATAAGTATCCACTATTATTTTTCTTCCGGTAAGTCCAGTATCACTCAAAGGTCCTCCAATTACAAACCTTCCTGTTGGATTTATATAATATTTAGTATTTTCATCAATATATTTTTCTGGTATTGCCTCTTTTATAACCTTTTCAATTATATCTCTTCTAATTGCTTCTAATTCCATCTCTGGTGTATGTTGATTTGATATTAATATTGTTTCAATTCTTTTGGGTGTATCATCTTCATATTCAACCGTCACTTGTGTCTTTCCATCTGGTCCAAGATATGATAATATTCCATTTTTTCTAACCTCTGTAAGTCTTCTAGATAATCTATGTGCCATATATATTGCAAAAGGCATATATTCTTCTGTTTCATCACAAGCATATCCAAACATTATTCCTTGGTCTCCTGCTCCTCCAATATCAACACCTTGTGCAATATCTCCACTCTGCTTAGTTATATTTATATCAATCTCGCATGTATCTGGATTTATATCAATCTTTTCATCCTTATATCCAATATCTCTCATAACTCCTCTTGCAATCTTCTCTATATCAACTTTAGCATTAGTGGTTAATTGACCTGCAATAGTTATTCTATTGTTAGAAGCAAATGTTTCTACGGCTACTCTTGAATTTCTATCTTGCTTTAAGCATTCGTCAAGTACTGCATCAGATATTAAATCACATAATTTATCTGGATGCCCCTCTGTTACGCTTTCTGATGTAAATAAATATTTCTTCATTTTATATCACATTCCTTTCTAAATTTATTTGTAATTTCCCATATCATCAAAACAGGACACGTGTATCCAAATAAAATTTGCTTTACAAATTTCTCATGGTTTTCGTGCCCATGCGATTATTTAATTCAATTAATTAAAAAATACTTCATTGGTAGCAATTATAACAAATCCATTATTCTCTGTCAATGAATTTTAACA
>CAZWIF010000021.1:1782-19154 GCA_964634355.1 uncultured Clostridium sp.
AATATATTTCATTGACAAATAATTATATTATTGTTAAAATTATCATTGGTGAGAGAAAGAATGGTATTTTTTAAGAAAAAAAAAGAAATTATTTGCTTTCTTTTTTTATTTGTATTTTCAATAATACTATGTTGGAACTTTATTACAGGATTTGCAAGATTTGATCATTTTGAAATGTTGAATTCAGGATATATTGAATATGCTAAACAACGATTTTTTAATGATGGTAGAATTTTTTCCGGATTATATATATTGCTTGCAAATTTATTTAATATAAATATAAAATTTTTATATGTTGTTTCTACTGTATTAGGACTTCTGATTTTTTCTTTTACGGTATTTTACTTTAAATCCTTGGTATCAACTATAAAAAAGAATAGTAGTCCTATTATTTTGCTCGGATTATCATGCTTAACTGTATTTAATTTTATGTGTGTAGATATTCTTACCTTCATTGAATCACCTATTATAGCAATTAGTATACTTCTTTACATTATTGCTGCTAAGGAATTTATTATAGATAGTAAAAATGGAAAAGCTATACTTGTTTTACTATTAGCAGTATTTTGCTATCAAGGAACTATTAATGTGTTCCTATCTGTTTGTCTATTTTTATATTTATTAAACGATAAAATTGAATTAAAAAGTTTTATAAAGAAATCTTTAACATGTATTATTTTTGTTATAATTGCAGTTATTGTTGATTATTTATGTATAATGATATATTCAAAAATCATGAATTTTTCTACTAGAGCAGATTTAACTTCTAGTATTATATTAAATAATATTTATAATGTAATTACTAATTTAAAACATGTCCTTATATATAGTGCTTTTACATTACCTAAATATTTTTATTTATTTGAGTTATTAATATTTGCATTCATATTTTTTTATATTTCATTTAGATACAAGACTAATATATTCTTTAAATTTTTGCTAATCTCCTTATGCAATATATTATTCTGTATCCCATTAATTATCATATTCTCAATTAGTGATGTATATATATGTGGTAGATTATTTTGGTCAATCGCTTCAACCATAGGGATGTCTTTAATCTTGTTATATTTTCATATGTTAAATCATAATGTAAAATATGAAAATGCACTCATTATTATTATTTCAGTTATATGTATTATTATAAATTACATTGGAATGCATAATTCTATTTCTAATTTAAAAAATGGTAATTTAATAGATATTGCTTTTTGTAAAGAAGTAGAAACTAAAATAAATGAATATTCACTTGAAACTGATATCAGTACACTAATAATTCACATTGATTATACTAAAAATGGTTTTTACAAGCAATATGGGAATTATAAAAGTTATTTAATGACTCTTTATCCTTTAGATATGTTATTAAACTATTACACTGATATAAATTTGGATATTCAATATTCACTTGAAAGAAAATCAGAATTTAATAACGATTCATATATTAATTTTACAGCAGAAGGTAATTCTTTGTTTATAGATATAGAAATTTAGGAATTTATGGACAAAAACTACGCCCCTTGTCTATAATTGAATATTAATTTTTCTAGAACAAATCGGAAAGCCTTAATATACATTGCATTTTAACTTTCCTATTATATAAAATAAAAAAC
Organism: uncultured Clostridium sp.; assembly: GCA_964634355.1. Classification (GTDB taxonomy): domain Bacteria; phylum Bacillota; class Clostridia; order TANB77; family CAG-508; genus CAKPSH01. The sequence continues at coordinate 3,396 of CAZWIF010000021.1, forward strand.
AGACGAAAGTCTGTTTTTTATTTTATATTAATTGTAATACAACCATTTCTGCTGCGTCTCCACGTCTTTGTCCTAATTTAACAATTCTTGTGTATCCGCCTACTCTGTCTGTATATTTTGGTGCTATTTCGTTGAATAATTTTGCTGGTAAATCAATATTTTTACCCTCAGCATCTTTAACTTTATTTATATTTCTCATTATTTTTCTTCTTGCATTTAATCTTGAAGGCATATCTTTTTGTCTAGATTCTGTAACTTCTTCTCTAACAACCTTTAGATATTCTTTACCGTTTTTGCTTGTTGCTTTTTCAGTTACTTTATTTCCTTTTTCATCTAATTTAGCACGGCTTACTTTAACATCTACCATTTCAAAATTATCTTTCTCTTTAACTGCTAGTGAAATTAAAGAATCAGCAATAGACTTTACTTCTTTAGCTCTAGCTTCAGTAGTCTTAATTTCACCATGTAAAATCAAGTCTGTTGTTAAAGTTTTTAAAATAGATAATCTTTGGTCAGTTGTTCTTCCTAATTTTCTATTTCTAGCCACTTTTTTCACCCTTTCTTATTATAAACTTTTTCTAAGGTATACTGGTCTAGTATAGCCTTTTAATCCTCGTCATTAGAAAAACTTAATCCTAGAGATTGTAACTTATGGGTTACTTCATCTAACGATTTCTTTCCTAAATTCCTTACTTTCATCATATCAGCTTCAGTTTTATTAGTTAAATCTTGAACTGTTGAAATTCCTGCTCTCTTTAAGCAATTAAATGATCTTACAGATAATTCTAAGTCCTCAATAGACATTTCTAATACTCTTGCTGTTTTTGACTCTTCCTTCTCTACCATTATTTGAGTATTTTTAGCTGTCTCTGATAAATCAATGAACAATTCTAAATGCCCTACTATTACTTTAGCAGCTAGACTTAATGCCTCATAAGCCTTTAAGCTTCCATCTGTCCATACTTCAATTATTAACTTATCAAAATCAACCATTTGTCCCACTCTTGTGTTTTCTACAGAGTAATTTACTTTTTTCACTGGTGTAAAAATTGAATCTATTGGTAATACAGATATATCTTGATTTGGTTTCTTATTTTTAGCAGCGGTGTTATATCCTCTTCCTTTTTCAACTGTCATTTCAATTACAAGATGTCCTCCTTCAGCGACTGTGGCGATATGTAAATCTGGATTTAATACTTCGATAGTACCATCAGTTTGAATATTCTCAGCCTTTACTTCACCTTCACCCTTAAAATCTATTTTAACAATTTTCTCTTCATTATCATAAGATTTGAATCTAACACCTTTCAAGTTTACTATTAATTCTGAAACATCCTCTACTACATCTGGTATTGTAGAAAACTCGTGAACTACACCATCAATCTTTATACTTGTTATTGCACAACCAGGTAGAGAAGATAATAAAATTCTTCTTAAAGAATTTCCTATTGTTACCCCATATCCTCTCTCCAATGGCTCACATACAAATTTAGCATAGTTACTCTTTTCATCTACATCTATACATTCAATATTGGGCTTTTCAAATTCTATCATTTTTACCTCCACTTTATATTATTTTTTGAGGCTTTATTCTTAGCCTAAATTATGTCAAAGTACTAAATTTTATTTAGAATATAACTCTACGATGAAGTGTTCTTCAACTTGTAAGTCAACATCTTCTCTAGCAGGTTTTCTCAAAACTTTGCCACTTAAATCTTTAACATCTTTTTCAAGCCATGCTGGAACTGTTCTTGCAGCATTCACTTCTACATTTTCTTTTATAATAGCTGCATCCTTCTTGTTTTCTCTAACTTTGATAACATCTCCTGGTTTTACTAAATAAGAAGCAATATCAACTTTATGACCATTTACTTCAAATAATCCATGATTAACCAATTGTCTTGCTTGTGGTCTAGATGAACCATATCCTAATCTATAAACCACATTATCTAATCTGCTTTCAAGAATTCTAAGTAATGCCTCACCTGTAACTCCCTTTTCTCTTGAAGCCATCTCAAAATATTTTCTAAATTGATTTTCTCTAACTCCATAAAATGCTTTAGTTTTTTGTTTTTCTCTTAATTGAATACCATATTCTGAAAGTTTAGCTTTCTTTGTAGCATGTTCTCCAGGAGCATAATTTCTTCTAGAAACACTACATTTATCAGAGTAGCACCTCTCACCTTTTAAGAACAATTTTTGACCTTGTCTACGGCAAATACGGCATTGTTCATCTTTAAATCTTGACATGTAACAATTACACCTCTTTCTATAATTTTTATATTATTAAACTCTTCTTCTTTTTGGTGGTCTACATCCATTATGTGGTATTGGTGTAACATCCTTAATAGCACTAATTTCTAGACCTGCTGTTTGAAGAGATCTGATTGCAGCCTCACGTCCTGCACCTGGTCCTTTAACAAATACTTCTACTGTTTTTAAGCCATGTTCCATTCCTGCTTTAGCTGCAGTTTCAGCTGCTTCTCCAGCTGCGAATGGTGTACTTTTTCTAGAACCTTTAAAACCTAATCCTCCTGCACTTGCCCAAGAAATAACGTTTCCTTGAGTATCTGTTATTGTAACTATTGTGTTGTTAAAACTTGAATGTATATGTGCAGCACCTTTATCGATGTTTTTTCTATTTCTTCTAGATGTTCTCTTTGTTGATTGAGTCTTAGCCATTTTAACTTACTCCTTCCTTATTTTTTACTCTTTATAATCGCTTTTTTAGGACCTTTTCTTGTACGAGCATTTGTCTTTGTTCTTTGTCCTCTTACTGGTAATCCTCTCCTGTGTCTTAATCCTCTGTAACATCCTATCTCTCTAAGTCTTTTAACATTAAGAGCAACTTCACGTCTTAAATCACCTTCAACTTTATATTCGTCATCAATGATTTTTCTAATGCCGTTTACCTCTTCATCTGTTAAATCCTTAACTCTAGTATCAGGATTTACTCCAGCTTTTGCTAGAATTTTTTGAGAACTTGTTAAACCTATACCATAAATATAGGTTAGTCCTATTTCAACTCTTTTTTCTTTAGGCAAATCTACACCTGCTATACGAGCCATATATTTTAGCACCTCCAAATTTTTATTTTTCACAACAGAAAGCTGTTGCTTAAGATTTTCGCAAAACAACCTGAAATGTACCAATACTCCCAATCATCACATGAATAAAAATGTCTTTGCACTATAATAATTTTATCTGTAGTGGCTAAGGTGTCACCTAGGGGAATTTTCTTAACAGAAAATTTCCCACGCTTGAATAAGTTATCCACAATTTATCCTTTCAATCGAGTGAAATTTTCTTAACAGAAAATTTCCCACGCTTGAATAAGTTATCCACAACTTATCCACATAGTTGTCCACATTTTTTTGATTTATGTTTATAAATATTGGCAGTAATTGTTTTACTTATAAAATGTATATAAACACAAATTTGATATAAAAGCCCTTGTATCAAAGGCTTTGTCAGCCGCTACCAATTTGTGTTGATATCTAAATTAATTATTAACCTTGTCTTTGTTTATGTTTTGGATTTTCGCAAATTACTCTAATAACGCCTTTTCTTTTTATTACTTTGCATTTTTCGCACATTGGCTTTACTGATGGTCTTACTTTCATGGTTCTATCCCTCCTGAATTTTTTATATTGTTACATTATTTGGCACGCCATGTAATTCTTCCCCTTGATAAATCATAAGGTGAAAGTTCTACACGAACTTTATCTCCTGGTAATATCTTGATATAATTTTGTCTTAGTTTGCCTGAAATGTGTGCTAAAACTTGATGTCCATTTTCTAATTCAACTTTAAAAGTTGTACTTGGTAATGTTTCTACAACCGTTCCTTCAACTTCTATAATATCTTCTTTTGCCAATTGATTTCTCCCCTTTCAATTATGTAACATTTAATCATGCTAGTTAACTGTAGTATTATATATCATTTTTAGTATAATGTCAATACTTTTGGCTCTTTTTCTGTAACTAAAATTGTATTTTCATAATGAGCTGCTTTTGTACCATCTTGAGAAACTATTGTCCATCCATCGTCCAGTTCCCATATATCTGGCTTTCCAGCTATTACCATTGGTTCAATTGCTAGTGTCATTCCAGCTTCTATTTTTGGGCCTTTCCCTGGTTTTCCATAATTAGGAATTCCCGGATCCTCATGCATTTTTCTTCCTATTCCATGTCCTTGGAACTCTTTTACAACACTGAATCCGTTCTTTTCAACATATTGTTGTATTGCATAAGAAATATCTCCAATTCTATATCCTGGTCTAGCAAATTTAATTCCTTCAAAAAAAGCTTGCTTTGTAACTTCCACTAATTTTTTGTCTTCTTTGGAAGCATTTCCCACAATGTGAGTTCTTGCCGCATCTCCATTATATCCATTCTTATATGTAACAAGGTCAATACTTATTACATCTCCATCTTTTAGTTTTACTTTTCTAGATGGTATTCCATGAATCACTTCATCATTTACTGAAGCACATATTGAACCGGGGAAATTCATTACGCCTTTTTCTCCACTTGGATAACCTTTCTCTGCTGGAATTCCTCCATTTTCTCTTATCACTTTTTCTGCCAATTGATCGAGTTCTAATGTTGTTATCCCTGGTTTTATTGCTTTCTCTATAGTTTTGTGAACTAAAGCAGTAACTCTACAAGCCTCCTCCATTAATTCAATTTCCCTTTTTGATTTTATCTCTATCATTTTATTGTCCTCTTTAACATTTTTTAATTTTGCGTATCATGTTCTATATTATATATTTCTGTAATATTTTAATGTCTTGTGCGGAGGCAAGCCCCTCCCTACAAGTTAATTTGCATTTTTTTATTTTGTATTTAAAATTTCAATAATTTCTGCTGCTGCTTTATCTGCCATTCTATTTTTTGAAATTGTAATTTCCTCATTTTGTACAATTCCTTTTTCTTCATAATATTTTAGAACTGGAGCTGTTTGTGTATCATAAATTTCTAATCTATTATTTATAGCTTCTTCGCTCTTATCATCTTCTCTTTGAACTAACTCTGTTCCGCACTTATCACAAATGCCTTCTATTTTTGGTTTATTAAGTTTTATATTATATGTTGTTTTACATTTTGGGCAAATTCTTCTAGTAACCATTCTGTCTATTATCTCTTCTCTAGGTGAAATCAAATTGATAACCATATCAATATTTTTATTTCTCTCTACTAACATCTCATCTAATCTTTTTGCTTGCTCTGTCGTTCTAGGAAAACCATCTAATATCACACCTGCTTTAGCCTCATCTGAATCTAATGCTTCTGCAACCATTGGAACAGTTATGTCGTCTGGTACAAGCTTTCCCTGTGACATATATTTATTAGCTTCAATTCCAAGCTTCGTCTGTTCTTTAATATTTTTTCTAAAAATATCACCTGTTGATAATTGCATTATTCCTAATTTATCACATAATATTCCAGCTACTGTACCCTTTCCAGTACCTTGTGCTCCCATTATTACTAATAACATATTTTTCTCCTCCATTTTAAACATTTTGAAATTTACAAATCCCTTATCAAATTTCATTTTTTTAAATTCTAATGGGCACGGTCACCGTGCCCCTACTATTTTCAAAATTTAATCCAAGAATCCTTTGTAGTGTCTCATAACAAGTTGTGATTCTAATTGTTGTACAATCTCTAGTGCAACTCCAACTACGATAAGTATAGACGTTCCTCCAAAAGAAATATCTAAACTTGTAAATCTTAATAACATTGGTAACACAGCAATTACGGCTAAGAATAATCCTCCAAACCAAGTTATTTTTGATATTATAGAAGACAAATATTCTGATGTAGGCTTTCCAGCTCTTATACCAGGTATAAATCCTCCATTCTTTTTAATATTAGTTGCAACTTCTGCAGGATTAAATGTTGCATAAGTATAAAAGAAAGTAAATGCCACTATTAATAGTAAATATACTATCGCATTAGCTATTGAATACCCAATTGGAACACTTGATGATGATGTCGCAATTGAAAATTTATAAATAACTGCCCAAAATCCCGTTTCTGATGCAATATTTTGATTAAACATTGAAATAATCATTGCAGGGAATGTCATAAATGATGATGCAAATATTATTGGCATAACCCCCGCCATAACTAATTTTAATGGAATATGTGTATTTTGTCCTCCATACATTTTCCTTCCAACTACTTTTTTTGCATATTGTACAGGTACTCTTCTCTCAGCCTGTTGTACAAATACAACTCCTGCAACTAAAATTATAGCTCCTATTATAACCCCTAATGTTGTAATTAATCCTGTTGTAGAAAAACCTGTTGATGTAAATATTAAATTAAATAGAGTGACTACTCCACTTGGAAGTCCAGAAATAATACCTACGAAAATAATTACTGAAATTCCGTTACCAATTCCTTTATTGGTTATTTCATCACCTAACCACATAAGTAAGCATGTTCCTGTAACCAATGATAATACAACTGTTATAGCAGTAAGTACTGTATCATCTACAAATATTCCATATCCTTTATATGATAAATAAATTCCTAATCCTTCTACTATTGCAAGAAGAACTGTAAGATATTTTGTGTATTTATTTAATTTTTGTCTTCCTAGTTCTCCACCTTCTTTAGCCATCTTTTCCCAAGATGGAATAACCATTGATAATAATTGGATTACAATAGATGCTGTGATATATGGACTTATACTCATAGCAAACATTGTGAATCTTGATAAAGCTCCTCCTGAGATAATATTTATTAAGCTTCCAAATCCAGATGATGTTGTCCCCATTGCCTCCTCTAAAGCAATACTATCAACTCCAGGGACAGTCAAATAACAACCTAATCTAAATATAACTATAAGTAATAATGTATATAGTAGTCTTTTTCTAACATCTGGGGTTTTCAGTGCATTTTTTATTGTTTGTAACAATTAAATCACCTCTATCTTTCCACCTGCAGCCACAATTTTTTCTCCTGCAGATTTTGTAAATCTATTGGCTTTAACTGTTAATTTTTTATCAATAGAACCTGTTCCAATTACTACTATTCCATCTCTTACTTTTCCAATTATTCCATCTGCTAGAAGTGTTGCTGCATCTACTTCTTCTACTGTTGATTTATTAAGCATTGTCAAAGTTACTTCTGTATATTCTTTAGCGTGAATATTTTTAAATCCTCTTTTTGGTAATCTTCTATATAAAGGAGTTTGACCACCTTCGAAGCCACGTCTAATTTTTCCTCCAGTTCTTGCTTTCTGTCCTTTATGTCCTTTTCCAGAAGTTTTTCCAAGTCCAGAACCTATGCCACGTCCAACTCTTCTTCTCGTAACTTTTGATGTTTCTGGTTTTAACTCTCCTAATTGCATTTCTCTCTTCCCTCCTTTTAATCTCATATTAATAATAATATTTCTTTTGAAATTTTGCAAGACAATTAAATATAATAATATAATAATTACAAAATTTCCCACGAATATATTACAAAATTTCCTCTACTTTTTTACCTCTTTTAGCTGCTACAGTTTCTACTTTGTAAAATCGTAGTTGAAATCTCTTTATATATATATTCGAGTGAAATTTTGCAAGCAAAATTTCCCACGAATATATTACAAAATTTCCTCTACTTTTTTACCTCTTTTAGCTGCTACAGTTTCTACTGTACTCATGTTTGTAAGTGCTTGAATTGTAGCTGATACAACGTTTCTAGGATTGGTTGTTCCTATTATTTTTGATCTAACGTCTTTATATCCTGCTAATTCCAGTACTGGTCTTACACTACCTCCTGCTATTAATCCTGTACCAACAGCAGCTGGTTTTAATATAACTTTAGCACTTCCAAATTTTCCAACAAATTCATGAGGGATTGTTGTTCCTACAACTGGAACTGTTACTAAGTTTTTCTTTGCGTCTTGGATAGCTTTTTTAATTGCATCAGGAACTTCTGATGATTTACCATTTCCAACACCAATATGTCCATTTTCATCTCCAACAACAACTACAGCACTAAATCTAAATGTTCTACCACCTTTAACAACTTTTGCTACTCTGCTGATAGATACAACTTTTTCTTTTAATTCAACTGGATTTTGATTTTCCTCCATTTTAGGTTCTTTCCTCCTTTTTTCTAAAATTCTAATCCTCCACTGCGGGCTGATTCTGCTAATTCTTTTATTACTCCATGATAGATATATCCGCCTCTATCATATACAACATTTTTTATATTTTTTTCAAGAGCTCTTTTAGCTATTAATTCTCCAACTTGTTTTGCAGCCTTAATATTGCTATGTTTTTCCTTAACTTCTTTATCTAAAGTAGAAGCTGCCACTAAAGTAACTCCCTTAGTATCATCAACTATTTGTGCATAAACATTTGTATTACTTCTATAAACACAAAGTCTTGGACGTTCTGGCGTTCCACTTATTTTTCTGCGAACACGAATATGTCTTCTTTTTCTTTCCATTTCTCTATTAGTTTTAGAAACCATTTTTTTATCTCCTTTCTAATAAATTTTATTTTTGTAAAACTATTTCTTACCAGTTTTACCTTCTTTTCTACGTATAACTTCATCAACATATTTGATACCTTTGCCTTTATACACTTCAGGTAATCTCTTTGTTCTGATAACAGCTGCTGTTTGACCAACAAGTTCTTTATCAATACCTCTTACAATAATTTGGTTTTGACTTGGAACATCAAAAGTAATACCAGCAGGTGCTTCAAATATTACTGGATGAGAATATCCCAATGTTAAATTTAAGTTATTTCCTTGTTTTGCAACCCTATATCCAACACCATTGATTTCTAGTTCTTTTTTGAATTCTTCTTTAACACCTATTATCATATTGTTAATTAAAGTTCTTGTTAAACCGTGTAGGCTTCTAGCCATTGGTTCATCATTTGGTCTTGTAACAATCACTTTATTTTCTTCGATTGATATTTTCATCATAGAATTAAATTCCTTTTCAAGGCTTCCCTTTGGACCTTTTACAGAAACTTTATTTCCATCAACCTTAACTTCTACTCCTTCTGGAATTGTAATAGGTTGTTTTCCTATTCTTGACATTATTTTCACCTCTCTATAATTCTTCTATTTTTGATACATTAAGGCTTATGTATTTAGCTGATGCTTTACAAATCTCACCTCTCATATATCACTTCTCATTTACCATACATATGCAATTACTTCTCCACCTACTCCATTTTGTCTTGCTTCCTTATCTGTCATAACCCCTTTAGATGTAGAAACTATTGCTATACCTAAACCATTTAAGACTTTTGGTAAATCTTCTTTTGAAGAATAAATTTTTAATCCTGGTTTACTTATTCTTTTTATACCATCAATTACTCTATTTCCTTTTTCATCATATTTTAAAGTAATTCTTATTGTCGCTTGATTTTCCCCTGCTATCTCCTCGAAAGATTTTATATATCCTTCTTTAAATAATATATTAGCAATAGCTAACTTCATTTTAGATGCTGGAACATCTACAGTTTTATGTTTAGCTGTATTAGCATTTCTAATTCTAGTTAACATATCTGCTATTGGATCTGTAGTCACCATTATAGTTAGTCCCTCCTTCTCTATTTTTTTATTTTTTAATTTACTCATTTTTATGTTATTCAATAAAACAAGAAAATAATTTAATTATTTTCTCACACCAGTTAAATTTGCTCAGCAAATTTATCACAGTTCTAATTGTTTTACCAACTTGCTTTTTTCACTCCAGGAATTTCACCTTTATGAGCTAATTCTCTGAAGCATACACGGCATATACCATATTTTCTTATATAACCATGAGGTCTTCCACATAATTTACATCTATTGTATTCTCTTGTTGCGTATTTTTGTGGTTTCTGTTGTTTTACAATCATTGACTTTTTTGCCATTCTAGCCATTTCCTCCTTTTCATTTCTTTTTCGAATTTATTTCCACTCATCTTTATTTGCTTGTTCTAATTTCATTATGGTTAAATGTTAATGTTTCGACTAACTTCTAACATCTAATCCCTAGTCTTTAAACGGCATTCCTAATAAAGATAACAATTCTCTTGCCTCTTCATCTTTATTAGCTGTTGTTACAAATACAATATCCATTCCTCTTAATTTATCTACTTTATCATATTCTATTTCTGGGAATATTAATTGTTCTTTTATTCCTAATGAATAATTTCCCCTTCCATCAAAAGAAGTTGTAGAAACACCTCTAAAGTCTCTTACTCTAGGAAGAGCCACATTGAATAATTTGTATACAAACTCATACATTTTTTCTCCTCTTAAAGTAACTTTACATCCTATATTTGCACCTTCTCTTAATTTAAACGCAGCAATAGATTTTTTAGCCTTTGTAATTACTGGTTTTTGACCCGTAATTATACTTAAGTCTTTCATTGCATTTTCTAGGTCTTTTGGATTATCTCTTATATCACCTAGACCTATATTTATAACTACTTTTTCAAGTTTTGGAACTTGCATAACTGATTTATACTCAAACTTCTTAATCAATGCTGGTACAGCATCTTTTACATATTGTTCTTTTAATACGCTCATTTCTAATTATAATCCTCCTTTCCTTAACTATTTTATTTTTGCACCACATTTTTTACAAACACGTACTTTTTCATCTTTTTCAACAGTGTAACCAATTCTTGTTGTCTTTCCACATTTAGGACATACAACACTTGCCTTAGCACTATGTATTGCACATTCTATTGATATTATTCCACCTTCTTCTCCCTGCTTTTTAGGTTTAACATGTTTTTTTCTGACATTTATACCCTTAACAATAATCTTCTGAGACTTAGGTATAACTTCAATAACTTCTCCTGTCTTTCCCTTATCATTTCCAGATAAAATCTTAACAGTATCTCCTTTTTTGATATTCATTAATTTCACCTCGTTTCTAGATGTTAGAGATTAGTGTATTAAAAGAGCTTTATTCTCTACTTCTAATTTCTAGTTTCTAACTTCCAACTTCTAATTTCTAATTTCTAGTTTCTAACTTCCAACTTTTATTTCTAGTTACAGAACTTCAGGTGCTAAAGATAAAATCTTCATATATCCACCATCTCTTAATTCTCTAGCCACTGGTCCAAATATACGAGTTCCTGTTGGTGTTCCATCTTCTTTTATTATAACTGCTGCATTCTCATCAAATCTAACATAAGAACCGTCAGCACGTCTTGTTGGTTTCTTTGTTCTAACAACTACAGCCTTTACAACTTGACCTTTTTTTACAGTTCCACCTGGAGTAGCCGTTTTTACAGAAGCTACTATTACATCACCAATATGTGCATATCTTCTATAAGATCCACCTAAACATCTAATACACATAATTTCTTTTGCACCAGTATTATCAGCTACTTTTAATATAGTTTGTTGTTGTACCATTCTAGCTAATCCTCCTTTTTCTATTATTCTACATTCTTAATTTTCATATGCCTTCTAGTTATATAACTAGAGGTTAGATGTGAAATTTCACATTTTTCTACTTTCTAACACTGTATCCCCGTAGGGACACGATGCAATCTTAGCTCTTTATGAGCAATTTTGTACACATCTATACTCTAGTCTCTAGAATTTCGACTACTCTCCATCTCTTATCCTTAGAAAGAGGTCTTGTTTCCATTACCTTTACTTTGTCTCCTACATGACAAGCATTTTCTTCGTCATGAGCTTTTAATTTATATGTTCTCTTCATAGTCTTATTATATATACTATGACGAACACTGTCTTCAACTGATACAACTACAGTTTTATCCATTTTGTCAGAAGTAACTGTACCAATCATAACCTTACGAAGATTTCTTTTTTCCATAATCTTCTCCTTTCTCAAATTATTAGCATTTATACAATTTCGAAGTTTGAAGCAAGAGAGTTTCGGCTCTCCCGACTTCAAAATTATTTGTTTTCATTTATTTCTCTTTGTCTCAAAACCGTATTTATTCTAGCAATATCTTTCTTAACTTCCTTAATTTTCATAGGATTATCCAATCCATTTGTTGCTAGGCTAAATCTTAGTTTGAACAATTCAGTTTTTAATTCACCTAATTCTTTTTCAAGTTCTGGTGAAGACATTTCATTAATTTTACTTATCTTCATCACTATCACCACCTATTACATTTTCTCTTGCAACAAATTTTGTTTTAATTGGTAGCTTATTTGCTGCTAGTCTCATCGCCTCTTTGGCGGTTTCTTCTGGCACACCTGCAATTTCAAACATTACTCTTCCTGGTTTAACACATGCTACCCAATATTCTGGAGCACCTTTACCTTTACCCATACGAGTACCAAGAGGTTTTGATGTAATTGGTTTGTCTGGGAATATTTTTATCCAAACTTGACCACCTCTTTTTATATAACGTGTCATTGCAATACGTGCTGCCTCAATTTGATTAGATTTAATTCTTCCTATCTCTAAAGCTTGAAGTCCATACTCTCCATCAGTAACTTTATTTCCTCTAGAAGCTTTACCTCTAATTCTACCTTTTTGCACTTTTCTATATTTTGTTTTTGTTGGCATTAATGGCATTATTGTTCTCCCCCTTCTGTTTTAACTTTTTTTTCAGGAAGAACTTCACCCTTATAAATCCAAACTTTTACACCTATGATTCCATAAGTTGTATTTGCTTCAGCAAACCCATAATCTATATCTGCTCTTAAAGTTTGTAGAGGAATTGTTCCCTCCTTATAGAATTCTGTTCTTGCCATATCAGCTCCTGCTAATCTTCCAGAAACTGAAGTTTTAATTCCTAATGCTCCGGCTTTCATTGCTTTTTGCATTACTTGTTTCATAGCTTTTCTAAATGAAATTCTTCTTTCTAGTTGAGAAGCAATATTTTCTGCAACCAATTGTGCATTTGTATCAATATCCTTTACCTCAACAATATTTAAATTTATATCTTTATTAATCATTTTTTGTAAATCAGTTTTTAAGCTTTCAACCAAGCTTCCACCCTTACCTATAACCAATCCTGGCTTTGCGGTATATACATTAACTTTAACTAGTTTAGCAGTTCTTTCAATCTCTATTTTAGAAATACCGCTAACATATAACTTCTTCTTTACATAATCACGGATTTTCTTATCTTCAACTAAGTAATCACTAAAGTTTTTAGAATCTGCATACCATTTTGAATCCCAATCTTTAATTACACCTACTCTTAATCCATGTGGATGCATTTTTTGTCCCATTTTCTAGACTCCTCCTTTCTTAAACCTCTATACTCTTTCTCTTAAAACTATAGTTATATGACTTGTTCTTTTTCTTATTCTTACAGCTGAACCCTTTGCTGCTGCTCTTATTCTTTTCATTGTTGGGCCTTGATTTGCATAGATTTCAGCAATATATAAGTTTTGACCATTCATATTATGATTATTTTCGGCATTTGCAATAGCTGATTTTAATAATTTTTCAACTATTGGAGATGCTGCTTTTGGTGTATATTTTAAGATAGCCAAAGCTTCATTTACATCTTTTCCTCTAATTAAGTCTGCAACTATCTTTACTTTTCTACTAGAAATTCTAGCATCACCTAAAGTAGCTTTAGCTTCTAATACTGTATTTTCTTCCATCTTACCTATTACCTCCTTCTATTTCTTCACTGTTGATGCCTTTTCTCCGGCATGGCCTTTGAATGTTCTTGTTGGAGCAAATTCTCCCAATTTATGTCCTATCATTTCTTCTGAAATGTACACTGGTACATGTTTTCTACCATCATGAACAGCGATTGTATGACCAATCATTTGTGGATAGATAGTAGATGCTCTTGACCATGTTTTTAGAACTTCCTTTTTACCCGTTTCATTCATAGCTTCTATTCTCCTCAAAAGTTTAGCATCTACAAATGGTTTTTTCTTACTTGATCTTGACATTATTTTCCACCCCTTCTCTTAACAATTAGTCTATCTGTTTTATTATGTTTCTTTCTTGTCTTATAACCGTTTGCAGGTTTTCCCCAAGGAGTCATTGGTCCAGGACGTCCAATAGGTGCTTTACCTTCACCACCACCATGAGGGTGATCTACTGGGTTCATAACACTACCACGAACTGTAGGACGAATTCCTAAGTGTCTAGTTTTCCCTGCTTTTCCTAATTTAATGTTCTCATGATCTGAATTTCCAATTGTTCCTATTGTTGCTCTACAGTTAACTAAAACTAATCTCATTTCTCCTGAAGGAAGTCTTACATGTGCATATTTTCCTTCTTTTGCCATTAACTGTGCTGATTGACCAGCACTTCTTACTAATTTTCCACCTTGACCTGGGTTTAACTCTATATTGTGAATTAAAGTACCAACTGGTATACTTTCAATTTCCATGCAATTTCCTGGTTTAATATCAGCTTTCTTACCAGCTACAACTTTATCTCCATCTGTCAAACCTTGAGGTGCTAAGATATATGCTTTATCTCCATTTTCATATTCTATTAATGCTATGTTTGCACTTCTGTTTGGATCATATTCAATACCAACTACAGTAGCTTCCATATCATCATGTTTGTTACGTTTAAAATCAATTATTCTATATTTTTGTCTATTTCCTCCACCTTGGTGTCTAACAGTTATTCTACCATAAGAATTTCTTCCTGCTTTCTCTTTCTTTTTAGCAAGCAAAGATTTTTCAGGAGTTTTCTTTGTAATTTCTGAATAATCAGAAAGAACCATATTTCTTCTTGATGGAGTGTATGCTCTATAATGTTTCATTTTCTTTCCCTTTCTACGAATAATGAAAAACTTCGCATTACGTTGTCAAACTTCATAAAACATTTCTCGACGTACACCAGTACGCCTGCGGATTTTTTACTCGTTTTCCTAGTACTGCTTGTTTTGATTATTCTTTGTAATTACCTCTTAATACTTACATAATCAAATTCTATTTTCATATTCGTTCTTTATTATTTTTATTTGTGGAATTTTTCCTGCTCCACATAAGCAGATATTATTTATTATCCTAGTTTTTTCTAGATATTTTTAATTTTTTCACCCTTTAAGCACCCATGAACTCGTCTATACTATCCTTATATTTTTTAGAAACTTTAACTTCTTTTCCACCTTTTGCAAGGTATGTTTTTTGTTCTGGATTTGTATCAATTGTTACAATTGCTTTTTTCCAATCAGATGTCATTCCTTGATGAACACCTACTTTTTTCTTTTTTCCTTTTACTGATATTGTATTAACATTCAATACTTTAACTTCAAAAAGTTTTTCTACTGCTTTAGCAATATCAACTTTTGTAGCTTTTTTATTTACTTCAAAGGTATACTTTCCACTTTGTAAGCCATCACTTGATTTCTCTGTTACAATCGGTCTTATTATAATATCCTCAGCTACCATTATGCGTACACCTCCTCTAATTTCTTAACAGTATCAAGAGTAACAACAAGATTATTATATTTTAATAAATCATAAACATTTATTGTATTAACCAAAGTTGTTTTTACTCCTTCAATATTTCTTGCTGATTTTTGAACATTTTCATCTTTTTCAGGTAACATCACTAAAGTTTTTCCCTCAACCTTTAAGTTGCTTAAAGCTGTTACCATGTTCTTTGTTTTTATCTCTTTAAATGAAATTTTATCAACAACAGTTAATTGGTTTTCTAATACTTTAGAACTTAAAACAGATTTAATTGCTAATCTTCTTTCCTTTTTATTGATTATATATTTGTATGAACGTGGTTTTGGTCCTAAAGCAATACCACCTTTAATCCATTGTGGAGCACGTATACTACCTTGTCTTGCTCTACCTGTTCCTTTTTGTCTCCA
>CAZWIF010000022.1:0-17079 GCA_964634355.1 uncultured Clostridium sp.
CAATTAGGAAGGGAACCAAGTCCAGAAGAATTAGCAAAAGAGTTGGATATGTCAGTAGAAAAAGTAATGGAAATACAAAAAATAGCGCAAGACCCAGTTTCATTAGAAACTCCAATTGGAGAAGAAGATGATAGTCATTTAGGAGATTTTATTCAAGATGATGATTCGCCGGCACCACATGATTCAGCAGCATATACTTTATTAAAAGAGCAACTAGAAGAAGTGATGAATACATTAACTCCAAGAGAGGCAAAGGTATTAAGATTGAGATTTGGATTAGATGACGGAAAAGCAAGAACTCTTGAGGAAGTTGGTAGAGAATTTGATGTAACAAGAGAAAGAATAAGACAAATTGAAGCAAAAGCATTAAGAAAACTAAGACATCCAAGTAGAAGCAAAAAATTAAAAGATTATATGAATTAAGATGTCGTGGGAGGTAGAAATCATATGAGTTATGTAGATAAAAAAGATGAAGAACAAAAATTGGAAGAGGATAAATCACAGAATCCATTAAAAGCAATATTTACAGAGGATACTATTATAGAAAGTCCAGAGGATGTAATAGAAAAAGATCCTGACGAAAGTAGAAGGAATGCTTTTAAAAAAGCATATGATATAATATTAACATTAGTACCTGAAACAACTAAAAAGAAGAAAAAGAAATCAAAGAAACAAACAGAATTTGATAAAGAAATTCAGGTTCAACAAAATAGAACTGCACAGGCTACACAAGAGAAAAAAGAACCAAAACAAGAGAAAACAGGAAGAGAAAGAGAAGATTAAATAAGGGCGGACACAAGTTTCGCCCTACCATAGTATTAAAAAGAATGTGAATAATAGCATTCGGCTTTAAAAACATTTAATCTTCTTTGAGGGTTGCCCAAGAGTGCGACCACTACAACAACAAATGATTGACTCTGATTTTTTTAGAAAAAATATTGACAAAGTCAATAAAAGCGAGTATACTAGTAAAGTGATTTATGGCGATGTAGCTCAGTTGGCTAGAGCATTCGGTTCATACCCGAAGTGTCGAGAGTTCGAATCTCCCCATCGCTACCAATATAAAAACCAGAAGGGCAACGCCATTCTGGTTTTTATAACTTATTTTTTCTCATCGGGAATAACTATATTTTTTTTATTGTCTAAATCATCATTTTTTTTATTTATATTTATATGGCTATAAACGGGTGATATATTTAAATCACCATCTCCTGAAACAATTTCATAGTCTTTTTTATCGTTTTCATCCTCCATAAAAACCTCCATTCGAGCAATATAAATATGCTCTAACAAATATTTATAAAAATCTCAAGAATTATTAGAAATAAAAGAGATATTATCCAAATTCATATTATCATAAATAATAAAAAAATACAAGAAAATCTGTAAATATTTGAAAAAAGAGAAGACATAGGGAATGTATCACTCTTGACAAGGAAAAAATAATTATATAAAATAGATTAGAATTTGGAATAGAGAAGGGAAATGATAATAAATGGAAAGAAAAAGAGGATTTGAAATTGCAAAAGGATTTGAGGATAAAAATATTAATTTACCAGTTAGAAAAACGAAATATTCAGCAGGATATGATATAGAAGCTGCAGAGGATTGTATAATACCACCATTTAAAAGGGGAGACAAACCTTTTCTTGTAAAAACAGGATTAAAAGCATATATGCAAGAAGATGAATATTTAAAATTATGTAATAGAAGTTCTAATCCAGGAAAAAGAGGACTAATTTTATCAAATAGCATAGGAGTTGTAGACGCCGACTATTATGGAAATCCTGATAATGATGGACATATCATGTTTGCTTTTTATAATATAAAGAATGAAGATACTATAATAAAAAAAGGAGATTGCATTGGGCAAGCAATATTTGAAAAATTCCTAATAGCTGATAATGATATTTCAAATGGAAAAAGAAAAGGAGGATTTGGTTCAACAAATGGTTGATATGTAAAATGTGATATCTGTAGGGGGCAGACCTTGTGTCTGCCCTTATTGGTGCTAATTGTCACTACCTTATCTAGTTTTCATAAACTATAATAGGAGGACAATTTTATGAAGAACATAAGGAAGGGAATTATAGTTACTAGAAAGTCATACAATGATGATATTTTGTTTAGTGTAGAAGATATAGTAGAAACAAATCAAGGTAAGTTTGCCATATTAAAGGGAATAACTATAAGAATAAAGGCAAATGCACTGATTAGTGATTTAAATATAGTTGATAAGAAAAAAATTAAAGAAGAGCTTAAAATATTTGATAAAAAGATAGCAGAAAGAACCTTTGAAAATAGGAAAAACATTGATAGATACATGAAAATATTGTGCGGTAGAATATTACATCTAGATGGAGATAGAAAATATGCAGAAAAATCTATAAAATACTATAAAAATATAGGATTAAATGCGATAGTAAAAAGTATTCCAGAAAATAGGCAGGCTATGGTGGTAGGAAATTTAATAAGAAGATATAAACCAGATATATTGATTATTACAGGACATGATGGTATGATAAAAAATGGAACTGGTTTTACAGATTTATATAATTATAGAAATTCAAGACATTTTATAAATACAGTAAAAGAAGCAAGAAGAGCTTCTTTAGATAAAGAATTAGTTATATTTGCTGGAGCTTGTCAGAGCTTCTTTGAGGCAATAATGGATTCCGGAGCAAATTTTGCATCCTCTCCAGCAAGAGTATTAATAGATTTTATGGATCCATTAGTTATTGCAGAAAAAGTCGCTATAACTCCTGAGGAAAAAAATATTACAATGCAAGAAATTTCTTATTTACTAAAAGACGATAATAAAAGAATTGGAGGAAGAACGTCAAGGGGAAAGAAGAAAAAATATACTTTATAACAAAATATTACAATTTTGTAACAAAAGTGTAACGTAAACGTAATATACAAGAATGACGAAGCCGAAATTGTTGGTAGAGTAAGGAAACATAAAAAACACAACATGTGATATTTTTTGACATTTTATGGTAAAAATGCTATAATTTGGACAATAAATGAGAAGCAGGTGGTTATATGTTTTGTAAGAGTGACATTGATAATCTAAAGACAGATATTCAAGCGCAAATTGGACAAAAGATATTAATAAAAGGTACTTTGGGAAGAAGTAAATGTTTTGAAAAAATTGGCACAGTACAAAATGTGTATTCAAACTTATTCATAGTAAAATGTGATGAAGAAGAAGGAAATACGTCATATAATTACACAGATGTGTTGACAAAGAGTGTAGAACTATCAATATTTAATGGTACAGATTATTCACCTCTAGATATTCCAATTTTTGATGAAAAGAAAGCTAAAAAGGTTGCTTTGCTATAAAATTAAATATAAAAAAAATTCCTAGTAAAAACTAGGAATTTTTTTTATATATCGTCATATATATATTAAAAACGAGGAGGATACGAGATGAATGTTGAAACAGAAAAAAAGAAAGTATGTGTAAATAGAATAGTAACACAGAAAATGGAAAGATTTATTTTAGAGGAAGATGTTATAATACCTGATATAAAACCTGACATATTAAAACCAATAAGCACAAGTGGAAATGTGTGTATATACAAAAAAGAAGTTTTAGATGGAAAGATAAGATTAGAAGGCAATGTTGATGTTTTCCTTATTTATTTAGCAGATAGTGAAAGGGACAATGTAAGAGGAATTAATACTAATATTGCTTTTAAAGAAGTAATCGAATGTAATGACGCATTAAGCGATATGGATTTAAATGAAAAAATTACAATAAAATTAATTGAATGTAAGGTACTTAATGGAAGAAAAGTGAATATGAAAATAGAATTAGAGGCAGAAATAACGTTATATGCTAATGAAGAATTGGACATAGTAAATGAGATAAAAAATGTAAATGACATACAAGAAATTAGAAGAACTAAGAGGATAAATTCAGTTGTTGGTAAGAATTTTACTAAAACTTATGCAAAAGAAACAATTAAGATTGACTCTGGAGATAATCTGGCAGAAATATTGAGAATGGATTTAAGAATTATTAATAAGGATATAAAAATAAGCTATAATAAAATATTAGCAAAGGCAGATGCAGATGTAAAAATAATGTATCTAACTGAAGATAATCAAATTAGAAATGTAGAAGAAAAAATTCCAATAATGGGATTTATAGAAATGTTAAATGTTTCAGAAGAAGACATATGTGACGATAAATATACTATAAAAAACATTATAATTAAACCTAATTCAGAAGAGGAACATTCTATATATGTAGAAATAGAATTAGAAATATCATGTACAGCTTTTAAAGAGGAAGAAATAGAGGTATTGGAGGATTTATATAGTCCAAGTCTGAATTTAGAATTTAATTCTAAAAATATAGTAACAATTGTTAATAAAAGAAGTAAGAATGCTTTATTTGAGGTAAGAGAAAAAATACAAATTCCTGAATTGGCGGGAGAGAGGATAAGAGATACTAGAATTACAACAAATATTAATAATACTGTTATTTCAAGAGGAAAAATAACATATGAGGGAGAAATAAAGGTGGATTTTTTAATTACTTCTAATAATCAAACAACAGTTGAAGCGATAACAAAGAATATACCAATTTTGTATGCTATGGATTTTGATGAAGTTACCGAGGATAGCCAGATAAATACAAATATAGAGATAGGTATGCAAGACTTCGTAATAGAGGATTCTGAAGTTAATTTAAATATTAACTTGAACTTTGAAGTAAATCAGTATAATCAATTAAATATGAATGTAATTCAAGAAGTTATAGTGAATGAAGAAAAATGTTGTGAAAATCCATATAGTATGACAATATATTTTGTAAAGGCTGAAGATACACTATGGAAAATAGCAAAAAGATATAAGAGTACAGTAGATGATATAGTTAGGCTAAATGAAATAGAAAATCCTGATAAAATTGATATTGGAATGCAGTTATTTATTCCGAAATATGTTTGTGCGAGAAGTAATTAAAGATTATGGATAAAATATATTCAAGGAAAAGAATACAATTACCAAGAGTAATTTATGGAGGAGGTAAACAAAATAAAAGATATGAAAAGATAATAAAAATAATTATGATTTTATTTATAGCAATTATGGTAATGATAAATGTATTAAAGGCAATTAATCCGATATTTGAAGCTCTTTGTATAGATACAACATATAGCATAGTAAATATTGAAGTAAATAGAATTACAACAGTTAACGCAGAAAAATATCAAGATAGTGAAATAATAAACATTACTCAAAATGAAAATGGAGATATTCAATTATTGCAAGTAAATGCAAAACCGTTAAATAGTATGATATCAGATATTACAAATGATATTCAAGAGAGTTTAAATGATAATGATATAGTAAATGCATATATACCTTTTGGTAGTATAACAGGTATAAAGTTCATTTCGGGTATTGGACCTAAGATTCCAATAACAATATCATTATCAGGAACTATTCAAACAAAAATAAGAAATGAATTCGATGATGCAGGTATTAATCAAACAGTACATAGATTATGGCTTGATGTAATATGTGATGTAAATATATTAACTCCGTATGAGGTAATATCAACAGAAGTTGTGAATGAAATAGTATTAAGTGAAAATGTGATAGTCGGAGGGGTACCAGATGTGTATATGAATTTAGAAGAATAATTTCGGGAAGAAATTTTAGGAAAACAAAACGAAAATTTTGCAATTGTAGTAGGGGCACGGTGCACCGTGCCCAAATTATTTCAACGCTTCAACTGATTTTGCATATTTCTTTAATTTTTCATATGCTAGATAATTTACACTTCCAGCAGGAAAATTGCCTAAAGTATCTTTGCGTCCTGCAGGAACTCCAGTTAAGATTTCAATTCCTTCTTCAATTGTAGATATTGCATAAATATGAAATTCTTTATTTTTAACAGCCTCGACAATTTCATCAGATAGACTTAAGTTTATAACATTTTGTATAGGAATTATAACTCCATGATTTCCATTTAATCCCTTCATTTTACATATATGATAAAAGCCTTCAATTTTCTCATTAACACCGCCAATTGGTTGGATTTCTCCTTTTTGATTAACTGAACCAGTGACTGCTATTGATTGATTTATAGGAACATTTGATAGACTGGAAAGTAAAGCATATAATTCTGTACTAGAGGCACTATCACCGTC
Source organism: uncultured Clostridium sp. (assembly GCA_964634355.1). Lineage (GTDB taxonomy): Bacteria > Bacillota > Clostridia > TANB77 > CAG-508 > CAKPSH01. Next base: position 6,174 of record CAZWIF010000022.1, read on the forward strand.
AACACCATTATATAATTGTTCAAAACAAATACTGGCAGTAAGTGAAAGAGGGAAATCTTGAGCAAATTGCTCTCCAATATAGCCATTTAAAATTAAAACACCTTTAGAGTGAGAAGAACCTGAAAGTTCAACTTCTCTTTCGATATTTATAATACCAGCTTTACCAGTATAAGTAGTAGCTGTTATTCTTGCTGGTTTGCCAAAAGTATAATCTCCAGTAGTCATTATGGTTAAACCATTAATTTGACCAACTTTGTAACCATCTGTAGCTATTAAAAGCATATCATCTCGTATCATCTCAGACAATCTATTATCATACTTTTGAACTCGTGATATTTTTTCATCTATAGCCTTTTTAATAAACTTTTCGGTAATAACTTTAGAACGTGCCATAATGGCCCAAGTACCAGCTTCACTAATTATTTGAGATAAATCATTAAAACGGGTAGAAAGCTTTCTCTTATCATCAGCAAGTCTAGAAGCATATTCAATCATTCGAGCAACTGCAGGTTTATCCAATTGAGGTAAATGCTCTCTTTCGCAGAAAGAATGCATAAACCTTGCTAATAATAACATGTTTTCATCTGTACGAGGTGCATCACCGGCAAATTCTATTTTTATTTTAAACAATTTCTTAAAGTTAGGGTCTAGTGAAAGTAATGTTTGATAAAGTTCTTCACTACCTATAAGAATAACCTTAACATCAAGAGGAATAGGTTCGGGTTTTAGTGAAATCATAACCATTGCACTACGTTGTTCCTGAGAATTATCTATACTTATTTCTTTTACTCTTAAAACTCTTTTTAAAGCTTCATAAGATGATGGGTTAGATATTAAGTCTTCGGCTTGAAATATTATATAACCTCCATTAGCAATATGAAGAAGACCTGGCTTTAACATAGTGAAATCAGTTTTAAAAGTTCCCATAAAGTTCTCGTATTCCAGTTTTCCGAAAAGGTTTTGAAAGGAATAATTTGAATCCATTATTACAGGAGAACCTTCTAATTTACTATTATCAACAAAAAGATTAACTCTATAATTTAACCATGGTTTAGTAGAATCAGAATTTGCCATTGGATTAGACTGTTGCTTTTTTGAATTCTGCTCTTCAGTAGAGTGGACAAAGTATTGAAGATTTTTCAAAATATCTTTTTTAACATTATCCATAAATTGGTTAATTTTTTTATTTCTTTTAAATTTAGATTTTACATAGTTAACATGAACATTAACAGTTAATAAAGAAACATTAGATTGCCATTCCTCAATTTTCTTATCTGCTTGTTTTTCAATAGATTTAATCTCACTAATGGCACTAATTATATAATCTTGAACAATAGCGGAATTAGTCTCATATTGTTGCTTTAATTCTTCATCTAATTTATCAAAGTCTTCTTCTTCCAAGGCTTTACCTTCATAGACAGGCATCATATATACTCCATTTTGAGCGGTTTTAACTATAAAATTATATTTAGCAGATTTTTCATTCAATTTATCCAAAAGATCAGAACGTTTTTGTTCAAATTCATGGCGTATTAATGATTTTTCTTTTTCAAAATCCTCATTACTAAAAGTCTTAGAAATATCAGCTTTAATATCTCTAATAAATCCATCCATAGTTTCCTTAAATTCTTTACCTTGCCCCGCAGCTAAAGAAACTGCAATTGGTTCATTAGGATTATCAAAGTTATAAATATAACACCAATCAACAGGAACTTTCTTTTTGGTGGCAAGTTTCTCAAGATAATTTCTTGTATACATTGTTTTTCCAACACCGCTTGGTCCTTCAAGATATAGGTTGTTTCCACGGACATCAACATTAAGACCAAACTCAAGTGCACGAATAGCACAATCTTGGCCTATACCTTTATCATTATTTTCAAGTTCAGCAGTAGTATTGAAACTAAAATTATCTGGATTACAATATGTTTTCAAATCCTTGTAACTCAATTCACATTTTTTATTCATCATAAGTACCTTCTTTCCAAATATTCATATGTATATTTTTTGTTATTGTTATATGCGAAGTTCTATTGTAGGGGTCAAGGTCGCACCGTGCCCTTGGGAAATGTTTATATAATCTAAATGTTATTAAAATTCCAATTTCATATTATATGCATTTGTATCCCCATTATAATAATTTTTCCTTATTCCAAGAATTTTAAACCCAAAACTCTCATATAATTTAATAGCAGGAGAATTCTTAACACTAACTTCTAAAGTAATAAAAGAACAATTTAATCTTTTAGAAATACTAATTAAATTCTCCAAAATTATAGAACCAATTTTACAGTTCCTTTTATCTATTCTCACGGCAATGTTATTTAATGTAGACTCATTTAAAACGATAGAGATACCGCCAAAGCCTAGAATCTCACTATCTTGGACAGCTATGATATAATGACAGTTAGGATTACTTAGCTCCTCTTTAAAAATACCAACAGTCCAAAAATTATCAAAATTATTTAAATTATTAGAAATTTTATCTAAATCCTCCAAAGTCATATCACGAATTGTCATTTAATATCATTCCTTATTTTATAACTGTATGGGCAGGCCTTGCATCTGCCAAAATTCTTATTTCTTTATATTATTTTCCGCACTAGATTTTTTTAAATATAATGGAGTAAGAAAATCAGAATCCCCATAAGAACCGGAGCAAAACCTATCAAAAGCTGCAAGTCCAATATCTGTAGCAGAAATATACTTATGGAAATCTATTTGTAGAGGCAGACCTTGAGACTGCACTTTTATTTTTAATTCATTTTCTATACGATTAGATTGTATCATATCTTTCAAAAGAGTGCTACAATTTCCAACAAAAAAAATATTTTTTTCTAAATTATTAACAAACTCTAAAATATTTTCAATTGAATCTGAAAAATAATCATGAATTTGAACTAATTTCCCATTATCAAAACAAAAAATTCCACAATAAGCATTGCCATGGTTAGCATTTAATAGTGAACAAATATAATAATCTTGAGCAGAAGTATTAGACAATTTATACGCAAACCCCTCTAAAGAAGAAACACCAACACAAGGTTTATGCGTTACATCACAAAAAGCCTTAATAGTGGAAAGCCCAATCCTAATTCCAGTAAAAGAACCAGGACCATTATCACAAGCAAATAAATCAATATTATCTAAAGTCATATTAGCTTTTTCGAGAACTTCTTTAATAAGAGGCATAAGAGCAACAGAATGTGTATTAACAGCCTCTAAAGTTTTCTCAATTATAACATTTTTATCATCTAAAATAGCAACAGAACATACCTCTGTAGCTGTATCAATAGCCAAAATTTTCATAATTATCCTTTCCATTTTTATATTACAATTCTTCTATTATTAAATTTCTATAATTCTCATTTTCTAAATCTCTTTCAAATGTGATTTTTGTATATTTTTCGGGTAGGGCTTCTTCAATAATATTGCCCCATTCAATAATACAGATTCCCTTACTAAAATACTCGTCTCCGCCAATATTATAAAAATCAGTAGAATTTTTTAATCTATATACATCAAAATGATAAATATCAACATTATCTGCATTATATTCATTTACAATGGTAAAGGTAGGACTAGAAATCTCATTTTCAATTCCAAAATATGAAAGAATTCCCTCAGTAAATTTGGTTTTCCCAGAACCCAAATCACCAAGAAGAACAATAACATCTCCCTTTTTTAGATTTTTTGCAAAATTTTTTGCAAATTCCAAAGTGTCATCTGTGCATTTTGATAAAAAAGTATACAAAAGAATCACCTCCAAGAGAATGAATAAAATTTTAATAATATAATATGATAAAATCGTTGAAAAGTCAATATTTCAAAGCAGAAAGATAATGGGGCACGGTACACCGCACCCTAGTTATATCACTAAAGAAACATTATATAATTAAACCTTTGCTGTTTCTTCTAGTATAGATGTACAATGAGGACATCTTGTTGCTTTTGCTGCAATTTCTGATAAGCAATAAGGACATGTTTTTGTAGTTGGTTCAGGAATTGGTTCTGAATTCCCCTTTTTCTTATTCAATTTTTTCAATAATTTATTATCGATAATTCCTTTATTCATTTTGTTTAATTTATTTACATATTTAACAAATAAGAATAAGCAAAATGCAACTATCAAGAAATCAATAATAGCAGTGATGAAATTTCCATAGGTAACAGAAACATTACCAATATTTAAAGCTAAATCTGTAAAATCAATATCAGTAGTAATCAACGAAATTAAAGGCATAATGATGTCTTCGACTAAAGAAGAAACTATCTTTTGAAAAGCATTAGCAATAATAACGCCAATAGCCAAATCAATAATATTACCCTTTAACGCAAATTCTTTAAACTCTTTTAACATAAAAAACCTCCTCGACAAAACAAAATGCGACAAAATATTTTAATCCTATATATTATACAATAGAGAAGTACAAAAGGCAATAAAAAAATAATAATTGACATGAAGAAGTGTATATAAAGAACAAAATTTGCGTTTTAAACAAAAGAATGGTATAATATAAGTGTAAATCCCAAGGGATTTAGCGGGAAGAAAGCGCCGCCGTCTTGCTTTCAACAAACGCAGAAGTGAGGTAAAAATGAAAAAGTTCCAACAACAACTACAGCAAATGGCCTGGCGGTATTTTAGAGATCAGGTCAGGAATCCAATCCGAACCGCTTTCAAGGTAGTGGTGGATTGGACAGTCATTTGGGTTCTATGGAACCCGATGATTCGTACCATCCTCAATACCTTGAGGAGGTCAATCAACTGGGCGATTGACGAGGGGACACTTAGCGATGAAGCGTATTATGCGGTTATCGCTGAGACCAAGGCAATTGCCGAGAGTGGGATTGTCGGGCGACTCCTGATGAGCTCACGATGGACCCGCTGGCTTGCTCTGGCTGCTCTGGTTATTGTCATAGCCAGCATGGTAGTCAGCGTGCTCGCACTGACGGTGACCACAATTCGGGTGTACAACACTCGAAAAATGAGGCTACGAAGGCGCTGAAACGAGGGAGCCAGATAATGGCTCCACTCTTATTTTAATGTCAAGGTGATTTCATAAAATATTTCAATTTTTGTAATATTTTATAAAATTACCTTCTTTTATTGGCTGTTTGTATTGAAATTATTGAATAATTATGTTATTATATAAAATATTATTTAAGAGAAAAGAGGAAACTTATGGAAAAAATACAACCAAGAACATTACCTGGATTTATGGAGTTATTACCAAATGACCAAATTGTTTTTAATGAAATTAAAGAGAAAATCCAAAAGTCTTATGAGAGATTTGGCTTTTTACCTTTAGATACTCCAATAATAGAAGATGCAGAAGTATTGCTTGCAAAAGCAGGAGGAGAGACTGAGAAGCAAATATATCGATTTAATAAGGGAGAAAATGACATTGCTTTAAGATTTGATTTGACAGTTCCGCTTGCAAAGTATGTAGCCCAAAATTATGGACAGCTTAGCTTCCCATTTAAGAGATATCAGATAGGAAAGGTGTATAGAGGAGAAAAAGCACAGGCAGGAAGATATAGAGAATTTTACCAATGTGATGTTGATATAATTGGAGATGGAGAACTTAGTATTATACATGATGCTGAAATACCAAGTATCATATATACAACTTTTAAAGAATTAGGATTTGAGAAATTTACTATACATATAAATAATAGAAAAATTTTGAATGGAATTTTTGATGAAATAGGAAGTATAGACAAAACTACCGATATTTTAAGAGTAATAGATAAAATTGAAAAAATTGGAGCAATAAAGGTTTCTGAAGAATTAAGTGAATTGGGGTTGGCAGAAAAAGATATAAAAACTATAATGGATTTTATAAAAATAACTGGAACAAATTCAGAGAAAATTCAAACATTGAAGGAATTAGGAATTAAATCAAAGATATTTAATATTGGATTAAATGAACTTGAACAAGTAATAAAACTAATAAAGGTTTGCGGAGTACCAGAGAAAAACGTAGAAATTGATTTAACAATCGCAAGAGGATTGGATTACTATACAGGGACAGTCTATGAAACATTTTTAGATGATTATAAAAAATTAGGAAGTGTATGTTCTGGTGGAAGATATGAAAATTTAGCAGAATATTATACAGATAAAAAACTTCCTGGAGTTGGAATTTCAATCGGACTTACAAGATTTTTCTATCAAGCTCAAAAAGAGGGATTAATACAAAGTAATAATAAATCAATTTCACAAGTATTGGTAATTCCAATGACAGAAAATTTAGAGAAATGTATGGAAGTTGCAACAAAATTAAGAAAGGCTAAGATAAATACAGAAATTTATTTAGCCGATAAAAAAATAAAATCAAAATTCAAGTACGCAGACAAATTAAATATACCTTATACAATTGTAATTGGAGACGAAGAAGTTGCAAGTAATAAGGTTACCCTAAAAAATATGACAACAGGAGAACAAGAAACATTAGGCATAGAAGGTGTAATAGATAAAATAAGAAAGGGAATGGAATCATGAAAGAAAGATTAGAGCAAATTTATAAAGAAGCAAAAGAGCAAATAGAAAAAATAGATACTGCTCAAGGCTTAAATGACCTAAAAGTTAAATATTTAGGTAAAAAAGGAGAGCTAACCACAATTTTAAAAGGCATGGGCAACTTATCTCCAGAAGAAAGACCAAAACTAGGCAGTCTTGTAAATGAAGTAAGAGATTCCATAGTTGAGGCAATTGAAACAAAAGAAAAAGAATTAAAGCAAAAAGAGTTAAATGAAAAACTAGAAAAAGAAAGAATTGATGTAACACTTCCAGCAACAAAGTTTACTAGAGGAAGTAAACATCCTATAAATAGAGTAATAGAGGAAATACAAGATATGTTTGTTTCTATGGGATATGATGTAATAGCAGGTCCAGAACTTGAAACAGATGAATTTTGTTTTGAAAGATTAAATCTTCCAAAGGGGCATCCAGCACGTGATATGCAAGATAGTTTTTATATTACAAATGAATACCTACTTAGAACACAAACATCTTCAGTTCAAGCAAGAACAATGTTAGATTATGGTGGACACAAACCAATAAGAATGATTTGTACAGGAAAAACATATCGAAAAGAAGATGATGCAACACATTCTCATCAATTCAACCAAGTAGAAGGACTAGTAATAGATGAAAAAGAAAAGAACGTGTCCTTAGCAGATTTAAAGGGGACGCTAGAAATTTTCATGAGAAAAATGTTAGGAGAGAAAACAGAACTAAGATTTAGACCAAGTTATTTCCCATTTACAGAACCTTCATATGAAGTAGATGTAACATGTTTCAAATGTGGTGGAAAAGGATGTAGCCTGTGTAAACAAACAGGCTGGATAGAGTTATTAGGGGCAGGAATTGTACATCCAAATGTATTGAAAATGAATGGATATGACCCAGAGAAATATGGAGGCTTTGCATTCGGAACAGGAATCGACCGTTTAGCAATGTTTAAATATGGAATAACAGACATGAGATATTTATATGCAAATGACGTAAGATTTTTAAAACAATTTGATAAGATGGATAGATAGTCGAAAGGAAATGAGAAAATGAAGTTAAGTATGAATTTTGTGAAAGATTATGTTAATATAGACGTGGATTTAAAGACACTCGCAGAGGATATGACTAGGGTTGGAAATGAATATGATAGTGCTGAAAAATTAATTCCTGCTACAAAACTTGTAATAGGTAAAGTATTAGAATGTGTGCCACATCCAGACTCAGACCATTTACATTGCTGTAAAGTTGATGTTGGAAGTGAAGTATTAAATATAGTGTGTGGAGCTCCAAACGTAAAAGCAGGAATAAAAGTTATAGTTGCTAAAGAAGGAGCAGAACTTCCAGAGATGACTATAAAAAAAGGAGTAATTAGAGGGCAAGAATCTAATGGAATGATATGTGCGTTATATGAAATAGGAATTGATAAAAAGTTCTTATCAGAAGAGGATAAAAAAGGAATACATATTTTAGGTGATGATGCTATTGTCGGAACAGATCCAGTAAAATATATGGGATTAGATGACGGAGTTATAGATTTTGAACTTACAGCTAATAGAGGGGATTTATTGAGCATTTTAGGTATGGCTTATGAAATCGGAGCTATATATAATAAAAAGGTTAAAAATATAGACTTATCTCATAGTGAAAGAGGTGAAGACTTAAATAAGAGTTTTAATGTAAAAGTAGATACTGAAAATTGCAGTTTATTCCTAGCAAGAAAAGCTCTTAATGTAACCATTAAAGAAAGCCCAGAGTTTATTAAAACAAGATTAATAGCATCTGGAATTAGACCTATAAATAATGTTGTAGATATTAGCAATTACGTAATGCTAGAATGTGGGCAACCATTACATTTCTATGATGCAGATAGATTGGAAGATACAATACAGGTTAGAATGGCTTATTCTGGAGAAAAATTGACAACTCTAGATGAACAGGAAAGAATATTAGATGAAAATGATATTGTTATATCAGACGGAAAAAGGTCAATTGGTCTTGCAGGAGTTATGGGAGGACTCGATACTGAAATAGAAGAAACTACAAAAAATGTGATTATCGAAGCTGCTGTTTTTGATGGTGTTAAGGTAAGAAAAACTTCAAATAAAATAGTAAGAAGTGAAGCAAGTAATCGTTTTGAAAAAGGTATAGACCCAAATAGAACATATATTGCTATGGAAAGAGCAGTTAAATTATTGGAAGAATACGCAGGAGCAACTATTCAAACGGGAACTGTTGTATATGATAAAGCTGATAAATCAGATAGAGTAATTGATATTACATCTAAAAATATAAATGATGTTTTGGGAGCAAATATCTCCGATGAAGATATAATCAAAGTATATAAAAAATTGGGCTTCGAGGCAGTTAAAAATGGCGAGAAAATAACAGTTACAGTGCCAAGAAGAAGATTGGATATATCAATTAAAGAGGATTTGATTGAAGAAGTAAGCCGTATATATGGAGTAGATAATATTGAAGGAACATTACCTATTACTCCAATGAAAATGGGAACTGTTGATAAAACAGAAAGAGAAATTAGAAATAAGATGATATCATTAGGTTTGAACGATACATTACCATATATTTTAATAAATGATAAAGATGTTCATAAGTTTACAAGTGATAAATTTGAAGAATTAAGATTATTAGCTCCTATGACAGAGGAGAGAAATACTCTAAGATACAGCCTAATACCTTCTTTGTATAAAATATATGAATATAATAAAGCACACTATATCAAAGATGTAAATATATTTGAAATAGGTAAAGGATTCTGGAAGAAAGAGGATAAATATGGAGAAGATTTAAAACTTTGTGCATTAATGACAGGGGAATATTATTTAGGGATAGATAATAAAAAGAATGTTGATTTCTATGTAATAAAGGGTGTTGCAGAAGAAGTGCTTGATTATTTAGGGTATGAAAATAGATATAGCTTTGTAATACCAAAAACAAATATTACTGAATTTCATCCAGGTCAAGTAGCAGATATTAATGTTAATGGAGAAGTTGTTGGAGTGGTTGGAAGAATACATCCGGAAATATCTCATGAACCTGTTTTTGTAATGGAAATTAATTTAGAAAAATTATTAGCAAAGAAAACTGGAAAAATGAAGTTCAAAGAGATTTCTATATATCCAGAAGTAAAAAAAGATATAGCAATAGTAGTAGATAAAAATATATCATCAGATGAATTGGCCAAAACTATAAAATCAAATGCAGGAAAGCTATTAATTAATAGTGAAGTATTTGATGTATATGTTGGAACAAATTTACCAGAAGGAAAGAAGAGTGTGGCATATTCACTAATATTTGGTGCAAACGACAGAACATTAACAGATGAGGAAGTAAATCCTGTAATAGACAAAATAGTAGCAGGACTAGAAAAATCATTTGGAGCAGAATTAAGAAAATAAATCAGCAAGATAATTGCATAATAATTGTGAGGGCGGGCATTTTGTCCGCTCTCTATGATGGAAAGGAAATTAGTTTGAAAGATAATTGATTTTGGCGTTGTTAAACTTCACTTATAATCAAATCAACGTGCAAAAAGCACGCCTCATTGATTATAAGTTCGTTTGCCTAGCCAAAATACAATTCTTTTTCAAACTAGATGTGTGCCTTGAGAAAGGAATGTAATTTAAAATGAAAATAAATGTTGTAATGGTAGAACCAGAAATTCCACAAAATACTGGAAATATAGCAAGAACATGTGCAGCAATAGGAGCAAAGTTGCACCTAGTTCACCCATTAGGCTTTTCAATATCAGATAGATACCTAAAAAGAGCGGGACTTGATTATTGGGATAAATTAGAGATAGAAGAACATGATTCATTAGAAAAGTTTCTAGAAAAATATAAACCGGAAGAACATAATATGTTTTTGGCATCGACAAAATCTCAAGCTTGTTATTCAGACATAGATTATAGTAAAATGGACGAAGTCTTTATACTATTTGGAAAAGAAACAAAAGGACTTCCAGAAGATTTAATTCAAAAATACATGGACAAAGCAATAAGAATTCCAATGAGAGATTCGTTAAGGTCGTTAAACCTATCAAATTCCGTAGCAATAATTGTTTATGAAATACTTAGACAAGCTAATTTTGATGGACTGAGAGAAGTAAGTGATTATTTTAAGAATTAGAAGAACTATTGTTATTTGTTCTGCATACAAGAATAGTTGTAAGAGAATCACCGAGTTGAGTAAAAACAGCAGAAAGAATAGATAATTCATCATCAGTAGAATTATTAGCAATTAAACAAGATAAAGTTGAAACTAAAGTAACCAATTCACATGAATCCATAAAAAATCCTCCTGATATATAATATGTGAATTATGAAATTTTTCAATTAATGCCTGATGAATTAATTGAAAAAATCCCAGAACAAT
>CAZWIF010000023.1:0-8330 GCA_964634355.1 uncultured Clostridium sp.
ATTGTAATTTATAAATTAAAATAATTTAATTTCTTCCTTATATCTTTTTATATCTGTATGTTTCACGCTTCTTATTTCATTTATCTTCTTTTGCATTTCTATAATTGCTATTGGTAATAGAGAAACTCCAATTGTATATATCCATTGTGTTTGATTTAATGGAACTAAACTAAATATATTTGCAAAATATGGTACAATAACAACAATTATTTGTAATAATCCTCCTAAAGCAAAACTTCCTATTAAAAACTTATTTTCAAATATCTTTTTATTCAGTATACTTCCTTCAGACTTTATGTTAAAACTATGTACTAACTCTAAAAGCCCCAATGAAACAAATGTCATTGTTCTTGCAACTTCAAGTCCATATAAATTGTTTCCCATAGAAAATACAAATAAATTTAACGCTCCAAGCATAATTCCTTCTGTAATAATCTTATTCCATAATCCATCTGCAAATAAACTTTTTCTCGAATTTCTTGGTTTTCTTTCCATTATACCTTTTTCTTCTTTTTCTAACCCTAAAGCTATTGCAGGGAAAGAATCCGTTACTAAATTTACCCACAAAAGTTGAATTGCTAATAGGGGAGATTCTAATCCTAACACTAGCCCCATAAATATTGTAGTTATTTCTCCTATATTAGTTGATATTAAAAAGTGAATTGCCTTTTTTATATTATCATATATATTTCTTCCCTGTCTTATTGCCTCAACAATTGTAACAAAGTTATCATCAATCAAAATCATATCTGAGGCATTTTTAGCGACATCTGTGCCTCCTTTTCCCATTGCAATTCCTATATCTGCATTTTTTAATGCAGGGCTATCATTTACACCATCTCCTGTCATTGCTACAACTGCTCCTGTCCTTTGCCATGCTTTTACTATACGAACTTTATGTTCTGGTGTAACCCTAGCAAATACTGAATATGATGATATATTCTTTGTTAATTCATTATCCGAAATATTATCCAATTCCGCACCAGTAATAGCTAGGTCTCCCATTTCCAAAATTCCAAGTTCTTTTGCAATTGCTTTTGCAGTTGCTATATGGTCTCCTGTAATCATTACAGTTTTAATTCCTGCTCTTTTACAAGTTTTGACTGCTTCTTTTACTCCTTCTCGTGGCGGATCTATCATTCCAATTAATCCAACAAAAATCAAATTTTCTTCAAATTTTGCATCTGTTTTATTAAAATACTCTAAATCTCTATATCCTACTGCTATTACTCTAAGTGCATTATTAGCTAAATCTATATTTTGGTTCTGTATTCTCCTTTTATCCATTTCAGTTAATTTCTCAATCTTGCCATCTCTATAAATTCTATCACATATATTAATCAACACATCTGGTGCACCTTTTGTAATACTTCTATATCCTTCATTTAATTTATGTACGGTAGTCATCAATTTCCTGCTTGAATCAAATGGTATTTCGCTCACCCTTTTCATCGTGTTATACAAATCATTTTTATTAATTCCTTTTTTTAATGACTTATTTACAATTGCAACTTCTGTTGGTTCTCCCACTCCTTCAATATTATCTCTAATCTCACAATCTGTACACATACTTCCTAATTCTAATAAAAAACTCTCATTATCAGAAACTGTTTTTACTACTGTCATTTTATTTTGAGTTAAAGTACCTGTTTTATCAGAGCAAATAACATTGCTGCACCCTAAAGTCTCAACAGCTGGGAGTTTCCTGATAATACTATTTTTCTTGGCCATTCTAGTCACTCCTATTGATAGCATAATAGTAACAATTGCTGGTAATCCTTCTGGAATTGCTGCAACAGCAAGTCCTACAGATGTCATAAACATTTCAATTGGTTCTATCTTCTTTAGAATTCCAATAACATATATAACAGCACAAATCACTAAGCATACCACTCCCAAAGCTTTTCCAACCTCTCCTAGTTTCTTTTGTATTGGTGTTTCTGGAGCTTCTTCTTCTATTATCATGTTGGCAATTTTTCCAATTTTAGTATTCATACCTGTTTCTGTAACAATTGCTTTCCCATGACCTGAAGTTATTATGCTTGCCATAAATCCCATATTTTTCATATCTCCTAGAGGCATATTCTCTTTAGAAAGCTTATCCGAATTTTTTAATACAGGTTCTATCTCTCCAGTCAAACTAGACTCTTCTATTTTTAAGTTAAATCCTTCTATTATTCTGCAATCAGCTGGCACATAATTTCCAGCCTCTAATTCTATAATGTCTCCTGGCACTAATTCCTCTGCATCTATTTCATATTTCTTTCCAGTTCTAATTACTTTTGCAACTTGAGGTGTTAATTTTTTCAAGCTCTCTATAGACTTTTCAGCACGCTCTTCTTGAACAAGTCCCATAATAGCATTCAATATAACGATAACTACAATAATTATAGAATCAATATAATCATTCTCTCCTTGCATATATGAAGTCAAGGCTGAAATAATAGAGGCTATGATTAAAATAATTATCATAAAATCATTAAACTGTTTTAAAAACTTTATGACTATACTCTCTTTCTTTTTCTCGGCTAGCTTATTTACTCCACACTCTTTCTTTCGTAACTCTACCTCCTCTTCTGCTAGTCCCATTTTTAGACTAGTTTTTAATCTTCTTGCTACTTCTTCCGTTTTTAACATGTGCCACATAAAACATTTTCCTCCTTAGATATTTTTATATATCTATGCGGGTTTCTTATGTTTTATTACAATTATGTTCAAAAAGAAACATAATTGATGAAAAAATCGGGTCCATAGGACCCGTCCCCTTAGATTCTCCCGTAAGGGATTGTCTCGGGGCAAGTTCATTGGAACTTACACTTATTTCATACCATATTTTCGTCCATTTGTGCAATATTGTTGACATAACATCAATAAGGATATTATATATATTCAAATAAAAATTAAAAAATATATAGAATAAATTAAGCAAATATTTTTATAGAACAAGACCCTATACTATGGGGTATAGGGTCTTGTTCTCCTCTCCAATCGGAGTATTTGGATTGATTACTTCATCATCCACAGTTCGTTCTCATCCGAGATTCTAACTGCGGGCGAATCTGCATACAGAAAACCATTCATTGTGTATGTCTTCCTACTCTGTGGATGTCTGCACTGGTATGGGTTTTTGTATGGAACAACTCCTTCTCCAAGAACATAACCATGCCTTTCAAAGCACTTATATGCCTTGCGATAAACACGGCTGTATTCCTCCGATACCTGCTCCATAAACAACATGTATCCAGAGTCCCACATTCCAAGTGGGAAAATTTCCTCCTTCAGCCGTCGTACATCAGCGTTTGTATTAATCGGACTTAAATGCATGCATCTGAAATCCAATTTTTCTTCGGCGCTGAGCATATTCATGAACTCCTTGATAATCAATTTATACTTGTATTCAATTAAATCCATGAAATACTCTATCCTTTCTACACTAATAGCACCGTCTGGAAAATCTTTCATGTAGTTCTCATACATGTAATAGAGCATACCAGCACTCCAAACCGAAATCTTTTCCTCTTGCATTGAGGAGGCAAATATGGTTTCTTTCAGGTCATACTTGTCAACCTCTTCTCTCGCTTCCTCAAGCTTATGGAAAATTATGCTATACCTTTCTAAATCATAAGGCATCAAGCATTGCCCTTGGATAAATAAAGCAAATATGCTGGCATATTTAGCCATCTCATTTTCACTCATATCCTTATCCGTTGACATCTTTTTAGCCATATTATGAACTAACTCATTCATACTAGGGAAAAACATGTCAAAGTATCCCCAACGTGTGAGTCTGTTCAGATGTTTGAAAGGTACAATTCCATTTGTTCTTTTTTTGGTGCGATGTTCCTCAGGAACCACGCCCCAATATTTGCACAACTCCTTGTACTCGCTCTTCTGTTCTTTTTCAAGCTTTGAGAGAGCAAGTTCCAGTTTCTTGATACTAAACCGTCTTACCTTTGCAACAGGAATTTTCATGCCAGTTACAATAGTCATATATAACTTCGAAATCGTATCTACGTATCTTTTGTCTGAATACTCTGAAGAGTCTTCAGCCAAAAGACTTGGGTCGTTTTGTACTGCTTGCATAGTGTAATTCCTTAGCATACAGGGAACTTGAGTCCGCTTTTGTTGTAATGCGGTTCTTTCCATTTTTATCAATCCTTTCAATTTGTTGATTGTAACACAATCTTATTCAATATTATATCTCAGATTATGTTAATTGTCAAATATGAGTATTTTATTATAATTATCAATTATTACTATTGTCTACAAAAGGCATAATACATCTCTACAAATTATAATTAATCTATATATCACAATATACTGTACTTCCACTATTTATAACAATTCCCTCTTTTGGAGTCTGATTCACTATTATCTCTTGTGACTCATCTATTTCTTCTTTTCCTACATCTAATTCCAATCCTGCTTCTTTTAAAACTTTTCTAGCATCTTTCACCGACATATCAATAATATTAGGTACTGTAACCTCTGTTATCTGTTCTACATCCTCCATATTATCTTTCTCCAATTCCATGTATGGTAAAACCTCTCCAAGTATTTGCGAAGCTATTGGTGCTGCAACACCTCCTCCTTGGTGTCCTCCTTCTCCTGTTGGATTATATAAAGTTATTAATATAACTACTTCTGGGTCTGAGATTGATGCTACTCCGCATAAATGATGTTACATATTTCCCCGTGTTTACCCCATCTTCTGAAGTTCCAGTTTTTCCTCCTATTGAATATCCTTGTACTTGTGCGTTTTTTCCTGTACCTAATGCTACCACTGATTCCATCATACTTAATACCTTTTCCGAGGTATCCTTTGATATTACATTTTTACTTAATATGACTGGTTCTTTTTCTGTTACCTCCCCTGTTTCAGCATCGATTGTCGCTTTTACAATTCTTGGCTGTACTAGATTTCCTCCATTTGCAATGGCAGATACTGCCCTTACTAATTGAAGTGGAGTAATTTCAAATCTTTGACCAAATGAGATTGTAGCAAGTTCTACTGGCCCAGCTTTTTCTTTTGCTATAAATATACTGTTTGCCTCTCCTGATAAATCTATTCCTGTTTTTGATAATAATCCAAATTTCTCTAAATAATTAAAATAATTTTCAACACCTATTTTCTGACCTAGCCCTATAAATATTGGATTACATGAATTCATTAATGCTGTTCTTAAACTCTCCGAACCATGTGGCCTATAGTATCTCCAACACTTTATACGTGTACCTGCTACATCAATTCCTCCTGTGCATGTAAATACCTCAGCTTCTATATCCTGTACTAATCCCTCCTCCAATGCTGCAGAAGCTGTGATTAATTTAAATGTTGAACCCGGTTCATATGTATCTGATATAGCCTTGTTTCTCCACATCTTTTCTAGATAATTTGATTTCTCACTACTTTGAAGACTATCCCATTGTAATTTTAGTTCCTCTTTATTTATTGTATATGGGTCATTTAAATTATATCCGGGATATGTTGCCATTGCTAAAATATCACCATTGTTAGGGTTCATTATTATAACATTTCCACCATCAGTACAGACATTGTCAATGCAGGCTTCTTCAAGGTATTTTTCAACAATTGATTGTATTGTAGCATCTATCGTTAAAACTATGCTATCTCCATCAATTGCAGATATATATTCCTCTACTGTTCCATTAAGGTTACTTCCTGTAGCATCACTTACACGAGTTATCTTTCCTTTTGTTCCACTTAATATCTCATCATATTTTGCCTCAATTCCATTCAACCCCTGATTATCACTACCTGTAAAACCAATTACTTGGGAGCATAAATCATTGTAAGGATAATACCTCTTTGTATCTTCATCTATATTAATTCCATTTACAATTTCATTTTCCTCCATCCAAATTCTAAGTTCATCTGCCTTATCCTTTTCAACTTTTTTTATAATTGTTTCAATAGAACTATTTTTCTTTACCTTTTTTAAAACTGTTTCATAATCTAAATCAAATATCTTAGCAAGAGCTGTCGCAACTTTTTCTTTATTCTCTGAACTAATATTCGTTGGATTTATAGTTATGGTTTCAACTGTTGCAGAAACTGCCAACTCTACTCCATTTCTATCATATATAGTCCCTCTACTTGGGTTTATAGCTCTATCTAATGTTTGTTGTTGATATGCTAAAGTCCTTAACTCTTCTCCATCAATAAATTGTATCCATCCTATCCTCACTGAAAGTAATACAAAAATTATACTTAAGACTAAAAAAGCATTTCTCATTCTTTTCTTCTCACTAATGCTAGGCATTTTTATTATTCACCTCAAATTCAACATACTAAATTATATTGAATTTAAGCTTCTTTTAGAACATCTTGATACTAGTGGTTAAAATTGAATGCTAGGATGTTCCAACATTCATACAAATAATGGACAATCATTGATTGTCCATTGTTCTTTATTTTATTAAACTTTTTATCAAATTAATTATTTGCATAAAACAACTTTCTTCCTCTATTTGAACCTCCTCTGAACTAGATTCAACATAATCTGTTTTTGGCAGACTTATATATTCTATCTGGTCATTTGATAATGTTTGCATTCCAAGTAGTTCCTCTGCCTCTTGTTGTATTGTTTTCAGGTTCAGACCGCTTTCTATAGTTGCTTCTAATTGTTCATTTTCTTTTTCTACTGTTGCCAATTCACTTTTTAGGGTCTTAATCTCAGCATATTTAGCATCAATAACTGCATTTCTATAACTTATTGTAAAGAAGATTGCAAATCCAACTAATACATAAAACACCATTTTTATTTTACTAGACGTTTTTATTCTATTGTCATATTTATTCGTGGTTCTAGACTTTTTAGTAGAACTTTTTTTAGGATATTTTTTCCTAATTGGTTCATAGTCTTGTCTTACTTTTCTTGGACTTGTCTCATATTGATACCTAGCCATTTATTAGTTCCCCTTTCTTTCGTATTTTTATTGTCTCTATGTTCTTTCAAATACTCTGAGTTTCGCACTTTTTGCTCTTGAGTTTTCCTTTTGTTCTTCATTTGTTGGTATAATTGGTTTTTTAGTAATTATTTTTCCTCGTGATGTAGCCCCACATATACAATATGGTAAATCTGGTGGACATGTACATTTTCCTTTCGCTTCTTGATATGCATTCTTTACTGCTCTATCTTCTAATGAATGAAATGTTATTATGCATAATCTTCCTTGTGGATTTAACATTTCTATTGAGTTTCTTACTGTATTATATAAAGGTTTAATTTCATTATTCACTTCAATTCTTATGGCTTGAAATGTTCGTTTTGCTGGATGTCCGTCTCTTTTTGCAAAATCTGGAACTGCTGTTTCAATGATTTTTACCAACTCTCCAGTTGTTTCTATTGCCTTATTTTTTCTATATTCACATATCTTCTTAGATATATTTCTTGCAAACTTATCTTCTCCATATTCAAAAATTATCTTTGTCAATTTCTCTTCTGAATAATTATTTACTACTTCTTTAGCTGTAAGAGTTTGAGTTTGATCCATTCGCATATCTAAACTACTTTCTTCAGACATATAGCTAAATCCTCTATTTTTCTCATCTAATTGATATGAAGAAACACCTAAATCTAACAAAATACCATCTACTTTTTCTATTCCTAATCCTTCAAGTATTTCCTTTATTTCATCATGATTTCCATGAATATATTTAACATTTTCATATTCCTTTAACTTCTCTCTTGCTGCTTTTAATGCTTCATTATCTCTATCAATTCCTATTAATAGTCCTTTAGGAGATAATCTTTTAACTATTTCTAAACTATGTCCGGCTCCCCCTAATGTTCCATCAACATATATGCCGTTTGAATTTATTTTTAAATTTTCTATACACTCTTGTAATAATACTGGTTTATGTTTAAACTCCATTCTTTGTCTCCACTTGTATTTATTCTAATCTTTAATGGGCACGGTATACCGTGCCCTTATTGTCTTATGTATAATGATAATTCTTTGGCATCTTATTTGCTTTTGTTTTTTTCTTGGGCAGAGGTAATCCTTGTCCCTACATTTGTTTTTCATTATCTTCTGTTTATTTAATTTCTAAAATTTCTTTTGTTTTTCTCTTGGGCAGAGACAAACCCTGCCCCTACATTTGTTTTTTATTATCTTCTGTTTATTCAATTTTAATTCTTAAAATTTCTTTTGTTTTCCTATTGGGCAGAGGCAAGCCCTGCCCCTACATTTTTCTTTTGTTCATTTATATAAACTTCTTTTGGAAGTTATATGCCTATTTTTATATGCCTATTTTTATATGCCTAGCATTGTCATATTCTCAGCGATTTCATCTGCTGAAATAT
>CAZWIF010000023.1:8430-16413 GCA_964634355.1 uncultured Clostridium sp.
TATTTTTATATGCCTAGCATTGTCATATTCTCAGCGATTTCATCTGCTGAAATATTCTCTTCACTGCTATAAGTTGTCCATGATTGTTTATTCCAAATTTCCAGTCTTGTTCCAACTCCGATAATGACAATTTCTTTATCAATATTGGCATATGTTCTTAGATTTGCTGGAACTAAGAAACGTCCTTGTCTGTCGATTTCACACTCAATAGCACCAGATAGAAAGAATCTAACAAAGTCTCTAGCATTTTTATTTGTAAGTGGAAGTGTTTTTAATTTTTCTTCGAAATTTGCCCATTCAGATTTTGAATATGCAAATAGGCATTTGTCAAGTCCTTTGGTAAGTATAAACTTTTCTCCAATGTTTTCTCTTAATTTTGAAGGCATTATTACTCTGCCCTTAACATCTACAGAATGCTCATATTCACCAATAAACACTTGAACTCACCTTCTTTTCACTTTGTGGCACTTTCCTCCACTTTCCTCCACTTTGTATCCATTTTAATATAACTTCTTAGAAAATGCAATAGTTTTTATGAATTTTTTTAACTTTTTAATTTAGATGTTACAATTCACAGCTATTTTTATTAAAATAAGCATAAAAAACACCATCCCAAAATCGATGGTGTTTTTTATGCTTATTTCCTTTTAATTTAATAATTATATGTATATTCTATGCTTGTAATTATGTCATTTTCGACTATGAATGATAAAATTACATCTCCTTCTTTATATATCATCTCATTTCCATTTTCTTCATATGTATCTCCATATATTTCAATTACTTTTGATGCTTCATCTGATACTTTTACTCCTTCTGGTGTTTCCAATTCTGCACTTAGGAAATATACTGAGTATACAGTTTCTTGTCCATCAATATCAGTCGCTATTATTTCCACGTCTTCATATGTATATACATTATCTGTTCCCTCAAATGCACAACTTGGAATTTCTGAGCGCTCTGCTTCTCCATCTATATCGTCTTTGTTAAATGCTTCACCAGGAGTTACATCAACTCCTTTGTAAGTCATTTTTAATGCCATTGATACACTACTTTCTTGAACCGTATCATTGACTACATTTGTATTAACATTATCCTCTTGTAAATTTATAAACAAAAATCCTCCTACTGCAATTATTATAATTATTAAAATTCCTATTAATATTTTTTTATTCATTGTTAACTTCTTCCTTCCTTAATTTATTATATACATTTTATACTGTTTACAAAAATTTGTAAAGATATTATTTTTATAGTTCCAAATATTTTTCTAGCTTTTGTTCATACAATTTATCTCCAGTATAATCTGTAAGTTCATATCTTTCTTTTAATATATTAGCAAAATATTTTGATAACTTTGTTGCACCATAGAAATTCAAATGTAAACCTCCATCATATGTATCATTCTCATAATCTATACCTATTTCCTCAACATTTTCTTTTAAATTGTAATACGCAATGTCATTTTCTTCCGCATACTCTCTTATTTGAACATCATACTCATCATACCAGTATGGGTATAAACTAGGTGCTTTTATTAATACTAGCTCTATGCCTTTTTCTTTACATAGAGTAGTTATTTTATCCAAATATTCATAACATTCATCACTAAATTCATAATTTGCCAGTTTTCTCTGTGTAGGTAAATTGGTTACGCTTTTTATATTTTTATTTACCAAAAAGCCATTATACGTGTTATCTTTTCTTGTAAACAAGTATTGTATGTCTTCATATGATAACTCGTCAAATCTTGAATGATATCTCAATATAGGAAATACATAAGATAAAAAATTCTCCTCTTCTGTCATAGATTCCAGTATTATTTCAACCTTTTCTTTTGACCATTTCATTTTATCTATCGTTAATCTATTATATGCTTCGCTAACTTCTTCACTTTTCTTATCATATCTCATAGAATTTACATTTAAAGCGACAACTTTTGGTACTTCATAATTCAAAGTTTCTTTTAATATTTCATATGATTGCCAAATCATTTGCTGAGAAGAACCCCTTACATATGCTTTTATACCTGTTTCCTCATACATTGCCATTGGAGAAAAATTTGCATATACTTCACAATCTCCAATAAATATCACTTCATGGTCTTTTTCCTCGTAATAATACTGTGAAATCATACTTCCTTCAACTAATGTGGTTGCATATTTGGGTTGAAGTAATTTATTCAAAAATATAAATATTAAAATAAACACTATTAAAATTAAAATAATTCTAATTATTCTTTTCATATTCTCTCTCTTCTCAATTAAAATTTACTATAAATAAATTCATTTACATTAAATCCAATTCCATATATTCCAAACACAAAAACTAATAATATACTTGCACACAATACTGTTGTTTTTATTTCAGGAGACAATGATTTTATTTTTTTTAATATCTTTCCTTTATTTCCATCAAATGCAAATAAAATTATTGTTGCTACTATCAATACAATCCAATCCCCTAATGTCAACCCTAAATTTAATATGTTTGTAACAACTACTTCGATATTGAAATTTGTAAATATAGATATTACCATTTTTATTGCCGTAGAAGTGTCACCCCAAATAAAGAATGACCACAAAACAGAAACAATTATAAAATTGATGCCTCTATTTATCCATTTATATTTTGTCTTATAACTATCTCCAAATATTACAAATATACCATGTATGATTCCCCAAAGCAAGTAATTCGCTCCATGCCAAAATCCAGAGATAAGAAATGTTACTAAAACATTAAAACTCTTCCTTAGTTTACTACATCTACTACCTCCAAGTGGAATATAAATATAATCTCTTAACCAAGTACTTAATGATATATGCCATCTTCTCCAAAACTCTTTTATGCTCTCTGAATAATAAGGGGAATCAAAATTTTCACTTAAATTTATTCCTAGCATTTTAGAAATTCCAAGTACAATATCTATACCTCCACTAAAATCACTATATAATTGTATGGAGTATAACATCATAGCTAATAATGCATAAACTCCATTATATACATCTACATTTTGTGATATTATTGCTATTACAATTGATATTCTTCCTGCAATCACTAGTTTTTTTAACAATCCCCAAACAACTCTTAATGCTCCATTATATAAATTGTTTATAGTTATTTTTCTATCTGAAAACAACTCATTTTTCATTTCATCATATCTTGATATAGGTCCTATAAATAAATGTGGTATATACATTATATATAGAAAGTAATTAAATATATTTGTTTCAGCCTCATATTTACCTTTATATACATCCACTAAATATGAAATTACTTGTAGTGTATAATATGACACACCTAATGGTGCTATAATATTCAATGTTCCTATTTTTGTAAATATACTCTCTCCAAATGGAAATAATTTAATCAATATTAAAATTACAGCATTAATAAAAATTGTTCCTATCAAAACAGGCTTTTTGTGTTTAGTATTTAAATATTTTCCTGCTATAAATGTTGTTAATATACTAAATAATATAAATACAAAATTTTCAATTCCAAAGCTAAGATAAATAGCTATACTTAGGATTAGCAATAGTACGTTTATTAACATTCTTTATTTTCCTTTCTCAATAGTTCTTCCTGTATTCATGTGTCTACTACTCTGCTGCAGGAAATGCACTAGTATCCCACGTTCTTCCACCTAAACCTGAACTGCTTAATTTTTCTGAATCTGTTGCAGGGCCAATTATATGTAAACCAGGTGTTGAATCATAATGTCTCCAGACTCCATTTTCATACACCAAATTCCAATAATGTGATTTATTCGTTGTATATATTAACATGTTAGTTATTCCTGCCTTATCTAATGCTTTTTTCAAAATCATAGCATGAACATAACAATTACCAGAATAATTCGTTAAACCATACCAAACAGGATCACTATCTCCCCAACTATGGTCATATTTTATTTTAGTTCTTATAGTATTAGTCATTCCCAAAACGCTCTGTCCTGCCAAATATGATGCATAAAACTCATTAAATTTATTATTAGTATCTTCTTGATTATGCTGAACAACTATCTTTCTTTTTGCCGTAGTTGTATTTCCTTTTGTATCTTTTGATGTGTATGTAGCATAATATGTACCAGCTGCCGCTGTATTTACACTACTTGAATCAACAGTAAATTCACAAGTGCCATCTGCTACATCCACTGCCTTAACTCCACTCTTATAATCCACAGTAGAATTTTTACTTACAGTTTTATTGCTTAATCCTGAAAATACTGGTCCATCTGTATCTTTCTTTATGGTCAATGTTGCCGTTTTTTCTATACTGTTTCCATTTACATCAACAGCCTCTATTACAATATTTTGAGTTCCAACTATCGAATAATCAATTTCCGTTTTCATTGTCGTTGTTACTTCCCCCGAAACATCTGTTGCGGTTTTTATAAAGGCGTTTTTTCCACTTACTTTATCGCCAATATATATTGATACATCCTTTAGTTCCAATGTTGGAGGAGTAGTATCTTGCACTATTATTGTAGATGTATACTCAACCTCATTTAGCATTGCCAAAATTGTATATTCTCCTATAGTAGACATATCAACTTTTGCCAATTCTGTATCAGGTAACTTATCTCCATCTTTCTCCACATTAACAATAATATCCTCTTTGCTAAGCTTTTCTCCAAGTTCCTTATACACAACTGCCCTTATCCATGTTATTGTTAGTATACATTCCTGTGAGGTTTCATTTCCATAGATGTCCTTTATTGTCACCAAAACAGTATAATCTCTATATTCAGAAGTATCCTCTATTGTTTCTGCTTCTACTGTCATTTCTGACAAATCTTCTTTTCCTACTATAAAATCCTCTGCATTAACCTCATACCCTGGATATTGAGTTGTATTTTGAAATGTAACAGTTGGTGCTGTTGTGTCAACTATATGTAATGTTACTGTCTCTTCTTTTCCTTTATAAGATAAAATTATTAATTGGTCACACACCTCATCAAAATTTATTTCCTCTAATGGTGTAATAAATTCTGAACCTTCTTCGTACATTTCATGTACCAAAAAATCTGATACTGTCACTTCATTTATTCCGAATTCAATCGTGGCATCTTTAAATTTAGGTCTAAGCAATAAAAATAAAATTATTCCTACAATTACTAATATTATAAAAGCAAAAGTAACTAATATCCACCTTAAAAAATGCTTCTTCTTTTTCTCATCATTTAAAGACTCTTTCTCTTCTACACTTTGAGTTTCATTTGCATTTTCAGGTGTGACTTCGTTATTATTCTCCATATTTTCAGTTTTTGCTGTTTGGGCTACCTCAATTTTTTCTTTCTTATCATTTTTATTTTCTTCTAATACAGTAGTTTCTATTTCGTCATTAATTTCCTCAGTTTTACTTTCAAGTTTAACTCCATTTTCTTCAACTTTTATTTCCTGTACTACCTTATATCTTTTAGCCTTATGTTTTTTAGACTTCTTATGTTTTTTTCCCATTTTTACTATCGTTCCTTTCTGGGGCACAAATCAGTTTGGAAAAGAATTAATTGCAATTATTTTTCAAACTTTCCCCTTTTATTCTGGTTTCTGACTTACACTATCATTTAAATAATATTTTCCATTAATTCCATTATTTTTCACAGTATTTTTAGCATCCAAATCATTAAAATGCCACCATTCCGATGCAAGTGGAGACATTCCCACACTTGTACAGTAATTTTGAAGATTTATTGCTGCCTGCGTCATTGTTGTAGCTAAAGGCACACTTTGCCATGCTGTTTTTGATGCAGATGATACTGGATATTTAAATGTTGCCGCTTTCGAACTTAACTCATGCATATCAGTAGGCATTTCATATTCTGTATAATTAGTCACTTCTATATATACATATCCGTTCATATTCCTTTGAACTTTATTCTTTACCTTCACAATGCTTACATCCATAGCAACTCCAAGTTGGTGATTAGATAATTTTTGTGCAATAAACCAACTTTCGCCCCAACCACTATTATTTATTCCGTTATAAACCTCGTCATTAATATTTGCTAGTTCACTTAATGCAGCTCCTACTTTCATTTGAACTTCATAAGGTCTAAAAGTTTCATATATTTTTAAACAATCTCCATTTTCTAGAGCTAATTTTTGAGCCTCATATATTTTTTTTGCCATTTGATATATTACTGGCATATTATATTGCTCATATCCTAATCTTTCATTATAAGATTTCACATTATATAGTTGCTGACCTGTTATTCCTTGCAAACTATATCCTGAAGATTTAAAAAGTGAACTGTAACTATTAGTATCATCATAAATTATTGATGGAATAATATCTGGTAGATTTATCATACAAAGAGTATTTTCAACCCAACCCTTTGTGCCATTATAGTCAACATACCACCATTCATCCTCTTCAGAAATTATCATAAATGCGTCTCCTGCACTAATACTTTTTACGGTCGCACTACTTCCGGAATTATTCTGTTTTATATTAGTAGTTTTTGTTGCATATCCAGTTGCTCCATTTATTGGTAATTCAAATATTAAATCTTCTATATTTACATTATTTTGCTGTGTTGTTTCTTCATTATTGTCCTGAGCTTCTTTTATATCAATAATCTCTTCATTCTCAATAGTTTCATTTACAATCTCGTTTGTATGATTATTATCTGCTATTTCTGTTACATTCATCAACCCCGCAACAGTTACTGCACAAATTATCGCTGTAAAACAAACTAACACAGAAATTAATATCATGATTACCCAAAAAACAATTTTTTTTATCTTATTCATTTTTACATGTCTTTATTAGTTTATAACTAATAATTTTCCTTTCTTTTTTCGCATACATTTTATCACAAATAATATATACATTCAATTCATTTCTTAAATTTTTATTTATATATTAACTTTTTAATGTTACAATTCACAGCTATTTTTATTAAGATAAGGGAATTCTAATATAATTATTAAGTAATGAGTTCGACCCCCGTGTATTTATTCACAGTATGTCCTTAGAGTGTGTATCTATAATAGGAATATTCAGTATCTTAAGCGCCTTAGAGAACGGAATGAATTAATAATTATATTAGAATTCCCTCAGTAATCTTCATGGGCTGTGAATTGTAACTTTCTAATTATACACCATTAAATAGTAACCTTTATAAAAATATATTGTTCATTATTACAAAATAAAAATCGAGGTTATAAACCTCGATTTTTATTTTGTAATTTCTAATACATTCCACCCACATCAGGTGTACCCGCTTGGTTTCCACCGCAATTGCATTTTTCTTCTTTTTTATCAGTTACTATGCTCTCTGTTGTAAGTACCATTGACGCAATACTTTCAGCATTTTCAAGTGCACTACGTGTTACCTTTGTTGGGTCTACTATTCCTGCCTTTTTCATATCAACATATTCCTCTTTTGCAGCATCAAATCCAACTCCAACTGTACTTGCTTTTACCTTTTCTAAGATAACTGCTGGCTCTAACCCTGCATTCCTTGCGATTTGTTTTACTGGTTCCTCAAGAGCTTTTAATATAATTCTTGCTCCTAACTTTTCATCATCATTTAATTCTTTTACAATAGCCTCAACCTTTGGAATAATATTTACATATGCTGTTCCTCCACCAGCTACTATTCCTTCTTCAACAGCAGCTTTTGTTGCTGATAATGCATCTTCAACTCTTAATTTTTTATCCTTCATTTCAATTTCTGTTGCAGCTCCAACTTGAATTACTGCTACTCCACCCGCAATTTTTGCAAGTCTTTCTTGATATTTCTCTTTATCAAAAGAACTCATTGTATCATTTATTTGAGCTTTTATTTGTTTTATTCTTTCCGCTATTGCTTCCTTATCTCCTGCTCCATCAACAATTATTGTATTTTCTTTTTGAACCTTAATTTGTTTTGCTCTTCCTAATTGCTCTATTGTTGTATCTTTTAATTCCAATCCTAAATCAGATGTTATTACTTCTCCACCTGTTAAGATTGCTATATCTTGTAACATTTCT
>CAZWIF010000024.1:0-16292 GCA_964634355.1 uncultured Clostridium sp.
CATTTAAAATTACAATGCCAAAGGAGTTTGATAGTTCAACATTAGGATTTTCAAGTGGAGATACAGGTTCAACGAATAGTTCTAATGTTTCTTATACTGTAAATGGAAATATAATAAGTGGAACTGTACTTAAAACATTATCAGACGGAGAAGCATTTACGGTTAGATTAACATTGCCAGAAGGATACTTTGTGATTGACAATACAGAGGAAAATATATATGCAATTATAATTAGCATTCTATGTATTGCATTTGCAGTAATTGCAGGAATGATTTGGTCTAAATATGGAAAAGATGATAAAGTAATAGAAACAGTAGAATTTTATCCTCCAGAAGGCTACAATTCAGCTGAAATTGAATTCTTGTATAAAGGGTCTTCTAGCGATGAAGGTGTAATTTCTCTACTTATATATTTAGCAAATCAAGGATATCTAAAGATAGAGGAAACTAAGAAAAAAGGATTATTTTCTAAAACAAAGGGATTTAAGATTACTAAATTAAAAGAATATGATGGAGACAATGAAAATGAAGATATATTCTTTAAAGGACTATTTAGAACTAGCAAAGTGGTAGACATGATAAAAGTTAGTGAAATAATAAAAGATGCTAAGGCGAGTGGAGAAAAAATAGGTATGAAACAAGCAATGGAACTAGCGAGAGATACGTCAAAGGAACAGTCTGTAACAGATATGGACTTATATGATAACTTTTATATAACATTAAATATAATAGAAAGAAAAATAAATAATAAGAAAAATAAAGAAAAAATATTTGAAAAAACGGCATCAGGAATAGGAAAATGGCTAATTATAATGATTATTGCTATCTTTGTATTAATAACAGTTAAACCTCTTCTGGATTATGACGGTGTTTTGGGTGAAGCTACTATAATATTTGCTTTATTATTCACTGGAATAGGATTTTCTGTATTATTTGAAATGGTATTTGGAAAAACATCTATATTTGTTAAAGTATTTGGACTAATATGGGGATTGGGGTTTGGAGGAATACCCTGGGCAATGCTAATTTTACCTTCATTACAATATAATACAATGTATTTAGTGATGTATGTTATAGGAATAATTAGTATAGCTATTATAATTTTCTTTATGAAAATTATGCCTAAAAGAACGCCATATGGAAATGAAATATTAGGAAAAATAAGAGGATTTAAAAGGTTTTTAGAGACAGCTGAAAAAGAACAATTAGAAGCATTAGTTAATGAAAATCCTAAATATTTTTATAATATTCTTCCATATACATATGCTTTGGGAGTATCTGATGTTTGGATGAGTCAATTTGAGACAATTGCATTACAAGCTCCAGATTGGTATGATTGTAGTGGTCCATTTATAGTACATGATTTTAATAAATTCATGAGTAATACAATGAATTCAGCTCAAACAGCAATGTCTTCAAGTCCTTCTAGTGATAGTGGAGGCAGAGACTCTTCTGGCGGAGGCTCTTCTGGTGGTGGATCTTCCGGAGGAGGCTCTGGAGGCGGAGGCGGAGGTTCGTGGTAATAGTTGCGAATTTGCCATTATAAAAGGGCTAAGGTGCGACCTTAGCCCATACATTATTTTACAACAATGTTATATATTTTATTTTTTACATAGATTTCTTTTACTATATTTTTTCCCTCAAGAATTGCTGAAACTTTTTCATGTACTAGTTGTTTTACCAACTCTTCTTCAGAATCTTTGATTATATTTATTGTACCTTTTAATTTACCATTTACTTGAATTGGAAGCTCGATTTCATCATCTATAGTTTTTGCTTCATCATATGCTGGCCAAGAACTTTCGGCTATTGTTTTATCATTACCAATAATGCTATAAAGTTCTTCGGTAATATGAGGAGCAATAGGGTTTAATAATATTAAAAATGTATTAAATTCAGCTCTATTAATTCTTTTTAAACGATAGAATTCATTTATCATAGTCATAAGTGTAGCAACAGCTGTATTAAATTTCATATCCTCAAAATCTTGTGAGATTTTCTTTATTGCTTTATTCATCATCTTATCAAATTCAGGAGAATATATGTCTCCATCAATTAAAAATGTTTGTAAATTCCAAACTCTGTCTAGGAATTTGCTACATCCTCTTAAACTTTCCATAGACCAAGGTGTTGATTGGTCAAACGGACCTATAAACATTTCATATGTTCTAAAAGCATCCGCTCCAAATTCTGCAATGATATCATCAGGATTTACAACATTACCCTTGGACTTAGACATCTTTTCGCCATTTCCTCCTAAAATCATACCATGAGAAGTACGTTTTGCATATGGCTCTTTAGTTGGAACCTCACCAATATCATATAAAAATTTATGCCAAAATCTTGAATAAAGTAGATGTAGAGTAGTATGTTCCATACCACCATTATACCAATCTATTGGTAACCAATAATTTAATGCCTTTTTAGAAGCAAATTCTTTATTGTTATGTGGGTCTATATATCTTAGGAAATACCATGATGAACCAGCCCATTGAGGCATTGTATCTGTTTCTCTTTCAGCAGGACCTCCACAATGAGGGCAAGTAGTTTTTATCCACTCATCTAGGGCTGCAAGAGGAGACTCTCCATTTTCTCCTGGCTTAAATTCTTCTACTTCAGGTAGAACTAAAGGTAGGTCTTTTTCATCTAATGGAACCCAACCACATTTATCACAAAGTACCATGGGTATTGGTTCACCCCAATATCTTTGACGAGAGAATACCCAGTCTCTTAATTTATAATTAACTTTTTTAGTGCCAATTCCTTTATTCTCAAGAAATTCAATCATTTTTGTAATAGCATCTTTTACAGGTAAATCATTTAAAAAATCTGAATTTATTGCTATTCCTTCATCTTTGCTAACATAAGCTTCATTTTCAACTGAAATAGTTTTATCCTTATTGGTAATAACTTGAACTATAGGAAGCCCAAACTTAGTCGCAAAAGCATAATCTCTTTCATCATGTGCAGGAACAGCCATAATAGCACCTGTTCCATAAGTAATTAAAACATAATCAGAAACCCAAATTGGGATTTCTTTACCATTTGCAGGATTTATTGCTTTTATACCCTTAATTTCAACTCCAGTTTTATCTTTAGCAATTTCTGTTCTTTCAAAATCAGATTTCTTTGAAGTCTCTTCTTTATATTTTTCAATTTCAGACATATTTGTTATTCTATCTGCTAATTTTGAAATAATAGGGTGTTCAGGAGCAACTACCATATATGTAGCACCAAACATGGTGTCAGGTCTAGTTGTATATATTTCTAATTCTTCGTCAGAATTGGCAATTTTAAATTTAACTTCCGCACCTTCACTTTTTCCAATCCAATTACGCTGTTGAGCTTTTATTTTGTCAAGATAATTAACATCATCAAGGTCATCTAAAAGTTTTTCAGCATAATCAGTTATTTTTAGCATCCATTGACTTTTCTCTTTTTGAATAACAGGGCTTCCACATCTTTCACATACACCATTAACAACCTCTTCATTAGCAAGTCCAACTTTGCAACCTGTACAATAATTAATTGGCATTGTAGCTTTGTATGCTAAACCATTTTTAAATAATTTAATAAAAATCCATTGAGTCCATTTATAATAATTTGGGTCGGTGGTATTTACCTCACGAGACCAATCAAAAGAAAAACCGATAGATTTTAATTGCTCTTTAAAATGTGCAACATTTTGCGCTGTTACAACTCGTGGGTGTATATTAGTTTTAATAGCATAATTTTCAGCAGGAAGACCAAATGCATCAAAACCTATAGGATATAAAACATTATATCCTTCAAGTCTTCTTTTTCTAGCTATAATATCAAGTGCTGTATAACTTCTTGGATGACCTACATGTAATCCTTGTCCAGAAGGATATGGAAATTCAATAAGTCCATACCATTTTTTCATTGTATAATCATCTTTTGCATTAAAAGTTCCTTCTTTTTCCCATTTATTTTGCCACTTTTTTTCAACTTCTTTAAAATTATATGCCATAAACATCAATCCTTTACTATAATATGGAAATTATTATACAACAAAAAACAAGAAAAATAAAGAGAAAATTAAAAAAAGAAAATATGTTGACTTAATTGAAAAAATATTGTTTACTGAATTGTAGGGGCAGGCCTTGCGTCTGCCCTTTGGAAGAACAGAAATTGCAATATTCCATGAAATTACGTAAACTATCTAATAATTCTTGCAAAATGCATTAATTCGTGATAATATATATCATATACTTTGAAAAGAAAATTAATTTATAATTAAAAATGGGAAATTACAAAATTTTTTATTTCTCATTTTATGGAAGGAAAGATTAGTATATGCTAGATTTAAAATTTGTAAGAGAAAATCCAGAAGTAGTTAAAGAAAATATAAAAAAGAAATTCCAAGACCACAAATTGGAATTGGTAGATAAAGTTATTGAGCTAGATAAGAAAAATCGTGAAATAACAATGAAGGATGATGATTTAAGAAATCAAAGAAATACTTTGAGTAACACGATTGGTGGCTTAATGCGTGAGGGAAAGAAAGAGGAAGCAGAAGGAATAAAAGCAAAAGTTACAGCAATAAATGCCAAATTAGCTGAAAATGAGAAGCTTGAAACAGAATATTCTACACAAATAAGGGAAATGATGATGAAGATTCCAAATATCATGGATGCCTCTGTTCCAATAGGAAAAGATGATAGCGAAAATGTTGAAAATGAAAGATTTGGAGAACCTGTTGTACCAAGTTATGAAATCCCATATCATGCAGACATTATAGAGCATTTAATGGGATTGGATAAAGAAAGTGCAGGAAGAACAAGTGGAACAGGTTTCTATTATTTGATGGGTGATATAGCTCGTCTTCATTCTGCAATGCTTACATATGCAAGAGATTTTATGATAAATAAAGGTTTTACATACTGTATACCTCCTTTTATGATACATTCAGAGGTAGTAAATGGTGTAATGTCATTTGAAGAGATGGAGGCAATGATGTACAAAATTGAAGGAGAAGATTTATTTTTAATTGGTACATCAGAGCATTCAATGATAGGTAAATTCAAAGGACAGATTGTAAAAGAAGAAGAACTTCCAATTTGTTTAACATCATATTCACCTTGCTTTAGAAAAGAAGGTGGCTCACATGGATTAGAAGAAAGAGGATTATATAGAGTTCATCAATTTGAGAAACAAGAAATGATAGTTTTGTGTAAGCCAGAAGAGCATATGGATTGGTACAACAAAATGTGGAAGGCTACAGTAGAATTCTTTAGAAGTCTAGATGTTCCAGTAAGAACATTAGAATGTTGCTCAGGAGATTTAGCAGATCTTAAAGTTAAGTCTTGTGATGTAGAAGCATGGAGCCCAAGACAGCAAAAATATTTTGAAGTAGGAAGTTGTTCAACTTTAGGAGATGCACAAGCAAGACGTTTAGGAATTAGAATGAAAACGCAAAAGGGAAATAAATTAGTATATACATTAAATAATACAGTAGTAGCAAGTCCAAGAGGATTAATTGCTGTAATCGAAAATAATTATCAAGAAGATGGTTCTGTAAAAATACCAAAAGTCTTACAACCATATATGGGTGGAAAAAAGATAATTGAAAAAGGTGAAAAATATGATAATTAAAAATCCAAAATTTGAAATATCGGCAGTAAGTCCAAAACAATATCCAAATAATCATTTACCAGAAATAGTACTTGCTGGTAAATCAAATGTTGGTAAATCATCTTTTATAAATACGCTAATAAATAGAAAGGCATTAGCAAGGACAAGTTCAACACCAGGCAAGACCAGACAGATAAATTTCTACAATATGGACAGTTTATTTTACTTTGTTGATTTACCAGGATATGGTTATAGTAAGATGTCAAAGGAAGAACAATTAAGAGTTGGACAGTTTATTGAAAAGTATTTATCAATAAGAGAAAATATACAATTAATAATTTTAATACTTGATATTAGGCACAAACCAACGTCTGACGATAAATTAATGTATAATTACATAAGAAGTACTAATATACCATTTATTATTGTTGCAAATAAAGCCGATAAAATAGCTGTAACAAAGGTGGATACAGCTGTTGAAGAAATAAAAAAAGAATTAAATATACTAGCTGGAACAGTTGTAATACCATTCTCATCCGAAAGAAGAATTTATACAGAGAAAACATGGGAAGAAATTTCAAAGATGATAATAGAATAATGGAGGTTATATATGAAACTTACTACTGACAAAGAAGAATTAGCTGAAAGTAAAGTTCTAATCTTATATGTATTATCTAAAATTAATAAACCTGTTACAAATTCGGAATTACTAGACTTAATTCAATCAATAGAAGATATGAATTATTTCTATTTTCAACAATTTTTAATAGATCTTAAAGAAAATAGATATCTTATCGAATATGAGGAAGAAAAACAAAAATTTTATGTGATAACAATGTCTGGAAGAGAAACCGTAAAACTTACAATAGATATGCTTCCAGGAGCTATTAAAGATAGAGTTGATGAGACATTAAAAAATACAATGAAGAAAATAGAAAACGAAGAAGCGATATATGCTGATTTTTTTCCTAGTAAAGAAGACGAATTCTTGATAAAGTGTGGAATTAAAGAAAATAATAAGAAAATATTTGAAGTACAGGTTTTTTCCAGTAGTAGAGACAATTCAATAAAAGTAATAGAAAACTGGAAAAAGAATGCTGAAAAAATTTATCCACAAATAGTGGGAATGTTAAATAAATAAGAAAATGCCAGTGGTAAAAATCTCCGTCCTCACTGGCATTTTTACACTTTTTATAGATATTCTTTTAGTTTTGTTACACTATTTTCTTGCAATGTAACAAAATCATTTAAAGTTTGTTTAATATGTGCTTCAACAGCAGGATTATTATTTAAAAGACGTCTTCCTTCAATAATTCCCATTGTATTTCCTTGAATTAATAATTCAGAAATCTTAGATGGACTTTTGTCATTGGCTGTGTTCATCTGAATTCCCATCCATGTCATCATATCTTCTTTAAAATTAAAAGTAGCAGGAACTTCACCATAATCATTATATATATCTGTTACACGAGTTAATATATCTTCATACTGATTGTATTGAGTACTTAATTCTTTCTTAAAACCATCATCTGTGACCTTATCAGATACGTAAGAAAGAGCGTTTATTCCCATTTGAGCACCTTTGTGCAATTCTTTTAAAACCTTTAAATTTGGGTTATTATCCATAATTATACCTCCAATAATTAAAATATTTATATTTGGTATTATTCACAAAAAACTGAAAAATATACAAATTGTTGATTGTATAAATGATTATGACATATATCCGTTTTTAATTCTCATATCTAAATTATAATTCGTATATTAGTTCACAATTATGTGATTTTATGTTATACTAGATAACGAAAAAGAAAGACAAAGGGACGTTTTTGTCTTTTATTGAGAAAGGAATTAGAGCTTATGCAATGGACGAGGGAACAAGAACAAGCAATTAATGAAAAAGGCAGCAATATTCTAGTGGCTGCGGCTGCTGGAAGTGGAAAGACTGCTGTGTTGGTTGAGAGAATAGTTAATAAAATAATAAATGAAAGAATAGATATTGATAAAATCCTAGTAGTAACATTTACAAATTTGGCTGCCACTCAAATGAGAGAAAGAATATTAGAGGAGATTTATAAAAGAATTGAACAAAAACCAGAGGATACTCATTTACAAAGACAAATTACATTGTTACCAAAAGCTAATATCTGTACAATAGATTCCTTTTGTTTAGATGTGGTAAAAAACAATTTTTTTGAATTAGATATTTCACCTAATTTTCGAATTGCAGATGATGTAGAACTTAAAATTCTAAAGCAAGAAATATTAGAGGAAATGTTTGAAGATAAGTATGAAAAACATGAAGAGAGTTTTTTAGAGTTAATCAATACATATACGACATATAGAGGAGATGAAAATTTAAAAGAAATTATATTGAAGATACATAATTATATTCAGAGCATGCCTTTTCCTTATAGATGGTTAAATGAACAGGTGGAAAAATTTAATATAAGTGATGAAATTGACTTTAGTGAAACACAATGGGGGAAAATATTATATGAAAATGCAAAAGAAGATATATTAGATGCAATTTTACAGTCTAAAGATTTAAGAGATAGAGCAGAAAAAGAGTCTGATATGCAGAAAATATTTGTTGTATTATCAGAGGATGTAAGAAAATTAGAGAAAGTATATGAATCTAGTAACTGGGAGGAATTATATCAAAATCTTCAAGAATTCTTTTTTGATAGATGGTCAAAGGATAAGAAGGCTCCAGTGGATGTAAGTGAAGAATTGAAGAAGAGAAGAGAATTGATAAAAAAGAACATAGAAAATATAAAGAAAAATATAGTAATTTATAATTCGAAAATAGCAACTGAAGATATAAAATCTTTATATAAAACAATGAAATTAATTTCAGAATTGGTTATGGAATATGGAAGAACTTTAAGAGAAAAAAAGAAAGATAAAAACGTAGTGGATTTTAGTGATATCGAACATTTTGCTTTATCAATATTAATAAAAGATGATAAACCTTCTGCAATTGCGAATAAATATCAAGAGAAGTTTGAAGAGATTGCAATAGATGAATATCAAGATAGTAATATGATACAGGAGTATATACTTAATATAATATCAAGAAAAAATAATATATTCATGGTTGGAGATGTTAAGCAAAGTATATATAAGTTTAGACAAGCTAGACCTGAGTTGTTTTTGGAAAAATATAATACTTATAAATTAAAAGAGGATAAGAAAGAAGAGGACAATTTAAAAATAAAATTATTCAAAAACTTTAGAAGTAGAAAAGAAGTGCTTAATTTAACAAATTTGATATTTCAAAATATAATGTCAGAAGAATTTGGAGAGATTGAGTATAATGAAGGCGAATATTTAAACTTAGGTGCTGAGGATTATCCTAATGGAGGAAATTTATTACCAGAGTTACATATAATAGAAATGAATGAAGAAAAAGAATGTGAAGAGGAGACTTCATATGAAGAAAGTGAACCAATTGAGAGTGTAGTCGTAGAGGCAAAATTTGTTGCAAACAAAATAAAACAACTGATAGATGAGAAGTATATGGTTTGTGATAAAGATAAGAATTATAGACCAGCGACATATAGAGATTTTGCAATATTATTAAGAAGTACAAAAAATAGTGCAAATATATTTGAAAAAGAACTTACTGCACTAAATATACCAGTTTTCTGCGATGCTACCTCTGAATATTTGAATTCATTTGAAATACAAGTAATGATGAGCTTATTAAGAGTTATAGATAATCCATCAAATGATATAGCGCAAATAATAGTATTAAGAAGTATAATAGGAAATTTTAATGATAATGAATTAATTAAAATTAGAATGAAAGATAAAGACAAGGCTTTTTATTATTCTATGGAGGAATATATCTTAAAGAAGAATGCAGATGCGAACATCAAACATAAACTAGAGGAATATATATATAAGCTAAATACATGGAGAGAAAAATCAAAATATTTACCATTGGATGAATTAATATGGTCTATTTATATAGAAACGGGTTTTTATAATTATGTTAGTTTAATGACAAATGGAGAATATAGAACTGCAAATTTAAAAATGTTGTTTGAAAAGGCTAAACAGTATGAGAAAACAAGCTTTAAAGGATTATTCAATTTTATAAATTTTATAGAAAAACTTCAAATCACTAGTGGGGATATGAGTGGACCAAAACTTATAGGTGAGAATGAAAATGTCGTAAGAATAATGAGTATTCATAAGAGTAAAGGTCTTGAATTTCCAATTGTATTCTTAAGTGGGACAGGTAAGAAATTTAATATTATGGATATAAATAATGATGATATATTATTACACAATGAATTGGGATTAGGACCTAAATATATTGATACAGAATTGAATATAAAATTTGATACTTTATCAAAGAAAGCAATTGGAAATAAAACTAAGCAAGAGCTTGTTGCTGAAGAACTTAGAATATTATATGTAGCTTTAACAAGAGCAAAAGAAAAAATGATAATAACGGGAACTGAAAAGGGAATAGAAAAAAAATTATTAGAAAAAGAAGAGTTACTAAAATGTTATGAGAAATATAATAATGAAAAAATAAGTAAGAACATATTAAAAAGATACATGAGATATATTGACTTTTTGGAATTAGTATATTTATATAACAAAAGAAGGATAGAAGATATATTAAGAGTAGAAATGCATAATCAAGCAACTATAATGGAAACTTCAAATGTAAATGAACAAGAAGAGAGAAAAAAACTAAGTGAAGTATTAGAAGGACAAGAATATTGCGAAGGTGAAATAAAAGATATAAGGGAAAAATTGAATTGGAGTTATAAATACTTAGCATCAACAAAAATAATAACAAAGAGCTCTGTAAGCAAAATAAAACAAATAAGTAATGAAGAGTTTAGTGCTAATGAACTTTCCTTCTCAGAACCTAAATTCTTGAAGGATGAGATAGAAATATCTGCTGCAAGAAAAGGAACCTTAACTCATTTGGTATTACAGAAGTTGGAAGAAAAAGAGGAATATACTATTGAGAAGATAAAAGAATTAGTGCAAAACTTGGTCAGAAAAGAAATTATAACTGAAAAAGAAGCGGAAAGTATTAATTTAAATAAAATATATGCATTTACAAAGTCAGATATTTTTGAAGAATTAAAAACTGCTAAAAAGATATATAAGGAACAACCTTTTTATATTAATATACCAGCAAATATGATTTATGAGGATAATATAAGTGAAAAAATCCTTGTACAAGGAATTATAGATTTATATTATATAACTAAAGATGATAAGGTAATATTAATTGATTATAAAACTGATTATGTGCCAGAGGGAAGAGAAGAAATATTAAAAGAAAAATATAAGAAACAATTAGAGTTATATCAAACTGCGATTGAAGGAATAATTAAGAGAAAAGTTAATAATATTTATATTTATTCAACATATTTAGAAAAAAAAGTTAAAATTTTGTAAATATTGTGGTATAATATCTATTATGTCAATTCAGAGTATTTAGTTATAATGCTAAATATTTGATGAGATGTGGAGGTTCTTAATTCAAAGTTTGGGAAAAGAACCACTCTCTTTATAAAAAAAGAAAGGACTGAAAATATGTATTTAATAGTAGGACTTGGAAATCCAGAACCAGAATATGCTAATACAAGACATAATATGGGGTTTGATGTTATAAATTGTATAGCGAAAGAAACAAAGATTGATATTAATAGAAATAAATTTAATGCTTTATATGGAAATGGGTGTATTGAAGGAAAAAAAGTACTTCTTCTTAAGCCACAAACATTTATGAATTTAAGCGGGAAAGCTATAAGGGAGTTTAAAGATTTTTATAAAATAGATAATGATAAGATTATAATTATATATGATGATATTGATGTAGATAAAGGAAAAATAAGGATTAGAAAAAAAGGTAATGCAGGTTCACATAATGGAATGAAGTCTGTTATACAAGAACTCTCAACAAATGAATTTGTACGCATAAGGGTTGGAACAGGTACACCGCAATTTAAAGGAGACTTGATTAATTATGTGCTAGATAAAATTCCAAGAGATGAAAGAGAAATATTAGATGAAGGTATTGCTAGTGCTAAATCTGCTATTATTGAGATACTAAAGAATGGAATAGATATAGCTATGAATAAATTTAACTGATGTAGGGGCAAATTTTATTCCCTAAATAATTTATAAATTGAAAAAGGAATGTGATTAAAAGTGAAAGAGATTCTAATAAACAAGAATAGTAAAGGAACAACAATAGCCTTATTAGAAAATGGAATATTATTGGAGAGATATGAGGATATAGAAAATAAAAATTATTTAGAAGAAAAAATTTATCTTGGAGTTGTAAAAGATATATTACCTGGAATGCAAGCAGCATTTATAGATATTGGAGAAGAAAAAAATACTTTTATACATTTGAAAGATATTTTACCTAAAGTGGATATAACAAAGGAGATAGAAAAGTGTGATAAAAGAATAAGTGAAGTTATAAAACAAGGAGATAAGTTGTTAGTGCAGGTAAAAAGAGATGCAACTCATATTAAGGGTGCAAAAGTTTCAACACATATTAGCTTAGCCAATAGGCTTATAGTACTTATGCCTGAAACTGAAATAATAACAGCCTCACAAAAAATAGAAAGCGAGGAAGAAAAAGTTAGACTAATTAATATAGTAAAAAGTTTAATTCCTAAAAACTATGGTGCAATAATAAGAACATCAAGCATAGGAAAAAGTAAAGAAGAAATAAAATCAGATTTAGAGCAGTCAATACAGAGGTGGCTAAAAATTAAAGAAAGAGTATCAAGTGAAAAAAATAAAGCCCCAATATTAATAGACTCGGGGAATAGTTTTATAAAGAAAATGATAATTGATTTAATTGATAAGGATATAAAAAAGATAATTGTTAACAGTAAAAGTGAATTTGAGGAGGTTGAAAAAATACTAGATGGTATAGATAATGAAAGTGATATAATATTAGAACTAAGAGAAAATGAAGAAATATTAAACATATATGATACAAATATTCAAATTGAAAAGTCTAAGGCAAGAAAGATTTATTTAAAATGTGGAGGATTTATAACAATAGATAAAACAGAGGCTTTAACTGCAATAGATGTTAATTCTGGTAAATATACAGGGAAAAAGGATGTTGAAGAAACCATTTTGAAAGTGAATAAAGAGGCGACAATAGAGATAGCCAAACAATTAAGACTAAGAGATATAGGAGGAGTAATTATAATAGACTATATTGATATGGACTTAAGTGAGCATAAGAAAGAAATTGAAGAACTATTAAGTAAAGAACTAAAAAAAGATAGATCAAAGACTCAAGTAATTGGATTCTCAAAGTTAAATCTGCTTGAAATGACTAGGAAACATATAAGAGGTGGAGAATAGATAGACATAAAAAATTCATAAAAACTTTTACCAAATCTTTTGACTTTTACCATATTTTGTAGTATAATTAATATGTTGACAAGGGGAAAAGACAATGAAGGGAGAGGGTATAAAAATGTTTAATGTAGGAGATTACATAGTATATCCAATGCATGGAGCAGGAACAGTAGATGCAATAGAGGAGAAAAACATATTAGGAGAAAAACAATCATATTACATAATAAAGATGCCTGGAGAAGTAAAAGTAATGGTGCCAACAGCAAAAGCAGAAGAGGTTGGTGTAAGAAGTATAATAGATAAAAGTTCAGCAGATAGAGTGTTTAAAATATTAGAAGAAGATGAAACTGAAATGTCTCAAAACTGGAATAAAAGATATAGAGATAACATGGAAAAAATGAAAAGCGGAGATATTTATGAGGTTGCAGATGTTGTAAGAAATCTGAGTTTTAAACAAAAAGAGAAAGGATTATCAACTGGAGAGAAGAAAATGTTATTAAATGCTAGACAAATATTAATAAGTGAATTAGCACTAGCAGAAAGTTCTTCTCAAGATGAAGTGGAAAACCTTGTGGATAACACAATTCTAAAATCATATCAGGAGTTTAGGGTAGACAATGTAAATACATCAGGTGTAGTGAATAAGTTTATTCCATTTGATAATACAGATAATGAAGATTTAAATGTCGGATAGACACAAAAAATTCGGGTAAAAAGCTCGAATTTTTTTATATAATAGGAGGGTATTACTTTCCTATTATATAAAAACTAAAAAACCCACTACTCTACATAAAGAAGGATTTAGAGTATATCTGTCGAATAGTATAATAGTAATGAGAAGAAAGGTGAAAAGAATATAATGATGAGATATAGCAATGAAATAATTGACGAAATTAGAAACAGTAATAATATTTTAGATGTTGTATCACAGTATGTTGTATTAAAAAGAAGTGGAAGAAGCTATTCAGGATTGTGTCCATTTCATAAAGAAAAATCACCATCTTTTTATGTTTCTCCAGATAAGCAAATATTTCATTGCTTTGGATGTGGAGAAGGAGGAGATGTATTAGGTTTTATAAAAAAAATAGAAAATATTACATTTAAAGAAGCAATTGAGACATTAGCAGAAAGAGCCAATATTACTTTACCTGTTTTAGTAAATGACGAAAAAGATGAGAGATTGCAAGATTTAAAAACTAAGGTTTATCAGATAAATGAATTTGCATCAGAGTTTTATCAGAAAAATTTATTAGAGCCTAAAGCTAAAATAGCACAAGATTATGTAAGAAAAAGGAAAATGAATAAATATGCCTTAAAAACTTTTGGGATAGGATTTTCAGGGAATTTTGATGAGCTTTATCAAGAACTAAAAAA
This sequence comes from uncultured Clostridium sp., assembly GCA_964634355.1. Taxonomy (GTDB): domain Bacteria; phylum Bacillota; class Clostridia; order TANB77; family CAG-508; genus CAKPSH01. The sequence continues at coordinate 14,344 of CAZWIF010000024.1, forward strand.
GAATAATTTTAGTGATGAGGAAATACTAGCATCTAAACTTGTAATCAAGTCTGAAAGAACAGGGAGGATATATGATGCTTTTAGGAATAGATTGATGTTTACAATAAAAGATGTAAGAGACAGAGTAATTGCTTTTGGAGGTAGAGCGTTAGATGATAGTAAACCTAAATATATAAACTCTCCAGATACAGTAGTATATAATAAAAGAAGACACTTATTTGCAATGAATATAGCAAAGAAGAGTGGAGAAAAATCAATCATGCTTGTAGAGGGGTATATGGATGTTATATCATTACATCAAAGAGGAATAAATAATGTTGTGGCATCACTTGGAACAGCATTGACAGAGCAACAAGGGAGATTACTTAATGGATTTGAAAAAGTCATAATTGGATATGATTCAGATTCCGCTGGACAAGGGGCTACGGCTAGAAGTTTAGAAATATTACAAACTCTAAGATATGATATAAGAATATTGCAAATAAGTGGAGCAAAAGATCCTGATGAGTATATTGTAAAATATGGTTCAGGACAAATGAAAAAAGCTATGGATAGTGCAATTTCTTTAGTTGAATTTAAAGTAAAGAAATTAAAAGAAACTTTAAATTTAGACAATGTCAGCGATAAAATAAAATTTTTAAATGAAGTTAGTAAGATTTTATTAAAGGTCGAAAATAATATTGAAAAAGAAATATACATTACAAAATTTGCAGAACAATATAATATATCGAAAGAGTCAATATATGCACAACTGAACAAATTGCAATATACCATAAATAAAGGAAATAAAATTTTAGAAAAACCAAATGCGATAAAGAGGACAACTACTAAGGAAAAGACAAAAAATCTTAATAATGATATTATAAGAGAAAACCTAATTATTTCTTTATTATTAGATAATAACAAAGATGACTTTATCAAAATAAAAAATGCAATTGATATTAATGACTTCAAAGATGAAAAAAATAAAGAAATAGCGAAAAAACTGTATGAACAATTTGAAAAAGGAGATATTAATAATGTATTTGATTTATTTGAGGATGAAAATCTCATTAATCATATTACATATATAATGTCGAGTGACTTTGATATTAGTGATACAGAAAAAGCTATAGATGATATATTAAACAAATTTGAAAAAGAAAAAATGCTTAATCGAAAAAGTGAAATCCTAAGGAAGCTATCTAGTGAAAATATATCAAGTGAAGAGTTGCTAGAGTTGGAAAATGAATTGAAATCTCTTAGTAAAAAAATAACAAAATAAAGTGGGAGGAAAAATTGATGAATGGTAAAGAAGAACTAAATCAAGAAGAAAATGAAATCAAAAATGAAAATCAAACAGATGATATAAAAAAAGAAAAAGTTGAAGTTATATTAGAAAAAGCGAAGAAAAAAGGCAGTATAACATATGGAGAACTTGCGTCAGAATTGGAGGGGGTTAATCCAGACCAAATTGATAAGGTTTTTGACGCTTTTGAAAAAAGTGGAGTAAATTTATTAGATACTGATTTTGATGAAGAGCCAGACATTGAAGATTTAAATGACATAGAAGAAGTTACTTTAGAAGAAATGAATAATGTAACAGACTTTGAGGGAATAAGCATAGATGATCCAGTTAGAATGTATTTAAGAGAGATTGGAAAAATTCCACTATTAAGTTATGAAGAGGAACTTGATTTGGCAAAAAGAATATTAGAGGGAGATGAAGGGGCAAGACAAAAATTAGCAGAGTCAAACTTAAGATTGGTAGTAAGTATTGCAAAGAAATACTTAGGTCGTGGAATGTTATTTTTAGATTTAATTCAAGAAGGAAATATGGGATTAATTAAGGCAGTAGAAAAATTTGATTATACAAAAGGATATAAATTTAGTACTTATGCTACATGGTGGATAAGACAAGCTATAACTAGAGCTATAGCAGATCAAGCAAGAACAATAAGAATACCAGT